>CAYRKT010000023.1:0-23369 GCA_964425005.1 uncultured Synergistia bacterium
GGGGCGGACCTCCCCTGGGTTCGGCTGGTCCCCAGGAGCGTGGTGGCGGGGGTTGGCTGCAGGAGGGGGACCTCGGCGGAGGCCATAGGCTTAGCCCTCAGGAGGGCGCTGGAGGAGGCCTCCCTGAGGGAGGAAAGCCTGCGCTGTCTGGCCTCGGCGGATTTGAAGAGGGGTGAGGGCTCCCTCTATCGGGTGGCGGCTGAGAGGTCTTTGGAGCTGGTCTTGCTCCCCCGGGAGGCCCTGGGGGAGGCGAGGGAGGTCTCCGGAGCTGCCCTCAGGCTGCTGGGGCTTCCTGGGGTCGCGGAGCCCGCGGCCAGGGCGCTGACCCCGGGGGGGAGGGAGATCCTCCGGAGGAGGGTCTTCGGCGGCGTGGTGGTCTCGCTCTTCGGGAGGAGGGTAAGGCTTTGGGGAGAGGGGCTCTCTTTGTGGTCGGAATAGGGCCTGGCAAGAGGGAGCACATGACGCTCAAGGCCATGGAGGTCATAGGGGGAAGCGAGGTGGTCCTGGGCTACGGGCCCTACCTGTCCATGGTGGAGGACCTGCTCGAGGGGAAGGAGGTCGAGCCCTTCGGGATGGGGGAGGAGGTGGCCAGGGCCTCGAGGGCGGTGGAGCTGGCCCTGAGGGGGAGGAGGGTGTCTCTCCTGAGCGGGGGGGACGCCACGGTCTACGGCATGGCCTCCTTGGCACTGGAGCTGGCCCTGGGAGCCGGGGTCGAGGTGGAGGTGGTGCCGGGGGTGACGGCGGCGCTCGCGGCCTCGGCGCTTTTGGGAGCCCCTCTGGGGCACGACGTGGCCTTCGTGAGCCTCAGCGACCTTCTGACCCCCTGGGAGACCATAGAGGGGCGCCTTCGCGGGGCTGGGATGGGCGACTTCGTGGTCTGCCTCTACAACCCCGGGAGCAGGGGGAGGAGGGATAGGCTCAGGAGGGCCTGCGAGGTCCTGTCCCTCTACAGGAGTCCATCCACCCCGTGCGGGGTGGTCAAGAACGCCATGAGGGAGGAGGGGCAGGAGGTCCTCATCACCGACCTGGAGGGCCTGTCGGGCATGGAGCTGGACATGTCGAGCCTGGCGGTGGTGGGGAGTTCCGCCACGAAGGTGGTGGACGGGCGCCTGATAACCCCGAGGGGGTACAGGGTTTGATCTGGGTCCTGGGGGGTACGAGCGACTCCAGGGAGATCGCCCTGTTCCTGCGGGGCCTGGGACTTCCGGTGGTGCTGTCGGTGGCCACCCCCTACGGGAGGGCCTCCTTCTCGGACCTGCCGGGGGTGGACCTCCTGGAGGGACCTCTGGGGCCGGAGGAGATGTTAGAGCTCATGGCCTCCAGGGGGGTCAGGCTGGTGGTGGACGCCTCGCACCCCTACGCGGTCTCGGCCTCCCGCGCGGCCCTGGAGGCCTCGAGGAGGGCCGAGGTCCCCTACGTCAGGTTCGAGAGGGGGAAGTCCTCGACGGAGGGGCTGCTGGAGTGCGAATCCTTCGAGGAGGCGGCGCGCCTGCTCTCGAAGGAGAGGGGTAACGTCTTCCTGGCGGTGGGGGTAAAGAACCTGGGGGTCCTGGTGAGGGAGATCGGGCCCTCCAGGGTCTACGCTAGGGTGCTCCCGAGCCCCGACTCCATAAGGCGCTCTCTGGACCTGGGGATACCCCCCTCCCACCTGGTGGCCATGCAGGGCCCCTTCCCCAGGGACCTCAACGCCTCCCTCTACAGGATGTGGAGGATAGAGCACCTTCTCACGAAGGAGAGCGGCGATGCGGGAGGCTTTCGGGACAAGGTGGAGCCCGCCCTGGAGATGGGGATAAGGGTGTGGGTGGTGAGGAGGCCGAGGAAGGAGGAGGCATTGACCTTCAGGAGTTTGGAGGAGCTGGCGGATCTCCTCAGATCCCTGGGGTTCACGGGCTAGGCGCCCCTCCCGGGTGCGATCGACCGATCGCGGCGCTGGAGGGGGGGTGCGCTTTGGGTTTCTACGAGGACCTGAGGGTCAGGTTTCGCGCTCTGCTCGAGGAGCACGGCCTGAGCGGCGACCAAGGGGTGCAGGTGCTGTCGGCCAGTAGCCTGAGCCCCCGCGAGGCCATAGGGGATCCCGGTCGCGACGACTTCCTCCTGCTCAGGGGCAGGGAGGTGATGGTGGAGGCCCCCTTCGGGGGTTCTAGGGGCCAGGCCCACACGGACGAGCCCGGCGAGGCCGTCCTGTCCCTGGGGGAGATCCTGGACATGCCCGCCGAGACGAGCTTCCGGAGGGCAGTTCTGATATCCTCCCTGAACGCGGCGATGCGGTATCCTGGTATGGCAAAAGGCACCGCCGTGAACGGCACCTTCGGGCGACTCGCGGTGGGCAGGAGGACGATCTTCTACGGGGTCTCCGTGGCCGGCATAGCAGAGCTCTACGGGCTCGAGCGCTTCTGTCCTTTCGGCCGCTGAGGGGGCGGTTTTCTCCTTCTCCCTTGAACGGTGGAGGGCTTTGTGGTATTATGGTCGATGCTGGTGGGCCTGTAGCTCAAGAGGACAGAGCGACGGTTTCCTAAACCGTAGGTTGGAGGTTCGACTCCTCTCAGGCCCGCCATTATATTTTCGCGCTTAGTCTAAGCTCTCGGGAGGGGGTTCGCTCGATGGAAGTGGGCGCGGTGGTCCTGGTAGGCTTAAGCGGCGTCTTAGCTCTCTGGTTCGCCTGGAAGAGCGCGCTCAAGGTGCTCTCCTTCAAGGTGGAGGTGGAGCGCATGGAGGAGCTCTCCAGGATAATAAACAGGAGCGCCATGGCCTTCCTCAGGCGGGAGTACACGGTGTTGATACCCTTCGTCCTGGTGGTCGCCGGGGTCCTGGCCTGGAAGGTCTCCTACGCTTCGGCCGTCTGCTTCGCCGTCGGGGCGTCGCTGAGCGGCCTGGCCGGATGGGTGGGGATGAGCATAGCCACCAGGGCCAACGGCAAGACCTCCTTCGCCGCCACCATGGGCGTAAACAGGGCCCTGGAGATAGCCTTCTCGGGCGGCACGGTGATGGGGATGTCGGTGGTGGGCCTTGGCATCCTGGGCATAACCGCCCTGTACCTGATCTTCAGGGACGCCACGCTGGTGACCAGCTTCGGGTTCGGGGCCAGCTCCATAGCGCTCTTCGCCCGCGTGGGCGGTGGGATATACACCAAGGCCGCCGACGTGGGGGCCGACCTGGTGGGCAAGGTGGAGGCGGGCATCCCTGAGGACGACCCCCGCAACCCCGCCGTCATAGCCGACAACGTGGGCGACAACGTGGGCGACATAGCCGGCATGGGGGCCGACCTCTTCGAGTCCTACGTCAACTCCATAATAGCCGCCATGAGCGTGGGCGCCGTGGTCTTCGGCGCCAGGGGGGTGGTCTATCCGCTCCTGCTCGCGGGCCTCGGGATAGTGGCCGCCGCCGTGGGGACCTACTTCGTCAAGATAAAGGACGAGAGCTCCGACCCTCAGAAGGCCCTGCAGACCGGGAACCTGGTCACCGGCGCCCTGGTCATGGGTGGGGCCTTCGTGCTCACCCCGGCGGTGATGGGCGACATGAAGCTCTTCTGGGCCGTGGTGTCCGGGGTGGTGGCAGGGGTTGCCATAGGCTACGTGACCGAGTACTTCACCTCCTCCGCCTACTCGCACGTGAGGCGCATCGCCGAGGCCTCCCTGACCGGGCCGGCCACCAACCTGATCATGGGGATATCCGTGGGGATGTACTCCACCTCCGTCCCCACCCTGCTGATAGCGGCTGCCACCTTCCTCTCCTATAAGTTCGGCGGCCTCTACGGCATCGCCTGCGCCGCCGTGGGGATGCTCTCCATAACTGGGATGACCCTGAGCGTCGACGCCTACGGCCCCATAGCCGACAACGCGGGCGGCATAGCCGAGATGAGCCACATGCCCCCCGAGGTCAGGAGGATCACCGACAGGCTGGACGCGATAGGGAACACCACCGCCGCCATAGGGAAGGGGCTGGCCATAGGGTCTGCGGCCCTCACGGCCCTGTCGCTCTTCGCCGCCTACGCCACCGCCACGGGCCTCAAGGCCATCGACCTGATGGACGCTCGCGTCATGGCGGGCGCGCTGGTGGGAGGGATGTTGCCCTTCCTCTTCTCCAGCTTCGCCCTTCAGGCGGTGGGCAGGGCCGCCTACTCCATGGTCGAGGAGGTCAGGCGCCAGTTCCGCGAGATAGAGGGGCTTCTCGAGGGCAAAGCCTCCCCCGACTACGAGCGCTGCGTCGACATAAGCACCAGGGCTGCGCTGAGGGAGATGGTGATCCCCGGGCTCATGGCGGTGTTGGCCCCCCTGGCGGTGGGCTACTTCATGGGGCCTGCGGCGCTGGGCGGCATGCTCGGGGGTTCCATAGTCAGCGGGGTGATGCTCGCCATCTTCATGGCCAACGCGGGCGGCGCCTGGGACAACGCCAAGAAGTACATAGAGGAGGGCCACTACGGGGGCAAGAAGACCCCACCCCATGCGGCCGCCGTGGTGGGCGACACGGTGGGAGACCCCTTCAAGGACACCGCCGGTCCGTCGCTCAACATCCTGATAAAGCTCATGTCCATAATCGCCGTGGTCTTCGCCCCCTTCATGCTGGGCTGAACGAGGGGTGGGCTCTGGCGCGATGGAGGCCTGTCCTGGGGGGCGCGGAGCGCCTCCGGACAGGCCCTTTTTCCCTGAGGTGGTGAGCCTTTGGGCGCTTCCCTGAGGGACCTGGTGGAGCTGGTTAAGGAGAGGGTCGACATAGTGGACCTGGTCTCGGAGTACGTGAACCTGAGGAGGTCGGGCAGGGGGTACAAAGCCCTCTGCCCCTTCCACCAGGAGAGGACCCCCTCCTTCTACGTCTCCCCCGACCTTCGCTCCTTCCACTGCTTCGGCTGCGGCAAGCACGGGGACGTCATCACTTTCCTCCAGGAGATGGAGGGGCTCACCTTCAGGGAGGCCCTGCTGGAGCTGGCGGGACGCTGCGGGATCGAGGTGAAGGACTTGGCCCTCGGCGAGGCCTCCCCCGCCTCTTCGCTGGGGGCGCTAAACGAGGAGGCTTGTTCCTTCTTCAAGGAGGCGCTCTTTTCCCCCTCGGGCAGGCCGGCTCTGGAGTACCTGAGGAGCAGGGGCGTCGAGGGGGAAGACCTTAGGCTCTTCGAGCTGGGCTTTGCCCCCCTGGCCTTCGACGCCCTGGTCTCCCGCCTCAGGGCCAGGGGCTTCGGCGACCGACAGATCCTGCTCTCGGGGTTGGCCGTGGAGGGCAAGACGGGGTTGAAGGACCTCTTCAGGGGCAGGGTGATCTTCCCCATAAGGGGCCCTTCGGGGAGGCTTCTGGGTTTCGGGGGGAGGTCGATCCAGGGGGAGGAGCCGAAGTACCTGAACACCCCCACCACGCCGCTCTTCGACAAGTCCAGGGTCCTCTACCCCGTGAACCTGGCCAGGGAGCACATGAGGAGGAAGGGCTGCGCCATCCTGGTGGAGGGTTACATGGACGCCCTGACCCTTCACCGCCTCGGCTTCGGGGAGACGGTGGCCTCCCTGGGCACCGCCCTCTCGGAGGAACAGGCGAGGGTCCTCTCGAGGATGGTGAAGAGGGTGTATTTGTGCTACGACGCCGACCTGGCGGGGCATAAGGCCTCCTTGAGGGGTCTTTCCCTCCTCCTGGGAAGCGGCCTTGAGGTGAGGGCTGTGCGGCTCCCGGAGGGGCACGACCCGGACAGCTTCGCTCGCGAGTTCGGGCCCAGGGCCTTCTCGGCCCTGCTGGAGGAGTCCCTCGACGTGGTGGACTTCCTGGTCGTATCCCTCAGGGAGAGGTCTGGCTCGTCCACCAGGGAGATCCTGGAGGCCATAGCCCCCCTCTTCCTCTCCATGGACGAGCCCTTCAGGGAGGTGGCCCTCAGGAGGCTGTCGCTGGCGCTTGGCCTGTCGCGCTCGTCGCTGGAGGGCTTTGTGGTATCCTCTAAGGAAAGGGGCGAGGGGACGGCGCCCGGGGCGCCCTCCCGGGTGCGTCGGGGAGGTGGGAGAGGTGCCGTGGAGCTCAGGCCCCTCATCGCGTACCTCTGGCATTCCCACCCGGGCGGCAGGGAGGCTCTGCTCAGGGCCGACCCGGAGCTCTCCTTCGCCAGAGGGGACGAGCTCCTGTCCAGGCTGGTCAGGGACGAGGAGCTATCCGAGGGGGAGCTGGAGGAGCTCTCGAGGCTTTGCGCCCTGGGGGCGCGAAGCTGGGAGGAGCTGTTCCTCCCCCACCTTTCGGGGGAGGAGGGGCTCTCTGAGGTGGCGGAGCTGCTCAGGCTCAAGAGGCTCAGGGAGGAGTACGAGGAGCTCAGGCGCAGGGCGGTCTCCGGGATGGCCACCGCCGAGGAGCTCCTGAGGATGGGGGAGCTGTCCAAGTTGCTGGGCGGTCGCAAGATCGGCCTGGCTTAGGCCGTGGAGGTGCATGGGAGTATGCTGGAGAGGGCTGACGATTGGGAGGACAGGAGGGGTCCGGGCGGCGAGGGGGACTACCCCCTGGAGGAGCTGGAAGTCCAGCCGGAGGAGGACCTCTTCGCCGAGATCGAGGGTAGCGAGGCCTTCAAGGAGCTCATAAAGGAGGGTAAGGGGAAGGGATACCTCACCTACGACGACATAGAGAGGTTTTTGCCCTCCGACTCGGTGAACGCCGAGACGCTGGACGCCCTCTACCTGAACCTCAGCGAGCTGGGGCTCGAGGTGCTGGAGGGGGAGAGGGCCGAGGCCATAGCGCCCAGGGCCGAGGAGATCCCCGAGAGCCTGGAGGAGATCCTGGAGGAGGAAGAGGAGGAGGGGAGGATAGATGCCGCCTCGAGCGACCCCGTTAGGATGTACCTGCGAGAGATAGGGAAGATAGAGCTTCTCACCCCCGAGGAGGAGGTGGAGCTCGCCAGGAGGGTCGAGCAGGGGGACGAGGAGGCCAAGCGCAGGCTGATAGAGGCCAACCTCAGGCTGGTGGTGAGCGTGGCCAAGAAGTACGTCAACCGGGGGCTTTTGTTCCTCGACCTCATCCAGGAGGGCAACCTGGGCCTCATAAGGGCGGTGGAGAAGTTCGACTACCGCAAGGGCTATAAGTTCAGCACCTACGCCACCTGGTGGATAAGGCAGGCCATCACCAGGGCCATAGCCGACCAGGCGCGCACCATAAGGGTCCCCGTCCACATGGTGGAGACCATGAACAAGGTGAACCGGGTGGCCAGGAACATGGCCCAGGCGCTGGGTAGGGAGCCCACCTCCGAGGAGATAGCCAGGGAGCTCAGGATGCCGGTGGAGAAGGTGGAGGAGATAAAGAAGATCATGATGGAGCCCATATCGCTGGAGACCCCCATAGGGGAGGAGGAGGACAGCCAGCTGGGCGACTTCATGGACGACAAGGAGACCCCCTCCCCCGAGGAGAGCGCCGCCAACAAGCTCCTCAAGGAGCAGCTCGCCGAGCTCTTGGGGGAGCTCACCGAGAGGGAGAGGGAGGTGTTGAAGCTCCGGTTCGGCCTGGAGGACGGCAGGCCCTACACCCTCGAGGAGGTGGGGAGGAAGTTCAAGGTGACCAGGGAGCGCATAAGGCAGATAGAGGCCAAGGCCTTGAGGAAGCTTCGTCATCCCATGAGGAGCAGGAAGCTCAGGGACTTCCTGGACTAGTCCCCCTGTCGGGGGAGGAGGACGCCATCCAGAGGGAGGTGGGGAGCGTGAGGAAGGCGGTCATCGGGGAGCTGTTGCGGGCGTTCGGGGACTCCACCCAGGTCTTGAGCCTCTTCGCCGACCTGGACAGGTCCAAGAGGGGTCCCAGGGAGATGGCCCTTGAGCTCAAGAACCTCTACAGGGAGGCCCTGGAGCTTTGCCCCGAGGGGAGGAGGGAGGCGCTCTCGGGGCTCGAGAGGGCCCTCTCACCGTACGTGGGGGGCGTGGCGGAGGAGTTCCCCAGGGGGCTTGCGGTCTTCGTGGACCTCGACTCCGGCAGGACCAGCGAGTTGGCGCTTCCCGCGCCCGTCCCCAGCCAGGTGGTCCTGAGGGGTAGACCCTACCTTACGCCCCTCCTCGCGACCCTGACGCCCTTCAGGAGGACTCTCATAGCGGTGGTCAGTCCCAAGCGCTCGGCCTTCTTCTCCTTCGAGGGGGGGAGGATGAGGCTTCTGGAGGCGGTGGAGAGGGAGGACGTCCCCAGGAAGGTCAAGAGCAGCGGCTGGTATGGACTCAAGGACCGGAGGATAGAGAGGTGGGTGGAGCAGCAGCTTCTGGACCACTTCAAGGCCCTCGCGGCCCTCACGGTGGAGAGGGCCTCCGACGGGGACTTCCGCAGGGTGGCGGTGGGGGGATCTCCCGAGAACGCCTCCCTCTTCTTCGAGCTGATCCAGCCGGTCCTGTCCCCCTTGGGCGCGGAGGCTTTGGTGCTGGAGGAGCTGGGGGAGGTCTTCGACCCCCTGGCGGTGGAGTCGGTCTACCTGGAGAGGAGCATGAGGGACTTCTGGGAGGAGGGGGAGAGGGCTGTGGCCTCGGTGATGGAGTCCCCCCTCTCCGCCAGGGGGCTAAGGGGGGTCGTCAGGGCCCTGAACTACAGGGCGGTCCACCAGCTGGTGGTGGGCGAGCCCTACAGGGCGAGGGGGGTGATGTGTCCCTCCTGCGGGACGCTGGGCCTGGACGAGGAGGAGTGCTCCGGGTGCGGCGGCAGCGCCGTCCTGGTGGACGACCTGCTGGAGGAGATGATCCACCTGGCCCTGGCCCAGAACGCCGACGTGATGGTCCTGGGAAGGCCCACGTTGCTTCGCGAGCACGACGAGGTGGGGGCTCTGCTTCGCTTCGAGGTCTGAGGGGAGATGAGGCTGGATCTCTTCCTCAAGAGCAGCGGCCTGGTGAGGAGGAGGAGCCTGGCCCAGGAGATGTGCGGTATGGGTCTGGTGCTGGTCAACGGGGCCCCCGCCAAGCCGGGCAAGGAGGTCAGGGCCGGAGACGTCCTGGAGCTGAGGTTTCCCAGGAAGGTGGTCCTGGTCAGGGTTTCGGGGTTCGAGGCCTTCAGGAGCGGCAGGGAGAGGGGGCTTTTCGAGGTGCTGTCGGAGGAGAGACGGGGGGATGTCGAGGAGCTCTAGGGGATACGAGGAGGTAGACAGGGATAAGCTCAGGTCCATGCTGGATGGGATGTTCTGGGCGGTCATAGAGAGGTACGTGACGGCCTTCGACTGCCTCTCCTCCTGGGACGCGGGTTTGGCCCAGAGGGTGGTGGAGTCGGACGACGCGATAGACGTCCTGGAGCTTCGGATAGAGGAGGAGTGCCTCAGACAGCTCGCCATGGTCCATCCGGTGAGGGAGGACCTTCGCTTCGTGTTCACCGTCCTCAAGGCCATAACTGACCTGGAGAGGATAGGGGACGAGTCGACCAACCTGGCCAAGCTGGTCCTCAAAGGGGGAGAACCGGTGAGGGGGGAGGAGTGGGGTTTGCTCTCGTCCATTTTCGAGGAGACCTCCTCGATGCTTCGCGACTGCAGGCGCGCCTTCGACGGGGAGGTGGACCCGAGGGAGGTCTTCGCCAGGGACAGGCGGGTGGACGAGGCCTACTCCAGCCTGCTCTTCGGCAGGAAGGGGGTGGACTTTCGCCTGCTGCTCGCGGCCAGGCACATGGAGCGGGTGGGCGATCATGTTGCTAACATCGCCGAAAGGGCCTATTATATGCTTACTGGCAGGAGAATAAAGGAGGAATTGCCGTGGGGGTGATCTGTTTGATGGGGTGCGACACCACCATCGTCGGGATCTACGGCAGGGAGATCCTGGACTCCAGGGGCAATCCCACCGTTGAGGCGGAGGTCTGGCTGGACTGCGGGGCGATAGGGGTGGCCTCGGTTCCCTCCGGCGCCTCCACCGGGACCTTCGAGGCGGTGGAGCTCCGCGACGGAGACGACAGGTATGGGGGGAAGGGCGTCCTCAAGGCTGTGGAGAACGTGAACTGCCAGATCGCCCCCGAGCTGGTGGGCTTCGACGCCCTGGATCAGGCCCTGGTGGACCGGACCATGGTGGAGCTCGACGGCACCGAGAACAAGGAGCGCCTGGGCGCCAACGCCATCCTGGCGGTGTCGCTGGCGGTGGCCAGGGCGGCCTCGGCGGCCCTGGACCTGCCGCTTTACGCCTACCTGGGCGGCGTGGGGCCTTACCTCCTCCCTCTTCCCCTGATGAACGTGATCAACGGCGGGGTCCACGCGGACAACAGGCTGGACCTCCAGGAGTTCATGATAGTCCCCCACGGGGCCTCCTCCTTCCAGGAGGCCCTGCGCATGGGCGTGGAGGTCTACCACTCCCTCAAGAGGGTGCTCAAGTCCAGGGGGCTCTCCACGTCGGTGGGGGACGAGGGGGGCTTCGCCCCCGACCTCTCCTCCAGCAGGGAGGCCCTGGAGGTGCTGGTGGAGGCCATAGAGAGGGCCGGGTACAGGCCTGGCGAGCAGGTGAGCCTGGCCGTGGACGCTGCCGCCTCCGAGCTCTTCGAGGACGGGTTCTACCACCTCAGGGGGGAGGGGCTAAGGATGTCCCCGGAGGAGATGGTGAGCTACTACGCCTCCCTGGTGGACTCCTACCCGGTGGTCTCCCTGGAGGACGGCATGGCCGAGGAGGACTGGGAGGGCTGGAGGCTTCTGACCGAGAGGCTGGGCGGCAGGGTTCAGCTGGTGGGGGACGACGTCTTCGTCACCAACGTCAAACGCCTGGAGAGGGGGATCCGGGAGGGGGTCGCCAACGCGGTCCTGGTCAAGCTCAACCAGATAGGGACGCTGACGGAGACCCTGGAGCTGGTGAGGTTCGCCAGGGAGAGGGGTTACGCCTGCGTCATCTCCCACAGGTCCGGCGAGACGGAGGACGCCTTCATAGCGGACCTGGCGGTGGCCACGGGGGTGGGCCAGATAAAGACGGGGGCCCCCGCCAGGTCTGAGCGGGTCTGCAAGTACAACCAGCTCCTCAGGATAGCCGAGATGGCCGAGGGGCAGTGCGCCTTCGCGGGCCTCTCCAGGGTCAGGCCTTTGAGGTAACCTTCGGAGGTGGGTCGCAGGATGTCCAGGAAGGAAGTGGTCTCGACGGGCAAGCCCTTCTCCGCGGTGGGGCCCTACTCCCAGGCGGTGAAGGCGGGTCCCTTCCTCTTCGTCTCCGGGCAGATACCGGTGGACCCCCAGACGGGGCAGCTGGTGGAGGGGACCATCGAGGAGAAGATAGGGAGGGTCCTGGACAACGTGGACGAGATCCTGAAGGCCGCCGGGTGCAGCTTCGACGACCTGGTAAAGGTGACCGTCTTCGCCCGCGACATGTCGATCTTCTCCGACTTCAACAAGATTTACGCCGCCAGGTTCAGGGAGTCCTTCCCAGCCCGCTCCTTCGTGGAGGTCTCCAACCTCCCCCGGGGCGTGGACCTGGAGGTAGAGGCGATAGCTCTGCTCCCGGGCGCGGATGAGGCCTAAGGTTCCCGAGCCCTCCCTGGAGAGGCTGATCCTCTACCAGCGCCTGCTTCGAAGGCTCAAAGCCCAGGGGGTCAGGGTGATATCCTCCGAGGAGATGGGAAATCTCCTGGGGCTTAAGCCCTCCCAGATAAGGAAGGATCTGTCCTTCCTCGGGGAGATGGGCAAGCGGGGCGTGGGCTACGGGGTGGAGGAGCTGCTCTCCAGGGTGGAGGAGTTCCTGCTGGACTCTGAGGTCCACAGACTGGCCATAGTGGGGGTGGGCAACATAGGGTCGGCGCTAGCCACCTACAGGGGTCTGCAGGGCAGGGATCACCGCCTGGTCGCCCTCTTCGACTCCGATCCGGCCAAGGTGGGGAGACGCTACGGGGACCTGGAGGTCCTGCCCGTCGACAGGCTGGAGGAGGAGGTGTCCCGCTTAGGGGTGGACGTGCTGATCCTTTGCACCCCGGCCGAGGCGGTCGAGCCCCTGGTGGCGAGGGCCAGGTCCTGCGGTGTGAGGGGGATCCTGTGCTTTGCCCCCACCGACCTGGTGGCGCCCCCTGGGATGGCCATGCAGAGGGTCGACGTTTCCTCTGAGCTCCGAAAGCTCCTCTTCGCCATGAGGGAGCTAAAGGGATCTTAGACCACACCAGAGACGAAAAGGAGGAGTGGGAGTTGCAGCAGCAGAACGGGTTTCTGGGCATGATCTTCCCCATCGTGGTGTTCGTCCTGGTCTTCTACTTCCTCATCATCAGGCCTCAGAGGAAGAGGCAGAAGGAGCACGAGAACCTCATAGCCTCCCTCAGGAGGGGCGACCAGGTGGTCACCATAGGGGGTCTCTTCGGGACGGTAAAGGAGGTAAAGGACGACAGCTTCATCCTGGAGGTGGACGAGGGGGTGAAGGTGCGGGTCCTCAAGAGCGCCATAAGCTTCAAGCGGGCGGAAGCCCCCGCCCAGCACTCCAAGGCCGAAGAGGGCAAGAGCGCTTCCTGACACAGCTGGGCGCGGAGCCGGCGTCGCAGGGGGGGTCTTCCCCCCTTTATGTTGGGCGATGCGCCCCCCATCAGCCTTTCGAGGAGGTATCGGCGTATGTTGCGCAGGGACAGGTGGAGGATCGTTCTGGTGGTCCTGGTGCTTCTGGCCTCGGCGGCGAGCCTTTTGCCCTGGGAGGGTAAGATCAGGCTGGGGTTGGACCTTAAGGGGGGTTCCCACATAGTGGTGAGGGCCGTCCCTGAGCCGGGCGAGGGGCTAGACAGGGACGCCATGGAGAGGTTGCTGCTGGTCCTGAGGAACAGGATAGACCAGTACGGCGTGGCCGAGCCGGTGATACAGCGGGAGGGCGCCGACAGGGTGATAGTCCAGCTGCCGGGGGTGAGCGACCCCGAGGCGGCGCTGGAGCTGATAGGGAAGACGGCGCTCCTGGAGTTCAGGAAGGTCCTGGACGTCCTGCCGGAGCCCCCCACGGCTCCCCGCAGGGAGAACTACGCCTCCGACGAGGAGTTCGAGAGGGCCAGGTCCCGCTACGAGGAGGCCATGAGGGCCTACCAGGGCTCCAGGCGGAGGATGGAGGAGGAGGCCAGGGCCAGGGGGGAGGAGGTCCTGGTGGCCCCGGACGCCGAGAGGGAAGGGGTCTACTACCTGCTGGGCAGGGCCTACGTGACGGGGGCTAACCTGAGGAACGCCGGGGTGGCCTACGACAGCCTGGGCAAGCCCATGGTGACGCTGGAGTTCAACGACGAAGGGGCCAAGCTCTTCGACCAGGCCACGGCGGAGAACGTGGGCAGGCCCCTGGCCATAACCCTGGACGGGGTGGTCTTCTCCGCGCCGGTGGTGAGGGAGAGGATATCGGGCGGGAGGGCCCAGATAACGGGCAACTTCACCCTGGAGGAGGCGAGCAGGCTCGCCATAATGCTTCGGGCCGGCGCGCTGCCCCTCAAGGTGGAGATAGCCGAGAACAGGAGCGTGGGTCCCACGCTGGGAGCCGACTCCATAAGGAGGGGAGTTAGGACCGGCCTATGGAGCTTCGCGGCGGTGGCCCTCTTCATGCTCCTGTGGTACAGGGGCCTGGGGCTGGTGGCCGACCTCTCCCTGCTGGTGAACATGCTGGTGCTCTTCGCGGCCCTCGCCAGCTTCAAGGCCACCCTGACCCTTCCGGGCATAGCGGGGATAGTGCTCACCATAGGGATGGCGGTGGACGCCAACATCCTGATCTACGAGCGCATAAGGGACGAGCTTAGGGAGGGCAAGACCGCCTACGCGGCCGTGGAGGCGGGTTTCTCCAAGGCCTTCAGCGCCATCTTCGACTCCAACGTGACCACCCTGATCGCCGCCTTCGCCCTCTTCTACTTCGGGAGCGGTCCCATCCGGGGCTTCGCCGTGACCCTGAGCGTGGGCGTGCTCTCCAGCATGTTCTCGGCGCTCCTCTTCACCAGGGTCCTCCTGGGGATGGCGCTCTCTCGCTTCAGGGGCTATGCCTCTTTCCTGGTCTCGTAGGGGTGATGTGCTTTGAGGCTCTCTAGGGAGATAGACTTCATGGGTTTCAGGAGGAAGGCGCTTCTCGTATCGGCCCTGGCGGTGGCCTTGAGCCTGGGCATGCTGCTGTTGAGGGGGCTCAACTGGGGCATAGACTTCGCCGGTGGGGAGCTCCTGCAGCTCGAGTTCGAAAGCCCCATAGAGCTGGAGAAGGTCAGGTCCGCCTTCGCCGGGGTGGGCCAGGGAGGGGCTGTCCTGCAGAAGTACTCGGAGGTGGGGCTCCTCGCCAAGACCAGGGAGATGGACGAGGGGACCAGGAGGAAGCTCTTGGGGGAGCTCAAGGGCTCCGTGGGGCCCTTCCAGGTCCTCAGGATGGAGAAGGTGGGGCCCGTGGTGGGGGAGGAGCTTCGCCGTCAGGCCCTCCTGGCCATAGGGGTTGCCATCCTGGGGATACTCGTCTACGTGGCCCTTCGCTTCAACCTGCGGTTTGCCGTCCCCAGCGTCCTGTGCCTGGTGCACGACTCCCTGGTGGTGCTGGGGTTCTTCTCCCTGCTCCAGCGGGAGATAAGCCTTCCCTTCGTGGCGGCCATCCTCACCATAGTGGGCTACTCCCTCAACGACACCATAGTCGTCTTCGACAGGATAAGGGAGGACATGAGGGGTAGGGGGAGGAAGGACGTGGTCTCCCTGGTCAACGGCTCCATAAACAGGGTGCTCTCGAGGACCATAAACACCTCGCTCACCACCCTCTTCCCCGTGCTCATCCTCTTCCTCTTCGGCGGGGAGATCATCTCCGACTTCGCCCTGGCCTTCCTGGTGGGCATCGTGGTGGGGACCTACTCCTCGGTCTTCGTGGCCAGCGCCCTGCTGGTGGAGTGGGAGCTCAGGAGGGGCTAGCCCCTGGCGTCCGTCCGATCGCAGAGGGTTATAATAATGGGGAGGACCTGTCGTCTTTCGGAGGTGATCGCGTTGGACCTTCTCTCCAGGTTCAAGGGTCTGGTATCCTACGCGATCCTTTCCCGAATAGCCGAGGCGGCCTCTTCCTCCGACGAGTCCTCCCTCTCCTATCTGTTCTCGCTCATATCCAGGATCGCCCCTGCGAGCTACCAGAGGGAGCTCTTCAGGAGGCTCGCCAGGATGGCGGAGGAGGGCCATCCCCTGGTGGAGCTCTTTGGGCGCGCCTTCAGGGAGATGGGGGATCGTCCCAGGAGGGCTTTCGTGCTCAACTTCCTGGTCAACTTCCTGGTGCTCTCTCGGGGCGTAAGGGACAGGTGGAAGAGGGAGCTGGGCTTTAGCCCCCCCTGTTTCCTGGTCATAAGCCCCACCATGCGCTGCAACCTGCGCTGCAGGGGATGCTACGCGGGGATGTACCCGAGGGAGGGGGAGCTCACCCTGGCCGAGCTGGACGAGCTCCTGGCCCAGGCCAAGGAGCTGGGGATCTACTTCTTCACCGTCTCAGGGGGCGAGCCCTTCCTGAGGGAGGACCTCCTGGAGCTCTTCAGGAGGCACGAGGACTGCTACTTCCAGGTCTACACCAACGGGACCTTGATCGACGAGGGGATGGCGGAGGAGCTCGCGCGGCTCGGCAACGTGGCCCCCATGATCTCCATAGAGGGGACTCCTGAGGAGACGGAGATGAGGAGGGGACCTGGCTCCTACGGGAGGGTGCTCGAGGCCATGGAGGTCCTGCGGAGGAAGGGGGTGCTGTTCGGGTTTTCCGCCACCTGCACCAGGAGCAGCGCCGACTACCTCTCGAGCGACGAGTTCCTGGACTCCATGATCGAGCGGGGCTGCAAGGTGGGCTGGTTCTTCCAGTACATCCCCACGGGGCTCGAGCCTGACCCCTCCTACATGGCCACCCCGGAGCAGAGGGCTCGCCTTCGGGAGAAGGTGGAGAGGTGGCGCTCCACCAGGCCCATCTTCCTGGGGGACTTCTGGAACGACGGCCCCTACGTGGACGGCTGCATGGCCGGCGGCAGGAGGTATCTGCACGTCACCTCCAGCGGGGACGTGGAGCCCTGCGTCTTCGTCCACTTCGCCGTGGACAACGTGCGGGAGAAACCCCTCCTGGAGATCCTCAAGAGCCCCTTCTTCAGGGCCATCAGGGAGGCGCAGCCCTTCGACGACGACAACCTCCTCAGGCCCTGCATGATAGTGGACCACCCCTGGGTCCTCAGGGACCTGGTCCGTCGCTTCGGCGCCAGGCCCACCCACCCGGGGGCGGAGCGTCTGCTCTCGGAGCTCGCCCCGGCCCTGGACGAGTACGCCCACAGGCTTCGCTCGATCTACGATCCGATCTGGGAGAGGGAGGGCAGGGAGCGCTACGTGGAGTCCCTTTCCAGCGAGGACGACCCGGAGGTGTGGCTTCGGATGGAGAGGAGGTGCCCTGGCGGATACGCCCATCGCTATCCCCGGGGGGACCTTGTGAGGAGGTGTTCTTAGGGGCATGAGGGCATACCTGCTGGTTTTGCTCGCGATGTTGGCCTTGGGCGCGGTGTTGGGCAAGCTCAACCCGCAAGAGGTGGAGATCGACCTCCTGGTGGGGCGGTGGGTCCTGCCGCTGGGGTTTGCGATGAGCCTGTCGGCGGTGTTGGGCGGGATCCTGGTGATGGCAGCTAGCCTGCTGAGCGAGATCTCCTCCTCCATCGGCTACAGGAGGAGGATCAGGGAGCTTCAGAGGGAGCTATCCGAGGCCAGGGAGGAGAGGGATCGCCTGATAGCCGTCATAAAGGATCTTCGGGTCGAGGCCAAGAGAGGGGAGCCCTCCGGGAGCGCTTCCTCCCCGGAGCTCTAGGGGTCGGAGGTCCACAGGACCTTGAGGCTCCTCTCCCCGGACGTCTCCCAGGTCGCCAGGGACCTGGGAGTTCACCCTTTGGTGGCGCTGCTCCTCCACAGGAGGGGATATTCCAGCCTGGAGAGCATGGCCCAGTTCCTCAACCCCTGCCTGGAGGACCTCCCCTCCCCCTGGCACCTCAAGGACCTGGACAGGGCTGTGGCCCTCCTCTCGAGCCTGGAGCGGGGTGATAGCGTCCTGGTCTACGGGGACCACGACCTGGACGGCGTGGTATCCGCGGTGGTCTTAAGCCTCCTCCTCAAGGAGATGGGGTTCAGGGTCAGGTACTACGTGCCGCCCAGGAGGAGGTTCTCCCACGGGATCAGGCCCGAGGTGGTGGAGCTCGCCGCCTCGAGGGGCTTCAGGGCCATGGTGGTGGCCGACTGCGGCTCGGGCGAGGGTGCGCTGGTGAGGAGGGCCAGGGAGCTGGGGCTCAGGGTCTTGGTGCTGGATCACCACTCCTTCACCGAGGAGGACGAGGTCTCGGCCGACGTCTACCTGAACCCCATGAGGGGGCCCTCCGGCTTCGAGGGGCTGTGCTCGGCTGGGCTCTGCTGGCTCCTTCGGAGCGCCGTGAAGGGGCGCTTCGACGAGGAGACGATGGACCTGGCTGCCCTGGCGACCCTGGCCGACGTGGTCCCCCTGTTGGGGGCAAACCGCGTGATAGCCAAGCTGGGGATGAGGAGGCTTTGCGCCAGGCCCTCCATGGCCAGGCTCCTGCAGCGCCTGGGGATAAGGGAGCCCTCCTGGAAGGACGTGTCCTTTCGGGTGGTCCCCAGGCTCAACGCCTGCGCCAAGCTGGGGGACGCCTCCGACCTGGTGAGGTTCATGCTGGAGGGGGGAAGCTCCTCCTCCGAGCGGGAGAGGCTGATAGACGAGTTCGAGAGGCTCAACCTCTACAGGAGGGAGCAGGTGGAGAGGGCCCTGGGGTCCCTGGAGCGGGCCCTCGGCGAAGGGGGAGGGGTGCTGGTCCTGAGGGAGGACCTGGAGCCGGCACTGGCTGGCTCCCTGGCGGCCAGGGTCTGTCAGGCGGCGGGGGCTCCCGTGGTGGTGCTGGCCCCGGCGGGTGGCGGTTTGCTCAGGGGCTCCATAAGGATACCCGAGCGAAGCCCCCTGACCTGCCACCAGATGAAGGAGCGACTGGGCGACCTCTGCCTGAAGTTCGGCGGACACGCCAAGGCGGGGGGGTTCACCGTGAGGGAGGAGGACCTGGAGGAGCTCAGGACCAGGCTTTCCGACCTGGGCGATCTGATCCCCCTGGATCGCTCCCAGGAGGTGGCCCCGGAGCACGAGGCGGTCTGGAGCCCCTTCTTCGTGGACAGGTCTTTGGCCTCGGCGCTGGAGGAGATGGCCCCCTTCGGGGTGGGAAACCCCAGGCCCGTGCTGCTGGGGAAGGGGCTTACGCTCCGGGAGGTCTCCCGCAGGGGGGGCTGTAGCGCTTTATATTTCTCGGGTTCGGCCTATAATAGCACTGAACGGAAAGAGGTGGAGCTCTGGTGTTATGGGGACTGCAGGCGGCTTAAACTGCCGCCGGGAGGAGGTCCCTGCGACGTCCTCTACTCGGTCGGGATGGAGCGGGGATCTGTGAGGCTGGAGGCTCTCCGAGTGGTGGAAAGTGGAAGGCGCTAGGCCTCTTTTGAGCGATGTGGACCTGGAGGAGATAATAAGGGAGAAGCTGACCTTCCTGTCGTCTCCGACGAGCGTGTCGTCGGAGACGTCGCTGTATCCCTTCTTGCCGCCCGAGCTCGTGGCCGATAGGTCCTTCAAGGGGGCCCTGGGCGGGCTCTACTCGATAGTGTCCACCTACATGGATCAGGAGGAGAGGCTCGCTGTGTTTCGGGCCGTGGTGGTGGCCTCGTGGGCCCACCTCCACCAGAGGAGGAGGTCTGGGGAGCCCTACGTGGTCCACCCCCTGATGGCCGCCTCCATACTGGCCAAGATGAAGCTCGACGTGACCACCGTCTTGGCCTCCCTCCTGCACGACGTGGTGGAGGACACCCCCGTCGGCAAGGAGATGGTGGAGGAGCTCTTCGGGGAGAAGGTCTCCACCCTGGTGGAGGGGGTCACGAAGCTTTCCGGGATAAGGTTCAAGGACCTGGAGGACTACCAGGCCGAGAACCTGAGGAAGATGTTCCTGGTGATGGCCAAGGACATCAGGGTAGTCCTCATAAAGCTCGCCGATCGGCTCCACAACATGATGACCATCGACAGCCTCCCGCCCGAGAAGCAGAGGAGGATAGCCCGGGAGACGCTGGAGATATACGCGCCCCTGGCCCACAGGCTCGGGATCTACACCCTCAAGAGACAGCTGGAGGACCTGGCCTTCAGGGTTCTGGAGCCGGAGGTCTACGAGGACCTGAGGAAGCGCCTGAGGAAGATGCTCCCGGGCAGGCAGAGCGTCATAAAGGAGGCGGTCTCCCAGCTCTCCTCCAGGCTGGAGGAGGAGGGGATAAGGGCCAAGATCTCCGGCAGGGTCAAGCACTACTACAGCGTCTACGAGAAGATGAAGAGGAAGAACCTGGCCCTCGAACAGCTCTACGACTTCCTGGCCCTCAGGGTTATAGTGGACTCCGTCCAGGAGTGCTACAGGGTGCTGGGGATAGTACACTCGCTTTGGCATCCCATACCGGGCCAGTTCGACGACTACATAGCCAACCCCAAGAGCAACCTGTACCAGTCGCTGCACACCACCGTGGTGGGCCCGGAGGGCAGCCCCCTGGAGGTCCAGATCCGCACCTGGGAGATGCACTACCTCGCCGAGTACGGCGTGGCGGCCCACTGGCGCTACAAGTCGGGCAAGCGCGACGTGGAGAGCCTGGACGAGAAGCTCTCCTGGATAAGACAGGTGATAGAGTGGGGCAGCGACATAAAGGACTCCTCGGACTTCCTGGAGCACATAAGGCTGGACGTGCTCTCCTCGGAGGTCTTCGTCTTCACCCCCAAGGGGGACGTGAAGCTCTTGCCCAGGGGCTCCTGCCCTATAGACTTCGCCTACGCGGTCCACACCGACGTGGGACATCACTGCGTGGGAGCGATAGTCAACGACAAGATAGTCCCGCTGGACTACAAGCTCCAGGACGGGGACAGGGTCAAGATCATCACCTCCTCCAGCGGTAAGCCCTCCCTCGACTGGCTCTCCATAGTGAAGACCGCAAGCGCCAAGAGCAAGATAAAGGCCTACTTCAAGAGGAAGCTGAGGGAGGAGAACAGGGAGAGGATAGAGAAGGGCAGGGAGATCCTCGCGCGCGAGCTGAGCAGGAGGGGGTTCGACCCCGCAGAGCACCTCACCTCCTCCGCCCTCTCCAGGGTTGCCAGGGAGCTGGGTTTCGCCTCGGAGGAGGCCCTGCTGCTGGCCGTCTCCGGCGAGTCGGTGGAGATGGCGAGCGTCCTCTCCAGGCTCGTGCCCAGGGTCGAGGCGGCCGAGGAAGAGGTGGAGAGGATAAAGGAGCAGGCCGAGCGGGAGAGGCGCAGGGCGTCCGAGTTCTCCGGGGGGCTCGTCCTGGTCGACGTGGAAGAGGGGGTCATGGTGAGGATGGCCCGCTGCTGCAACCCCGTGAGGGGGGACGAGGTGCTGGGCTACATAAGCCGCGGCAGGGGTATAGTGGTCCACAGGAGGGACTGCCCTAACCTGGCCAAGCTGGACCCGAAGCGCATGGTGGAGGCCTACTGGAAGGGGGAGGAGAAGAGGGAGGACTACGGTTTGGCCAGGGTCTCGCTGGAGGCCCTGGACAGGCCCAGGCTGCTGTCGGACATATCCGACGCGGTGGCCTCGTCGGAGGCCGCGCTGGTGGGGATCAACGCCCACGCCTCCTCCAACGGCAGGGCCTACGTGGACATGGTCCTGAGGGTGAGGGACCTCTCCCACCTGATGTCGGTGATGTCGAAGCTGAGCTCCCTCAGCTCGGTGGTGAACGTCTACAGGAGGTGATGTCCCCTGAGAGGAGTGGTCCAGAGGGTGAGCTACGCCTCCGTGCTGGTGGACGGTCTGGTGAGGGCCTCCATCGGCAGGGGCTTTTGCCTTCTCCTGGCGGTGGCGAGAGACGACGGCGAGGAGGACGTGGGCTGGATGGTGGACAAGGTCTTGAACCTCAGGATCTTCGAGGACGATAGGGGCAAGATGGGGAGGTCGCTTCTGGACGTGGGGGGAGAGCTCCTGGTGGTCTCCCAGTTCACCCTCTACGGCGACTGCAGGAGGGGCAGGAGGCCCTCCTTCGACGCCTCGGCCCCCCCGGAGTTGGGGAGGGCGCTCTACCAGCGCTTCGTGGAGGTGGCCTCCGCTCGCGTGCCCGTGAAGGTGGGCGAGTTCGGGGCCCACATGGAGGTCAGGATCCACAACGACGGTCCTGTGACCATAATCCTCGACAGCCGATGGTGATGCCCCATGCTGGTCTACGAGCGCTTCGTGGTCGGGATGCTATCCAACAACGTCTACCTGGTCTGGGACGACTCCTCCAGGGAGGCCATGGTGGTCGATCCCGCTGGCCCCTGTGAGGAGCTCGAGCGGGTGGTGTCGAACAAGGGGCTCGAGGTGGTGCTCCTGGTCCTGACCCACGGACATCCCGACCACCTGGGCGGCCTGGGCAGGTACGTGGAGCTTTACGGCGCCAGGGTGGCCATGAGCTCGGAGGACCTGGCGGTGGCTGCCTCGGGGCTAGGGGAGCTCAAGGATCTGCTCCTGGGGGAGGAGCTCGACGGCATAGAGCTGGACCTGGATCTCTCCTGCGAGGACCAGGTCAGGATCGGGGATGAGACCCTCTCGGTCATCAGGACGCCCGGCCACACCCCGGGTAGCGTTTGCCTCTACTGCGATTCCTGTTCTCCCCCTCTCCTCTTCTCGGGCGACACGCTCTTCTTCAGGTCCGTGGGGAGGACCGACCTCCCCGGAGGGGACTACAGGGCTCTTTTGAGGTCCCTGTCGCTGCTGGAGGGGCTTCCGGGGCACACGCTGGTGTTGCCCGGCCATGGGCCGTCCACCACCATAGCCCAGGAGAGGGCTCACAATCCCTTCTGGCCGCGCAGGAGGTAGATCTCTCGTCGGAGGTAGATGGGCTTGTTCGGATGGTTCACCAGGTTTTTCGCTAAGGACGTGGGGATAGACCTTGGGACCGCCAACATCGTGGTCTACGTGAGGGGGAGGGGCATAGCCTTCATAGAGCCCTCGGTGGTGGCCTTGAGGAGCGGCACCAGGGAGGTGGTGGTGATAGGCTCCGAGGCCAAGAGGATGCTCGGGAAGACCCCCGAGGCCATCAGGGTGGTGAAGCCCCTTCGGGACGGCGTGATATCCGACTTCGACGTGACCAGCGCCATGATAAAGCACTTCATCAGGCTCTCCCAGGAGGGGAGCTTCATAAAGGGGTCTCCCAGGGTGGTGATCTGCGTGCCCTCGGGGGTGACGGACGTGGAGAGGAAGGCGGTGGTGGACGTCACCCTCGAGGCAGGGGCGAGGGAGGCCTACCTGATAGAGGAGCCCATAGCGGCGGCGATAGGGGCCGGGCTCATGATCCACGAGCCCCGCGGCAACATGGTGGTGGACATAGGGGGAGGGACCACCGAGGTGGCGGTGATGTCCCTGGGGGGGATAGTGGTGAACGACTCCCTGAGGATAGCGGGGGACGAGCTGGACGCCGCGGTGGTGGACATGATGAGGCAGGAGTTCGGGCTGCTCATAGGGGAGCAGACGGCCGAGGAGATAAAGATGACCCTCGGCAACGTCCAGGAGGAGCCCGAGGATAGGTCGATGGAGGTAAAGGGGAGGGACATGGTCAGCGGCCTCCCGAAGGTGGTGAGGGTGAGGGCGGCGGAGGTCAAGGAGGCGCTCCTTCCCCTGGTGGACCAGATGGTGGACCTGGTCAAGGGGACCCTGGAGAGGACGCCCCCGGAGCTGGTGAGGGACATAATCGACCAGGGGATAATGCTCACCGGCGGGGGTGCGATGCTCTTAGGCCTCGATGCCTACTTCTCCAGGGAGCTCGAGGTCCCCGTGTTCGTGGCGGAAAAGCCCCTTCTCTCCGTGGCCCTGGGGATAGGGAGGGTCCTGGAGGAGCTCGACGTCCTCAAGAAGGTGCTGGTCGACTTCGAGGACAAGAGCTACTCCTAGGGAGGTGTTCCCCTTGGGGCTCAGGAGGACCTCCCCCCTCGCGCTGGGCATGAGCTACGCCCTCCTCGTGGTCCTATCCCTCCTCCTCGTCTCGGCGAGCTTCAAGGCCCCGGGGGCTGTCAAGGCGGCGAGGGAGGTCGTGTGGAGGGTCTTCTCGGTCGTGGAGTGGCCCGTCCTGAGGGTGGAGGGCTTCTTCAGGGGCCTCAGCGAGCGCCTGTTGGCCTACGATAGGCTCAAGGAGGAGAACGCGATCCTCCTTTCCCAGGTGCTGGAGCTTCGCTCCAGGCTCCTCGAGGTGGGCTACGGGGCGGAAGGGGCTGGCCCGAGGGCCGACAGGATGCCGGCTAAGGTCAGGCTCAGGCCGGCCGACCGATGGTGGGAGGAGATATACCTGGACAGGGGCAGGAGGGACGGGCTTTCGGGCGGTGAGGCCGTGGTGATGGGGGATGCCCTGGTGGGGCAGGTGAGGGACGTCTTCGAGGACTACAGCAGGGCGGTACTGATCACGTCCGCCTCTTTCCTGCTGCCGGTGGTGGTGATGGAGACCAGGGACATGGGGGTCATCGCCGGGGACGGCTGGGGGAGGGTGTGGCTCGACTACGTGCCCC
>CAYRKT010000024.1:0-22333 GCA_964425005.1 uncultured Synergistia bacterium
CCCCAGGACCACCCCCAGGGAGGAGAGGAGCGTCAACCCCCCCCATCCCGAGAAGAGAAGGAGGTGCGCCGAGAGCCCGGGCAGAAGCTGCCAGAACCTCACCTCCGGGAAGAGGGCCTTGAACGAGCCCAGGGCGAAGCGCTGGCTCAGGAGGGCCATCGACAGGGAGGAAAGCCTCCCGCCGCAGGCGCAGGCCGATAGGGCCCACAGGGGGTCCTCCGCCTCGGCCCCCAGGGAGCCCCTGAGGCCCAGGTAGGCGACGCCGAAGGCCAGGGCGAAGGAGCCAACCCCCGGGTCCTTCATCACCCTGAGCATCTCCTCCCCCCTCCGGCCGCTGGCCCATCCGTCCACCACGTCCAAAAAACCGTCGAAGTGAAAGGAGAAGCCCAGGTAGAGGTAGAGCGAGAGGGCCACCCAGGAGGAGGAAAGGGGGCTAAGCCCCGCCGAGGAGGCGAGGCTCTGTGCCGCGCCGGAGAGCAACCCCAGGAGGGAGCCCACCAGGGGGAAGAGGGCGAAGACCAGGCGCAGGTCGAAGGGGTGCCCGCAGGGGGGCACTGGAAGCCTGCTGAACATCCTGAGGGCCTCCAGGGCGGAGGCCCAGGTCGAGAGGGCGAGCCGACTAAAGCTATAAAAGGAGGCTCTCATCTTCGAGTTGCTCCACCTTCAAAAAGGGACCTCCCGCGCTTATAATTTAACGCATGCCGCACCAGAGCGCACCACACCCTAGTTTAGCGGGAGAGGTCGGGCTTTGGAAGCCATCTGCGTGAGGGGACTCACGAAGCGCTTCGGATCGAGGGAGGTCCTGAGGGGCGTCGACCTCTCGGTGGAGGAGGGGGAGGTGGTCTCGGTGATAGGCCCCAGCGGCTCGGGCAAGAGCACCCTCCTCCGTTGCATCTGCGGCCTCGAGGGCTTCGACGAGGGGGAGATAAGGCTCATGGGGAGGTCCCTCGTGGAGCTCTCCAGGGACAGGGCGGCCATGGCCTCGACGGTGGGGATGATATTCCAGAGCTTCAACCTCTTCCCCCACATGAGCGCCCTGGAGAACGTGGCCCTGGCCCCCGTCAGGGTGAAGGGCATGCCCGAGGGAAGGGCTAAGGAGCTCGCCATGTCCCTGCTCTCGCGGGTGGGCATGGCCGAACAGGCCCACCTCAGGCCTTCCAGGCTCTCCGGGGGGCAGCAGCAGAGGGTGGCCATCGCCAGGGCCCTGGCCATGCAGCCCAGGGTGCTCCTCTTCGACGAGCCCACCTCGGCGCTGGACCCCGAGCTGGTGGGGGAGGTGCTGGAGGTCATCTCCTCCCTCGCCCGCGAGGGGATCACCATGGTGGTGGTGACCCACGAGATGCTCTTCGCCCGGGAGGTCTCCCACAGGGTGGTCTTCGTGGACGAGGGGAGGATAGCCTGCGATGGCCCTCCGGAGCAGGTCCTGTGCAACCCCACCTGCGAGAGGCTCCAGGCCTTCCTGAGGAGGCTTTTGCCCCACTTCGGGTCGGCGAGCGGGGGGTAGGGGTCGTGTCCCTGGACTTCTCGGCGGTCGTGCCGTACCTGCCCCTGCTGCTTAAGGGGACGGTCGCCACGGTCGAGGCGAGCGCACTCTCCTCCCTGCTGGGGGCTGCGCTGGGCCTGCTCCTGGGGGTGGGGCTCGTGGTGCCCCTGAGGTGGATGAGGCTTTTGTGCTGGTGCTACGTCTACTTCGTCCGCGGAACCCCCCTTTTGGTGCAGCTTTTCATCATCTACTTCGGCCTGCCCTCCTTCGGGGTGGACCTGGGGGCCTTCGCCTCGGGGGTGCTGGGGCTTGGGCTCAACAGCGCCGCCTACGTGGCCGAGATAGTAAGAGCCGGCATAGAGGCCATCCCCAGGGGGCAGATCGAGGCCTGCAGGGTCCTGGGCCTGAGCTACTGCCAGACCATGCGCTTCGTGGTGCTGCCGCAGGCACTGCGCAACATGCTGCCGGCCTTCGCCAACGAGTTCGCCACGGTGCTGAAGCAGTCGTCCCTGCTCTCCTCTTTGGCCATAACCGAGCTGACCATGGCCGGCCAGCAGGTGAGGAGCGTCACCTTCGCCTCCTTCGAGACCTTCGCGGTGGTGGCGCTCATATACCTGGCGCTGACCTCAGCGATAGGGATAGCGCTGAGGACGTTGGAGAGGAGGTGGAGCGTGAGTTGATCAGGATATCGGAGGACCTAAAGGGAATGGCGAGCCACTCGATAATCGAGATATCCAAGAAGGCCCCCGCCGACAGCCTGGACCTCACGGTGGGCGAGCCGGACCTGCCCGCCGACCCGGACGTGGTGGAGGGCATAAAGATGGCCCTCTCGGAGGGGCTAACCCGCTACACCGCCGACGAGGGGATCCTGGAGCTCAGGGAGCACATATGCGAGCAGATAAAGGCCAAGTACGGCCTGAGCTACAGCCCCGACGAGGTCCTCATAACCCCCGGAGGGGCCGGCTCCTTCTACGCCGCCATGAAGGCGGTGACCAACCCCAGGGAGAGGGTGGCCCTGCAGTCCCCGTGGTACCCGGGGCACTTCAGGTCCCTCAAGGTGATGGGCTGCGAGGTGATCCCCCTGAGGAGCTTCGAGGAGGGAAGCCCGGTGAGGGTGAGCCCCGAGGCCGTGCCCAGGGGGGTGAGCGCCATAGCCCTCTGCTCCCCCCACAACCCGACGGGACAGGTCCTGTCTGCCGAGGAGATGGAGGCCCTCCAGAGGAGGGCCCTGGAGGAGGACGCCGCCCTGGTGGTGGACGTGACCTACGAGGAGCTGACCCCGACGGGGAAGGTCTTCCTGCCCCCCTCCAGGGAGAACCTGCTCATATCCGGCTCCTTCTCCAAGTCGCTGTGCATAACGGGGCTGCGGGTGGGGTATCTGGCGGGCCCCAGGGAGGCGGTGGAGGCGGCCAAGAAGGTCCAGCTGGCCTTCGGGCTTTGCGCCAACTCCCTGGGCCAGAGGGGGGTGCTCGAGGCCTACAGGAAGGGCATGAGGAGGGTGCCGAAGGTCAGGGAGGAGTACCTGAACAGGGCAAGGCGCTGCCAGGGCATCCTCCAGGAGGCCGGCATAAAGACCTTCCAGCCGGACGGCGGCTTCTTCCTCTTCCCCTACGTGGCCAGGAGGTCCAGGGACGTGGCCTCGAGGCTGGCCGCCGAGGGCATAGTCACGGTGCCGGGATACCCCTTCTTCGGGCCGGACGGCGAAGGACACCTCAGGATAGCGCTGATCAGGCCCCTCTCGGAGCTGGAGCCGGCCGTCAGGAGGATGGCGGAGGTGATAAGGGGCCTTTAGAACTCCAGGAGCTTCCTGGCCCAGAAGCGCACCAGGGGATGTCCGTCGAACTCGCCCAGAGACCTGATGGCCGAGGCGACCTCCCTCTGCTCCTTGAAGGTGGAGAGGGCCTTTAAGGCCTCGACGCGCAGGGACACGTCTTCGCTCCGAAGAAGGGGGAGCAGGTCGGCGGGGGTCAGGAACTCGGCGAATTTCCCCCGAAGCTCCCTAAGGGCCGCCAGGGCCACCTCGGGGTGGGAGCCCAGGGCCTCCAGGAGGTGTGGCACCGCCGACGGGCCGCACGTGGCCATCGCCGAGGCGGCCATGGCGGCTATCCTCTTGTCCTCGCCGAGGAGGTGTCTCCTGAGGGCCTCGAGCTTTCGGGGGCTCTTCATGAAGCCGCAGAGGGCTATGGCCTCCTCCAGGACCATCGGGCTAGAGGCGCACCTGAGCACCTCCAGCACCGCATCGGCCGCCCTGGGGTGGAGTAGGTGCTCCCTGAGCCTCCTCAGGGCCTGCAGGGCGAGGGACGGGTTGGAGCTCCTGGCGGCTCTACAGAGCACCTCCACCGGGTCGAGCCCCTCCTCCAGCCGAAGCTCCGAGGAGGACCTCTCCCTGAAGAGGCGTTCGGCCTCGTCTATACTCCTCTCCAGCGAGGATATCACGGATCCGATCCTGAAGCTCCTGTAGGAGCTCTTGAGCCTGGACCAGAAGGAGACCCTGGGCGACGGACCCGCGCGAGCTCCACCCCTCCGGACGGGCTCGCCCCTCGCGACCTCTCCCCCCCGGGCGCCGCCGGCGGATCGATCCAGGGTCCTGTCGTACTCCCTGCGGGAGGCCGGATCGGAGAGCACCCGGTAGGCCTCGGCCACCACCTCGAAGGGATAGCGATAGGAGGAGGGCCTGCCCACGTCGGGATGGCAGAGCTTGGCGAGCCTCCTGAAGGCCCTCTTTATCTCCTGAGGGGAGGCGTCCCTCGCCACCCCCAGGACCTCGTAGTAGTCGAACCTGGAGGCCAAGGGGCATCACCCCAGGAGCGACCTGAGCTTGGCGCTGGCCTCGTTCAGGGCCCGCGATAGGGAGACCTTAAGACTCAAGTCCCCCTCGCCCATGAGGGATCGGCTCCTCTTGAGGCACTCCTCCAGCCTCACCCTGTGGGAGGGCTCGAGGGCCGCCGAGAGGGCCACCAGGGACCTGTAGGCCTCCTCGAACTGGACCTCCGCCAGGGCCTCCTCGGAAAGCACCCTGCCGGCCCTGGAACCTCTGGGCGAGACCCCGAAGGAGAGCTTGAGCTCCCGCGACGGGCCGCCTTTAGAGTCCACCGCCGAGACCGAGAGCATGCCGCTCTCGTCCACCCTGAAGGTGACCTTTATGCGGACCTCCCCTCTCCTGCCGCGGGGTATGTCCCTGAGCAGAAGCCTTCCCAAAGAGACGTTCCGGCAGGCCAGCTCCTCCTCCCCCTGCAGGACGTGGATCTCCACCTCCCTCTGTCCGTCCTCCACGGTGGTGAAGACCATCTCCGCCGAGGCGGGGAGCTTGCTCCCCCTGGGTATGACCTTGAGGAACCTGCCCCCCTCCACCTCCACCCCCAGGGACTGCTGCAGCACGTCCACCAGCAGGAAGTCGAAGCCCCTGCCCTCCAGCGAGGCGGCCTCGATGGCAGCCCCCAGGGCCACTGCCTCCAGGGGGTCCGGTCCCCTCTTCACCGGAAGCCCAAGCCTCCTCGAAAGATACCCCACGAAGGACCAGGTGAGGGAGGAACCGCCCACGGCCAGGACCAGGTCAGGAGGGCACTGGGGCCTGGACCCCAGCACCTCCAGCGCCAGCGCCGCCACCCGCTCGAAGACGGGCTCCACCCGCCTCTCGAAGGCCTCCCTGGCCAGGGTCAGGTCCAGGTCCAAAACCTCCTCCCCCAGCGCCCCCACCATGGGGATGAGGACCCTGACGCTTTTGGCCTGGGAGAAGGCCTTCTTGGCCTCCTCCGCCTCGGCCATGAGCCTGCCGAAGGCCACCGGGTCCCTTCGAAGGTTTAAGCCCGTCTCCCTCCTGAAGAGGTCCGCCATCCAGTCGGCCACCACCTCGTCCAGGTCGAAGCCCCCCACGGGCAGGCCGCGGCTCTCCATCACCTCGAAGACGCCCTCCTCGTGCTCCACCAGGGAGACGTCGGTGGTCCCGCCCCCGAAGTCGACCACCAGGGCTCTCCCCGACAGTCCCCTACCCACCACGTAGGAGAGGGCCGCGGCCGTGGGCTCGTTGACGAAGCGCCTGACCTCAAACCCCGCGGCCGAGGCCGACCTGGCCAGGACCTCCCTTTGCCTGTGGGTGAAGCCGGCCGGCACGGCGAGCACCGCGCCCCTGACGGGCGAGCGAAGAAGGGCTTCCGCCCTCTCCCTCAGGCGCCTGAACAGGGCGGAAAGCAGGAGCTCCAGCTCGAAGGTCCTTCCCCCGAGCTCCACCCCCTCCGCCTGGCCCACCAGCCTCTTGAGGTTCCAGATCCCCCTGTCGGGGGCAGCCCTAAGGACGGAGACGGCCTCCTCCCCCACCAGCAGCCTCCCGTCCTCGGAGAGGGCCACCGCGCTGGGCATGAAGGGAGAGCCCACGCCCACGGGGAGCGCCCTGGCTCCCCTCTCGTCGGCCAGGGCGCAGAGGGTCGTGCTGCTACCGAAGTCCACCCCCAGCGCGGGCATGGGCCCACCTCACCCCTTCATACGGTGGAGCTCTCCTCGTCGTTGTATATGTCGAGGCCCCGAAGGTCCGGGTTGTCCCTCCTGGGCTCCTCCACCAGCTCCACCCTGTAGATGGAGGATCGATACCAGTTCCTTATGGGCCTCTCCTTGACGGGGGCGAGCTGATAGGCCTCCATCTCCTCGGCGTAGTCCCAGTTGACGTACTCGTTGAACTCGTATATGACGTCGGTGATGACCAGGCCCTTGTCTATCAGCACCTGCTGGATCTTCCTCCTCTTGGAGAAGGAGGTCTCCACGTTGGTTATACCGAAGTAGCCGCTGGAGCCAGGCCCCTTGAGCGTCAGTATACCCCTGCCCAGGAAGGCGTCCACCGCCGCCAGGGTCTCCGACGGGTCGGTGAAGAAGACGTCGAAGACCCCAACCAGCGAGGAGGGCAAGGGCTCCCGCAGGTCGTGCCTCAGGGCCCTCAGGCGAAGCCCCTCCCCCGAGGCCACCTCGTTCGTGAAGTCGACTATCCGCTCGTCGATGTCCAGCACCACCACCTCCTCGGGAAGGCCCGACAGGGCCAGGGCCAGGCCCGTGAGGTCGTCGTCCCCCAGGACCACCACCCTGGAGCCCCTGAGGTCGCCCCTCGAGTCGGCCAGGGCCACCCTGCAGAAGACCACCTCGGGCGTCACGTAAGCCTGGTCGAACTGCCTGAGGGGGGAGGGCCTGCTCCTCTGGAGCTCCACGAACCGCCTGTAGGAGTCGTACAGGTGGTCCAGGACCACCGTCCTCCCCCTGCACGCGGGGCAGAGGTGCGCCCCCTTCGGGAAGGCCTTGACCTCCTCCGCGAAGGCCTTCCCCCTGCTAGAGAGGTATATCCCATCCCTTATCTCCACCAGACCCATTTCGGCCATGACCTCCAGGGCCGCGGCCACCATGGGCAGGGGCTCGTCGCTTTGGCGGACTATCTCCCAGAAGTTCCTGGAAGTGGAAACGGCAGCGAGGATCCTCTTCACGTCCCTCTCCCTGGTAGGTATGCCCGTCTTAGCACCGACCTTGCAGGCCACGTCGAGCAAGCTCATGCGATCACCCCCCCTATAGATAGCTCGCGAACTCCCCCACCATCTCCTCGCCCTCCAGGCGAACGAACCTCGCCAGCACCGTGGAGCCCACGCCCCAAAGGCCCATAACCCTGAAGTCCAGGAACTCCCTGCACTTGCCCACGCTGAATCCGTCCCTCTCTCGCTCCACCAGGACCTCGAAGAGACACCCCCTCGAGGCCAGCCTCAACGCGTAAGCCCTCTCCAGCTCAGCGGAGAGCTGAAGGGCTCTTTTGACCCTGTCCTCAATTATATCAGAGGGGATAGGGGGCATCCCGAAGGCCTCCGTGCCCGGCCTCGGCGAGAAGGGAAAGACGTGGACCTTGCCGAACCCGAAGGACCTGAGCAGCCCCAAACTCTCCTCGAAGTCACCCTCCTCCTCGCCGGGAAAGCCCACCATCAGATCGGCCGTTAGGTGCAGGTCCTCCCCCAGGACCTCCCTGACCAGGGAGAGGGCTCGCTCCAGGAAGGCCCTGTCGTAACCCCTCCTCATCGCCGAGAGGACCCTGCTGGAGCCGGACTGGATCGGCACGTGGAGGTGGGGGCAGAAGGAACCGCACCTGGACAGCGTCCGAAGCAGCCCCTCCCCCAGGGCGAAGGGCTCCAGGGAGGAGAGCCTGAGCCTGGCCCCGAAGCCCAGGAGGAGGTCGTCCAGGGCCAGGACCAGGTCGCCCAGGCTCAAACCCAGGTCCACCCCGTAGTCGCCCAGGTTCGTCCCGCAGAGGACCACCTCCCTGACCCCGGCCTCCAGGAGGGAACCCACCTCCCTCAGGACGTCCTCGACAGGCTTGCTCCTGGGGAGCCCCCTCAGGATCCTCACGACGCAGTAGGAGCAGGCCCTCCTGCACCCCTCCTGCACCTTCAGGAAGGCCCTGGTCCTGTAGCGGGGCCCGCCCGGCCCCAGGACCTCCAGCGGCCCCTCGGGCAGCCCCTCGCGCCTCAACACCAAAGGCTCCTCCGCGTCCTCGCCCAGCAGGGCCGAGGCCACCTCGACCGCCCTAGCCTTGAGGCCATTCCCCAGGAGGGCGGAGACCCCCAGCGCCCTGGCCTCCTCGACCGACATGCGCTGGGCCGGACAGCCGCAGAGCACCAGCTTCGCCCCCGGGTACCTCCTCCTCAGGGAGGATATGGCCCTCCTCACCTTCCTGTCGGCCTCGGCGGTCACCGAGCAGCCGTTGAGGAAGACCAGATCGGGGGAGGCGCTGTCCAGGTGGAACCCGGCCCGCTCCAGGAGGGAGGCCATGGCCTCCACCTCGTAGAGGTTGGACCTGCATCCCAGGTGTACCAGGTGGACCCTCATCCCAACACCTCCGACAAACCCAAGGCCAGCGCCGAGGCGGCCACCGCCGCCGTGGGGGATCTCAGGGTAAGACGACCCAGCCTGGCGAGGGGAACGCCCCTCTCCCGAAGGAGGGAGATCTCTCCCCCGGAGAACCCCCCCTCGGGCCCCACGATCAGCTCCACCGGCATCCCCCTCGATATCCTCTCGGCCAGGAGCCTACCCAGCGGCGAGACCTCCCCCTCCCCCTCGGACGGAGCCGCGCAGGCTATGGGACCAAGACAAAGCCCCACGGCCTCCTCCAGGGAGCCCAGGAAGGACACCTCGGGCAGGTAGGGGTTCCCCGACTGCTTGGAGGCCTCGACCGCGATCCTCCTGAGCCTCTCTAGCCTGACCTCCCCCGTCGAGGAGCTATGCGATCTCTCCGAGCGGAATACCCCTATGGCCCTGACGCCCAGCTCCGTGAGGGTCCTTACCGCCTCCTCCAGGGCCGACCTGGAGGGGAGGGCCATGAGGACGAGCACCGGATAGGGCCTCTTCAGCGTCTCGAAGCCCTCTATCCGAAGCTCCAGGGAGCCCCTGGAGGCCGAGACCACCGTGCAGGAGGCCCTCCTGCCGTCCTCGAAGAGGAGCTGAACCCGCTCCCCCACCTTGAGCCTACAGGCCCTAGCGTGGGACACCTCACAGGGGTCCTCCAGGAAGGCCCTATCCCCCTCCAGCCTGACGGAGGAGGCTCGAAGGCGAAGCGAAAACCCCAAACCACCCGTCCGACTCATCCCTAGCCCTCACCTCGAAGCCCATCTCCCCCAGAAGTCCCACCGCCCTGGCCAGCTGTCCCTCCCCGTAGAGGCCCGACAGGAGAAGGGAACCGCCGAACCCGCGACCCCTGACCTCCTCCAGGAGCTCGAGCAGGAGGCCCTCCTCCAGGTTAGCCAGCAGGAGGTCGAAGCGGAGCTCCTCCAGGGGCTTCAGCATGTCGCCGCAGAGCAGAGCAACCCTCCCATCTAGCCCGTTGGCCCTCAGGTTCTCCTCCGCCTCCTCCACGGCGTTTCGGTCTATCTCGACCCCCACCACCTCGGGGCACCCGAGCTTCAGCAGGGCTATGGACAGGATCCCCGACCCCACCCCCACCTCCAGAGCCCTCCTTGGCCTCACCGCCTCGAAGGCCCGGGGTAGGAGCTTCAGGGCCGCCTGGGTGGAGCCGTGGAGGCCCGTTCCGAAGGCGCACCCGGGCTTTATCCTTATGGGCAAAAGCCCTCCCTCGAAGGGGCCATCGTGCCAGGGGGGGACCACCAGAAAGGGCCCCACCTCCACTGGGCAAAAGCCCTCCCGCACCTCCCTTATCCAGTCCCTGGCCTCCTCCTCGGAGGTCTCCACCTCCAGTACCCCAAGCCCCCTCTCCTCCAGGAAGGATACCGCCCACCTGGCCCTGGATGGTAGGTCGACCGAGGGCACGAAGAAGAGGCTGACCTCCCTCCCCTCCTCCCAGGCCCCCAGGGAGGAGAGCTCGAAGGAGAGCTCCGACAGGAGCTCTGCGGGGGCCTCCTCGCTCAGCCTGATCTTCAGCACCTTCCAGCCCATGGCTAAAGCTCCCTCTCCAGCTCCTCCAGGAGCTTCCTGGCCCTGGGGGAGAGCCTCCTCGGGACCTCCACCTCCACCACCACTCTGAGGTCTCCCCTCCCCCTGGACCTGAATCGCGGCATGCCCCTGCCCTTGAGGGTCAACACCGCGCCGGGCTGGGTGCCAGGGGGTATCTCCACCTCCACCCTGGACCCATCCAGGTGTTCGATGGCCAAGGTCCCACCCAGGGCGGCCCTGACGAAGGAGACCTTGGCCCTGTAGATCAGGTCGTCCCCCTCCCTCTCGAAGCGCGGATGGGGCTTTACCCTCACGAGCACGTACAGGTCTCCCGGCGGAGCGCCCCTCTCCCCCAACCCCCCGGCCCCGGGGATCCTGTACCTCAAGCCGCTTTCCACCCCGGGCTCTATCTCCACCTCCACCCGGCGGACGTTCCTCACGAAGCCGCTACCCCCGCACCTGGAGCACCTCTTCTCCACCCTCTTGCCGCTCCCCCGACAGTCGGGGCACTCGAAGACGCGCACGAACTGGCCGAAGATGGAGCTGCTCCTCTGGGTGACCTGCCCCGTCCCGCCGCAGGTGGGACACCTCAACACCTGGCTCCCGGGCTCCGCCCCGCTCCCGCCGCACCGGTCGCAGGCGTTCCAGCGGGGGGCCTCCACCGTCCTCCTGGTCCCGGCGTAGGCCTCCTCCAGGCTCACCTCCAGGACCACCTCCAGGTCCTCCCCCTTCCTGGGCCCCCTCTTCGCCCTCCTCCCGAAGAAGGACTCGAAGAGGTCTCCCAGCCCCATGTCCCCGAAGAGGTCGGAGAAGTCGCCCCAGGGGGCACCTCCCGCGTCGAAGCCGCCGGGGGGGACCTCCCCCGTGGTCCCGAACTGGTCGTACTGGGCCCTCTTGACCGGGTCGCTCAGGACCTCGTAGGCCTCGTTGATCTCCTTGAAGCGCTCCTCCGCCTTGGGGTCGTCCCTGTTGGCGTCGGGATGGTACTGCCTGACCAGCCGCCTGTAGGCCTTCTTTATCTCCTCCTGGGTGGCGTTCCTGGGAACGCCCAGGATCTCGTAGTAGTCCTTGGAAGCCAGGGCTCATCACCTCTTCGTCAGGGGGAAAAGGCTAAAGATCTCGCGGGACAAAGCCTTATAATTATATACCCCCCGAGGGGAAGCGATCAAAAGCGGCCTTGCTCCCCAAAGACCGAACAGGGCCCGACCTCCCGGTCGGGCCCTGTTCGAACCTAAGGCCACAGGCCTTGAGCTCACAACCTCTGGGCAGCCTTCCGGAGCACCTCCGCCCTGTCCGTCCTCTCCCAGGCGGGCATGGGGTCCAGGTCTATCCTCCCCATGTGCCCGTAGGCGGCGACCCTCAGGTACTGGGGCTTCCTGAGCTCCAGATCCCTTATTATGGCGGCGGGCCTGAAGTCGAAGTACTCCCTTATCAGCTCCACCAGCTTCTCGTCCGGGATGACCCCGGTCCCGAAGGTCTCCACCATGATGGAGACGGGATGGGCCACCCCTATGGCGTAGGCCACCTGGATCTGACAGCGCCTGGCTAGCCCAGCCGCCACCACGTTCTTGGCGGCGTACCTGGCCATGTAGGCCCCGGATCGATCCACCTTGGTGGGGTCCTTCCCGGAGAAGCAGCCGCCCCCGTGGGGCACCACCCCTCCGTAGGTGTCCACCATTATCTTCCTCCCGGTGAGCCCCGTGTCGGCCAGAGGTCCGCCCAGGACGAACCTGCCGGTGGGGTTGACCAGTATCCTGGGCGATCGGTCCATCAGCTCGGGCGGTATGGTGGGCCTGATCACGTGCTCTATGACGTCGGCCCTTATCTGCTCTACCTCCACCGCGGGGTGGTGCTGGCAGGAGACCACGATGGTGTCCACCCTCACGGGCCTGCCCCCCTCGTACTCCAGCGTCACCTGGGTCTTCCCGTCGGGCCGAAGGTAGGGTATTATCCTCTCCTTCCTGACCTGCGCCAGCCTCCTGGCCAGCCTGTGGGCCAGGGCTATGGGCATCGGCAACATCTCGGGGCTCTCGTCGCAGGCGTACCCTATCATCATGCCCTGGTCGCCGGCGCCTATCCTGTCTATCTCGTCGTCGGACATCTCGCTCTCCCTGACCTCCAGGGCCCTGTTGACCCCCTGGGCTATGTCGGGAGACTGCTCGTCTATGGCCGTTATGACCGCGCAGGTGTCGCCGTCGAAGCCGTACTTGGCGCGGGTGTAGCCCACGTTCCTCACCACTTCCCTGGCTATCTTCGGGATGTCCACGTAGCAGGTGGTGGTGATCTCCCCGGCTACCACCACGAGGCCAGTGGTGACCAGCGTCTCAGCGGCAACCCTCGCGAGGGGATCCTCCTTCAGTATCGCGTCCAGTATGGCGTCGGATATCTGGTCCGCCAGCTTATCGGGATGCCCTTCAGTGACCGATTCCGAGGTGAGCAAGAACATCTCTGCCATAGACCACACCTCCCGAAAATCTAACCACCCAGGTACGCCTTCACCACCCGCTCGTCCTTGAGCAGGGACCTGCCCTCGCCCTCCATGACCACCCTGCCCGTCTCAAGGACGTAGGCGTAGTGGGCTATCTTGAGCGCCCCGTAGGCGTTCTGCTCCACCAGCAGGACGGTCTTGCCCTCCCCGTTTATGGCCTCTATTATGTCGAAGACCTCCTTGACCAAAAGGGGAGCCAGTCCCAGGGAGGGCTCGTCCATCATAACGAAATCGGGCCGGGACATCAAGGCCCTGCCGAGGGCTAGCATCTGCTGCTCCCCTCCCGAGAGGGTCCCCCCTTTCTGGCGAACCCTCTCCTTGAGCCGGGGGAACAGCTCGAAGACCCAGTCCAGGTCCCGCCTTATCCCGTCGGCGTCGTCCCTCTTGTAGGCCCCCAGCATGAGGTTCTCCAGCACCGTGAGGTTGGGGAAGATCCTCCTACCCTCCGGCACCATAACCAGACCCATCCTCACTATCTCCTCAGGGGCCATCCCCGACAGGGACCTGCCCCTGAAGGAGATCTCCCCCCTCCTGGGCCTCACCAGTCCAGCTATGGCCCTCAGGGTGGTGCTCTTCCCCGCCCCGTTCGCCCCGATGAGGGTCACCACCTTGCCCTCGGGGACCTCGACGGAGATCCCCTTGAGGGCGTGTATACCCCCGTAGAAGACGTGCAGATCCCTAACCTGAAGCATGGAGGTAGTCCTCCCCCAGATAGGCCTCTATGACCTTAGGGTCGCTCTGGATCTCCGCGGGAGTCCCCTCGGATATCACCTTCCCGTAGTCCAGGACCCATATGCGCTCGCATATGCCCATCACCACCTTCATGTCGTGCTCTATGAGCAGGATGGTCAGGTCGAACTCCTCGCGGATCCTCCTTATGAAGTCCATGAGCTCAGACGACTCCTGCGGGTTCATCCCGGCCGCCGGCTCGTCGAGGAGCAAGAGCTTAGGAGAGGTGGCCAGGGCCCTGGCTATCTCGAGCCTCCTCTGCTGGCCGTAGGGCAAGCCCCTTGCCCTCTCCCCCCACACCTCCCTGAGGCCCAGACGCTCCAGCAGCTCCATGGCCTTGCCCCTGAGCTCCTCCTCCTCCCTGACGTAGGAGGGAAGCCTTAGGGCCGCCGCCCACCAGGGACCCCTCTGCCTGACCCTAAAGCCCACCATCACGTTGTCCAGGACCGTCCTGCTGCCGAACAACCTTATGTTCTGGAAGGTCCTGGCTATCCCGGCCTCGCAGACCCGATGGGGCTCCCAGCCGGTTATGTCCCGGCCCATGAAGTAGATCCTGCCCGCGGTGGGTTTGTAGAACCCCGTTATCATGTTGAAGACCGTGGTCTTCCCGGCGCCGTTCGGGCCTATCAGCCCCACGAGGGCGCCCTTGGCTATCTCGACGGAGAAGCCGTCCACCGCCACCAGGCCGCCGAAGCGCATCGTGAGCCCCTCGGTCCTGAGCATGGGAGCGCTCACGACCTACCCCCCCTCCTAGCCAGGGCGGCCCTCAGGCTCGACCAGGTGATCTCCCGGTCGCCCAGAAAGCCCTCCTGCCTGAACAGTATGATCGCTATCAGCAGCAGCGAGAAGACCACCATCCTCATGCCGGATATGCCCGGTATGTGGATGCCGAACACGGTGGTGGGGGATTCCACGAAGCGAAGCCACTCCAGCAGGACGGTGAAGGCGGCGGCCGACACCACCGTCCCGGTTATGGAGCCGAGGCCCCCAGCCACCACTATGGTGAGGACGTTGAAGGTCAGGAAGAAGGTGAAGGTCTTGGGGTCTATGGTGGTGAGAAGGCTTCCCAGAAGGCCCCCCGCCAACCCGGCGAAGAAACCACCCAGGGTGAAGGCCAAGACCCTGTACCTGTAGGTGTCCACCCCCATGGCCCGGGCGGCCACCTCGTCGTCCCTTATGGCCTTCAGGACGTTCCCCACGTTGCTCCTGGCTATGTTCACCACGACGAACAGGGAGAACAGCGCCACCCCCCAGTTCCAGTAGAGGTTGGCGTGGGAGGGTATCCCCTTGAGGCCCAACGCCCCGTTGGTGAGCCAGGGGACGTTGTTGGCCACCACCCTTATGATCTCGGCGAAGCCCAGGGTGGCTATGCCCAGGTAGTCGCCCGAGAGCTTCAAAACCGGCATCCCTATGAGCAGGGCGAACAGGGCGGCCACGATCCCCCCCAGCAGAAGCGCCGGAAGGAAGGGCCACTGGACGCTCGCCAGGGGCTCCATCAGCGGCGCGATGATGAAGGTCATCTTCTTCTGGAGGGGGCTCATTATGAGGAGGGCGCAGGTGTAGGCCCCCACAGCCATGAAGCCGGCGTGCCCCAGGGAGAACATGCCGGTGAACCCGTATATCAGGTTGAGCCCCAGGGCGGCCACCGTGTTTATGGCCACCAGGTTCAATATCCTCAGCTTATAGTCGTCCAGGGTCCTCTGGGCCCACACCAGGAAGCCCAGGAAGGCCAGGACCAGAAGGGCGTTGAGGAAGGACTCATCTCTCCACCTCATCAGACCTTCTCCTCCAATCTCTCCCCCAGAAGTCCGGTGGGCTTGAAGAGCAGCACCGCTATGAGTATCACGAAGGCCACTGCGTCCCTGTAGCCCGAAAAGCCCGGCAGGAAGGCGATGATCATGATCTCCAAGAGACCCAGCACGAACCCGCCCAGCATGGCCCCCTGGATGGAGCCCACCCCGCCGAAGACCGCCGCTATGAAGGCCTTGAGCCCCGGGAGTATGCCCATGAGGGGGTGTATCTGGGGGTACCTCAGGGCCCACATTATCCCCCCAGCTGCCGCGAGGCCGGACCCCAGGGCGAAGGTCAAGGATATAACCCTGTCTATCCTGACCCCCATGAGGCGCGTGGCCTCTATGTCCTTGGAGATGGCCCTCATGGCGAGCCCCGGCTTGGTCCTGTAGACCACGTAGAGCAACCCCACCATCAGGAGGACGCTTATCGCCGGCACCAGGAAGGCCAGCACGGGAACCCTGACGTCCCCCAGGACCACCACGCCGGAGAGGGCCCTCGGCGTCGGGAAGGCCTTGGGTATGCCGGAGAACAGCACCAGCCCCAGGTTCTCGAGGAAGAAGGAGACCCCTATGGCCGATATGAGGACCGATATCCTCGGGGCGTTCCTCAGCGGCCTGTAGGCCACCCGCTCCACCAGCACCCCCACCACGGGGACCAGCAGCACGGAGAGCACCGCCGATATCAGCCAGGGCAGCTTTAAGAAGGTCACCCCGTAGAAGGCGAAGAAGGCCCCCAGCATGAAGATGTCGCCGTGGGCGAAGTTGATGAAGCGAAGTATCCCGTAGACCATCGTGTAGCCGATGGCTATCAGGGCGTAGAGGCTACCCAGGGTTAGACCGTTGGCAAGATGCTGAAGCAGTGAGGAGACATCCATTCACCACACCCCCGCCGCACAAATTTTTGGGACGGGACATCCGTCCCGTCCCAGAACCCCCCGACAGGGGGGGAGCTCGAGGTCAGCCCTCGAGGCCCCGGAAGGCCCCCTACTCCACGAGGGGCACGCTGGTGATGTAGGCGAACTTGCCCTCCTTGACCTGCAGGAAGCCCACCGGCTTGAGGGCGTCGTGGGTCTCGTTCATGGTGACGGCGCCGGTGACCTGCAAGTCGAAGCCCTTCATCTCAGCGAGGGCCTTGGCTATGGCCTCGGGCTTGGTGGAGCCGGCCCTCTTTATGGCCTCTATCAGCAGGACGTAGGTGTCGTAGCTCAGAGCCGCCTGGGAGTCGGGGTCCATACCGTACTCCTTCCTGTAGTCCTCGGTGAAGCGCTTCTGGAAATCGGTCATGTTGGGCATGTCGGGGGCATAGGCGAAGGCGGTCATGTAGACGCCCTCCACCGCCTGGCCGCCTATCTCGATGAGCTTGGGATGGACCAGGGCGTCGCCGCCCATGATCACGAACTTAGCGCCCAGATCCCTGGCCTGCTTGGCCACCAGGGCAGCCTCGCTGAAGTAGCCCGGCATGTAGAGGACCTCGGGGTTCTTCTTGATGATCTCGGTGAGCTGAGCGGTGAAGTCCTGGTCGCCGGTCTGGTAGTTGAGCTTGGCCACCACCTCGCCCCCCAGGGCCTTGAAGTTCTCCTCGAAGAAGTTGGCGAGCCCCACCGAGTAGTCCTGGGCCACGTCCAGCAGTATGGCGGCCTTCTTGAGCCCCAGGTTCTTCACCACGAAGTTGGCGGCCGCCTTGCCCTGGTAGGGATCTATGAAGCAGTTGCGGAAGTACCACTTCTTGCCCTGGGTCACCAGGGGGTTGGTGGCGCCGTCCGCCACCGCGGGGATCCCGGCCTTCTCGATGACCTCGCCGCCCGCCATCGAGAGGGAGCTGGCGTAAGACCCTATTATGGCGTGGACCTTGTGCACCTCGATCAGACGGCTAGCCGCGTTGGCCGCCTCCGTCTTCTCGGACTTGTTGTCCTCGATGAACAGCTTCACCGGCATCCCCAGGACCTCGGGGAAGTGCTTGTGGGCGAGCTTTATGCCGTTCACCGATATCTGCCCGCCGCCGGCCAGAGAACCGGTGAGAGGATGGTAAACCCCTATCCTCACCTCCTTGTCCTGGGCCAGCGCCAGACCACAGAGCCCCAGGACCAAAGCCGCGAGCACCGCCAGACCCACCAGCTTCCTCATCCCTCCACCTACCTCCCTCGCCGAAATATTTTTTAAAAACTCGCCCTGAGATTATACACCGACGCCACCGCCATGGGAAGTCCCTACCAGCCCCGAAGCCTGGCCCCCGGCGCCACCTCCTCGAGCTCCCTGACCTCGGGGGCTCGACATGGGTGCGCCTCCCTCATGTTCTCAGGGCAGAGCTTCTGGAGGACCCAGGGGGAGGGGCCGATCATGTTCCTGATCTCCTTGAGGTCCTCCGGGCTCAGCGGCGGCATGGCCACGGTGGTGCGAAACTCGTACTGGTGGGGCTCCAGGTAGCTCCTTAGGATCTCCACGGAGTTCAAGACGGCGTTGAGGTCCACCCTGAGGCCCGCCACCTGGGAGTACTTGTGGAGGGGGGCCTTGACGTCCATGGCCACGAAGTCCAAAAGCCCCTCCTTTATCAGGTGCCACAGCACCTCGGGCCTGGAACCGTTGGTGTCCAGCTTCACCCCAAGCCCCATCCCCCTGACGACCCTGCAGAACTCGCCCAGGTCCTCCTGAAGGGTGGGCTCCCCTCCGCTTATCACCACCCCGTCGAGGAAGCTCCTCCTCTCCTCTATCTCCCTCAGCACGGATCTCACGGGGATGGACTCCCCCTCGGGGGATATGAGGGCGAAGTTCTGGCAGTAGAAGCACCTGAAGTTGCAGCCCCTGGCGAAGACCACGAAGGAGACCTTCCCTTCCCAGTCCACGAAGGAGGCCGGGACGAAGCCAGCTATCCTCAAACCAGCTCACCCCCCAGGGCCGGAACCTCCACCCTCCTCCGATCCACCAGCTCACCCCTCTTCCCCTTGTTCCAGGAGCTGGTCCTGGTGAAGTAGCCCGTGATCCTGGTTATGCCGTCCACGTCCAGGGAGCCGCACCTGGGACAGGCGGGCCTGAGCCCCCTGCTGGTGGCCTGACAGCGGTTGCAGACGGTGAACTCCGGGCTGAAGGCCACCTGGACGTTCTGGGAGTGCCAGAAGGTCTTGACCACGAAGCTGGAGAGGGCCTTCGGGTCGGGCCTGTGGTCCCCCATCCACACGTGGGTTATGGCACCCGCCTTTATGAAGGGGTGGAACCTACCCTCCTCCACCACCCTGGTTATCGGGTCCACGGGGGCGGCGTAGTTGAAGTGGGTGGAGTTGGTGTAGTAGACGTATCCGCCCTTCTGGTCCCCCTTGATCACGGAGCTCGCGGCGCTGGGGAAGTGCTTCAGGTCCAGCCTGGCGAAGCGGTAGGCCGTGCTCTCAGCGGGGGTCTGCTCCAGCACGATCTTGAGCCCCGTCTCCTTAGAGGCCCTCTCGCAGGCGAGCTCCGCGTACTTGACCATGGCGAGCCCCAGCTCGAAGGCCTCTTTGCTCTCGTGGAGCTCGAAGCCCGTGAGGTACTGGACCGCCTCGTTCACCCCCAGTATCCCCACCAGGTGCGACATCCTGTGCCTTCGAAGGTAGGGCTCTCCGTCGTGGTCCATGCAGAGCACCGCCAGAGGTCCGTCCTTGCCCAGGTCCAGTATGCCCTCGATGAAGGCCTTCTTCTGGAGGTGGGCCTTCACGGCGAGCTTAACTCCCTCCTCTATCGCGTCGAAGACGTCGTCCACCGACCTGGCCCGGTAGGCCATCCTGGGGAAGTTCAGGGTCACGTTCTGGAGCGCCGCGAACCTCATCTTCCACGGGGTGGCGGCCTCCTTCAGATCCTCCTCCGACAGCTCGAACTGGAGCCTGCAGCACTCGGATAGCTTGGCCACCCCTCCCCTGTCGAAGACGAAGTAGGTGTTCCCCTTCTCCGAGGCCACCAGGCAGGCCAGCTCCAGCATCTCCTCCCATCCAGGGGTCTGGAAGAACTTATCGGTGATGTGGAGGAGGGGTTTGGGGAAGAAGAAGGGCTGGCCCCTGGCATCTCCCTCCAGGTAGACCATGAAGAGGGCCTTTAAAAACCTCGCGGCTTCCTCCTGGTAGTCGCCGTAGGTCTTGCCGGTGTAGGTGCCGCCCGGGCCTATGGCGGGCACCCTGGCGAAGTGGTCGGGGACCTCGTAGTAGAGGTTTATGTCGGTGAAGGCCACCTGCCCACCCCTGCCGCCGGCCAGCTGGTTGAACTCGAAGACCAGCATCTGGGCGAGCTGGTACATGTCCTCGTCGCTCATCCCCACCAGGTAGGGGGCGAAGAAGGTGTTGACCGCATCCCAACCTATGGCGCCGGCGAAGTGGTTCTGGAGAACGGAGGTCATCTTGAGCAGGTGCGCCAGGAGCACCTCGGCGTGCCTGGCGGGCCTGGATATGCTGGTTATGGGGGGCAGGTTGAGCCCGAACTTCTTGAGGTACTCCAGCGACTGGCCCGAGCAGTAGGGGCGGTTTATCATCCCCAGGTCGTGCAGGTGGATGTCGCCGCTCAGGTGGGCCTCCGCCACGTCCCTGGAGAAGACCTTCGTGAGGGCGTACTCCTTGAGCACCCTCTCGGCGATGTTCAGGTTTATGCTCTCGGGGTTGTGGGTGGTGTTGGAGTTCTCCCGGTTGGGCAGGAGTATCATCCCCTCCAGGTCGTGGACGGGGATCCCCACCAGGGCGTGCTCCAGCCTGTAGCGCTCAAGCCCCCTCTCCCAGAGCTTGACGTTCACCATCTCCCTGATGAAGCGGGTGCTTATGGCCCCGCCTCCCCTGGAGGCTATCTCCGCCTCCACCTCCCGGGCTATCTCGTCGGCCACAGCCCTTTCCAGCCCCGTCTCCCTCACCAGGGCGTCGGATATCCTCCTGGCGTCCCAGAGGTTCCTCTCCTCCTCGGAGAGGGTGTCCACCAGGAGCGCCAGATCAGTTATCTCCTCGAACATGGCCCTCTGCCTCGTCTCCACGCCCCTTCACCCCCTTGCCCGCCTCCCTCATGAGCCTCCCTATCTCCTCGAGGAAGCCCCTCAGGTCCGTGAACTGCCTGTAGACCGAGGCGAACCTCACGTAGGCCACCTCGTGGACCTCCTTTAGCCTCTCCATCACCATCTCGCCTATGGCGGTGCTGCTCACCTCCCTCAGGCCCTGGGACCTGAGGGCCGACTCGATCTCGTAGGCGATCCTCTCGAGCACCTCCGACGAGACGGGGAGCTTCTCGCAGGCCTTGGCCATGCCCCTTATGAGCTTCTCCCTGTCGAAGGCCTCCATCCTGCCGTCCCTCTTGACCACCAGCAGGACGTCCGCCTCCACCACCCGCTCATGGGTGGTGAAGCGGTAGCCGCACTCCAGACACTCCCTGCGCCTCCTTATGGCAGAACCCTCGTCCACCGGCCTGGAGTCGACCACCCTGCTCTCCCCGAAACCGCACCTCGGACAGCGCAAACCAGATCACCCACTACAGATTGTGCCGACATAAATTACAACGCAATCTGTTGTGGTTCAAGCCCAGGAGAGGGCGACCCCTCCCGGGTAGGCCGGGGTGGGGGGAAATATTTCGTCCCCTTCGCCCCAAGCCCATTCGTCCTCCCCCTCGGATCCCTGATGGTAAAATAGACCTCGAGAGAGGACCCCGGGAGGGATGGCCCTTGAAGGCGTTGGTCCTTTGCGGCGGCAGGGGAACCAGGTTGAGGCCTTTGACCTACAGCATGCCCAAGCACCTGGTGCCCGTGGCGGGAAGGCCCGTCCTGCACCTGGTGATAGAGAACATCCTGGCGGCGGGCATAGAGGAGATAGGGGTGGTGGTCTCCCCCGAGAACGTCTACGCCATCCAGGACAGCCTGAAGGAGTTCGAGCCCCGAAGGCGGTTCACTTTCATAATGCAGGAGGAGCCGAAGGGGCTGGCCCACGCCGTCCAGGTCTCCTCGGACTTCATCGGAAAGGAGAGCTTTCTGCTCTACCTGGGCGACAACCTCATAGGGGAGAGGATCTCCCCTTACGTGGAGGAGTTCGACCGGGACGGGCTGGACGGACTCATACTGCTCAAGAGGGTGAAGGACCCCTCCGCCTTCGGCGTGGCCGTCCTGGGGGAGGGGGGAGAGGTGCTGAGCCTGGTGGAGAAGCCGAAGGAGTTCGTCTCCGACGCCGCCATAGTGGGGGTCTACCTCTTCTCCCCGGCCGTCGTGGAGGCGGCCTTCTCCATCAAGCCCTCCTTCCGCGGCGAGCTCGAGATCACCGACGCCATAGGGGAGATGGTGAGGAAGGGCAAGAGGGTCAGGGGCAGGGTCATATCCAGCTGGTGGGTGGACACGGGCAAGAAGGACGACATACTGGGGGCCAACCGAATAGTGCTGGACGAGACGCTGGGCGAGGGGGAGGAGATCCTGGGCGACGTGAAGGAGTCCAAGATCATAGGGAGGGTGAGGATCGAGGAGGGGGCCTACGTCCTCAAGAGCGTGGTGAGAGGACCCGCCTTCATAGGGAGGAACGCGGTGGTGGTGAACTCCTTCGTGGGCCCCTACACCAGCCTGGGGGCCAGGTGCGTGGTGAAGAACTCCGCCCTGGAGTACTCCGTGGTGATGGAAGAGGCCCAGATCCTGGACATAGAGCGGCTCGACGAGTCGCTCATAGGGCGAAGGAGCAAGGTGATGAGGGGAGACGGCGTCTCCAAGGCCTACAAGCTCACGGTGGGGGACGACTCAGAGGTGCAGGTGATGTAGCTTGGCCGGATCGGTCTCGGTGGTGGTCCCCCTCTACAACGAGGAGGGGAACGTGGAGGAGCTCCATCGAAGGCTGAAGGAGGTCATGGAGGGGCTGGGCAGGCCTTACGAGATAATCTACGTGGACGACGGGAGCTCCGACGAGACCCCGAACCTGATCGAGAGGATAGCGGAGGAGGACGGCCGCGCGAAGGCCGTCCTCCTCCGGAGGAACTACGGCCAGACGGCGGCCCTGCAGGCCGGGATAGACGCCTCGAGGGGCGAGATCGTGGTCACCATGGACGGGGACCTCCAGAACGACCCCGAGGACATCCCCTCCCTCCTCTCCAAGCTGGAGGAGGGATACGACGTGGTGAGCGGGCTCAGGGTCCACCGCCAGGACCCGGCCTCCCGCACCATCCCCTCGAGGATAGCCAACGCCCTCATAGCCAGGGTAACGGGGGTGAGGATCTCCGACTACGGGTGCGGCCTAAAGGCGTACAGGGCGGAAGTCCTGAGGGAGACGAGGCTCTACGGGGAGCTGCACCGCTTCGTCCCGGCCCTGGCCCACATGGTGGGGGCGAAGGTGACGGAGATACCGGTAAGGCACCACCCGCGCACCAGGGGCAGGTCCAAGTACGGGCTCTCCAGGACCCCCAAGGTATTGCTGGACCTGCTGCTGGTTAAGTTCCTCCTCTCCTACAGGACCAGGCCCCTCCACCTCTTCGGGGGGCTGGGTA
>CAYRKT010000025.1:0-22141 GCA_964425005.1 uncultured Synergistia bacterium
TCGCGGGCGTGTGCGCGGGGGGTAGGTCGCGAGGGGTGCGGAAGTGGGCGAAAGGGGAGCAAACCCTTTTTGGGCAGACGAGGTGGTCGTTCGGGGGTAAGGAGGGCTACCAGGGGAAGGGCATGAGGCCTTAAAACGGGGTCGTGGGGGGCCGAGGGAGGCCTTTGGGGAGAAGCCCTATGGCGGGACCTTGGATCTTCCCCTCGATGGGGGTTGAGCCTGTGCAGGCCGACCGATGAGGTGCGCGAAAGGAAGGGGGCCTCGCTCTAGTTCGGGGTAGAGGAGTTCCTGGGGGTATCTCGTCGAAGCTGGGTTCATCGGGAGTCCCACCTGACGCGAACCCGTGACCCGGTTGACACGGTTGAGAGGTGGGCTTAAAATCTATCGGCGTGGGGCTGTAGCGCAGTGGGAGCGCGTTTCCTTCGCACGGAAAAGGTCGCGGGTTCAATTCCCGCCAGCTCCACCATTTTTGTCGGGGCGTGGCGCAGTCCGGTGAGCGCACCTGGTTTGGGACCAGGGGGTCGAAGGTTCGAATCCTTTCGCCCCGACCAACGGGGAAAAGAGCGGGAGTAGCTCAGGTGGTAGAGCGTCGGCCTTCCAAGCCGAAGGTCGCGGGTTCGAGTCCCGTTTCCCGCTCCAGCTTTTGGGGGTGCGCCTGTAGCTCAACGGGATAGAGCAACGGACTTCTAATCCGTAGGCTGGGGGTTCGAGTCCTCCCAGGCGCGCCAAGGTGCGGTGGTGGATGTAGCTCAACGGTCAGAGCACTGGACTGTGGCTCCAGGGGTTGGGGGTTCGAATCCCCTCATCCACCCCAATTTTTTATTTCCTTCGTTACCCTCCCCGGGCTTTCCCGGCGCGCCCGTAGCTCAGCTGGACAGAGCGGCGGACTTCGGATCCGCGGGTCGGGGGTTCGAATCCTCTCGGGCGCGCCACCTGTGTTTTTTTAAAATCCCCATCTGTGGTAATATAGCCTTGGCCTTGGTCGGTTCGATTTTTTCCCTAAGGGGAGGTGTTCGGGATGAGGGAGATGACGGAGAGGTTTTTGCACGATGCCTTCGCCGGGGAGAGCATGGCCCACATGAAGTACTCCATCTTCGCCGAGGAGGCCGAGAGGGCTGGCTTTGTGCGGCTTGCCAACCTCTTCAGGGCCATAGCCTACGCCGAGCTGGTCCACGCTAGAAACCACTTCAGGGAGCTGGGAAAGATCAAAGACCTGGTGGGAAACGTCCAGCAGTGCATAGAAGGGGAGACCTTCGAGATAGAGGAGATGTACCCCGTCTACAACCAGGCCGCCCTCTTCCAGGGGGAGAACGGGGCGGAGAGGAGCACCCGTTTCGCCTGGGAGGCGGAGAAACAGCACGCCGAGATGTACAAAAAGGCCAAGGAGCTGCTGGAGAGCAAGGAGGACTATCCCGCTTCCAGCATATTCATATGCCCGGTTTGCGGCCACACGGTGGAGAACGAACCCCCCGAGAGATGCCCGGTCTGCGGAGCCCTCAGGTCAGTCTACAAGGAGTTCTCGGTTTGAGGTCTCGGGCGGCGGGGCGGTCTTTGACCCCCGCCGCCCGAGTCTTCCATCTTAACTCCCTTTGGCCCTGATCCTGCCGGATGCCCTTATGAGGGCCAAAAGCCCAACGAGTAACCCAACCCAGATGGGCGAGAGCCTGTAGCAGGCGAGCGAGAGGACTACGAGGGATACCCTCCACGGCATCGATATGCTCCTGCCCATCATGTAGCCGCTCAGAGCCCCTCCCACGGCGTATATGATGGCGAGGGTGGCGAACACGTCGAAGGCCGTCTTCAGGAGGAAGAACGCGCTCCAGTGGGAGACCGTTATCAGGAGCATCTCCGGGTTGAAGAAGTAGATGTAAGGGCCCAGGTAGCCGGCCAGGGCGAAGAAGGCGGCGTTCGTGGAGGTCTTCCAGAAGTCGCTTTGGGCCAGCATGGATCCGGCGTAGGAGGCTAAGGCCACCGGCGGGGTGAGGTCCGCCAGGATCCCGAAGTAGAAGACGAAGAAGTGAGCCGCGAGAAGCGCCACTGGTGGCCCAAAGCCCAGGACCCTCTCGGAGTAGATCCCTCCGCTTCCCGCCACGGCGGTGAAGACCGCAGGGGCGGCCACCAGCGAGGTTATGACGTAGTTGGCGGTGGTGGGCACGCCCATCCCCAGTATCAAGCTGAAGATCATAGCCATCACGAGTATGAGGAGCACGTTGTTGCCGGCGAGCGCAGTTATCTTGAACCCCAAGGAGGTGACCAGCCCCGTCATGGTGAGAACCCCCTGGATGAGCCCTGCGCTAGCCGCAGCCAGCATGACCGGGGCGCTCTCCCTGCCGGCTCCTATCAGCGATTCGAAGGTGGCTTTGTACATGGATTTCGCCACCTCCTTCTTGGAGAAGAGCCCAACCAGCATGGAGAGCACCACCCCGAAGCTCCCGCTGGAGAAGAGGGTCATCTCCTTGGTGAAGCCCATCAGCTTGAAGCTCGCGATGAAGAGCAGCATCAAGGCCGATATGGAGAACTTCTCGTTGAGCCGCACCTCCATCCCTCTGGGCCTGAGAGCCGAGGCCAAGGCCAAAAGGGCGATCAACGCCAGCGATCCCAGGGCCGCCACGCCGCGCAGCTCGTCCCCCGTGAACATGAGCAAGGAGCCCAGGAGCATCACCGGCACGTATATCCTCTCCGAGCCCTCTATCTCGTCCTTGGATATCCAGGCGGCCCAGACGGCCAGGCCCAGGGAGGAGATGGCAGCCGCGTGGGGAGCTATGCCCCACACCAGGGCCACGGTTATCACCACCACGGGGAAGAGGAGGTAAGTCTTCCTCAAAAGCCCCCTCACCTGGGGCAGTTCCTCCTTGGGCATGCCCTTGAGCCCCAACCTCTTGGTCTCCAGGTCCACGAATATGTAGACCCCGGCGTAATAGACGAAGGCAGGTATTATGGCCGCTATTATTATGTTGTTGTAGGGTATGCCCAGGAACTGGGACATTATGAAGGCAGCAGCTCCCATCACGGGGGGCATGATCTGACCCCCGGTCGAGGCGACCGGCTCTATGGCGCCGGCTACCTCAGGCGGATAGCCGCTCCTCTTCATGAGGGGGATGGTGAAGGTCCCGGTGGTGAGCACGTTGGCCACCGAGCTACCGCTCACGCAGCCCATGAGGGCGCTCGAGACCACCGCCGCCTTCGCCGGCCCTCCCGACCTCGACCCGAAAAGGGCTATCATGAGGAGGGTGGCGTAGTCGCTCACCCCTATCCTCAGCAGGAAAGCACCGAAGAAGATGAAGGCGAAGACGAATATGGTCATCACGAAGAAGGGCGTGCCAAAAATGCCCTCGTTTATGTAAAGGTATTCCACGAACCTGGGCCAGTTATAGCCGGTGTCCCTTATCCCGATGATCAAGAAGACGCTGACTATGGCGGGCAGAACCCAGCCCAACGTCCTCCTGGTCCCCTCCAGCACCAGGGCTATGGCGACAAGCCCAAGGTAAACGTCCAGCTTGCCCACGTCCTGGAACATCACGTAGTCGGGGTACCGGAGGAACATGTGCCCCATGCTCAAAAGCCCCGCAGCGCAAAGCACCAGGTCGATGGGGTGCGGTCCACGAGTGAGGGACTCCTTCTTGATGGGGGGATAGAGGAGGAAGGCTATGACGAATATCATCCCCAGGATGAAGGCCTGGCTCTGCTTGTTCTGGAAGTTCACCGTGAGCACCTGAAGGTCAAGCCCCATCTTGTAGAGCAGGTCGTAGAGGACCATGTTGAGGTTGAAGATGAAGACTACCTCGTAGAGGCCTATGGCGAGCGCTGCCATCTGGACCAGCCTGAGGCTCAACCCCTTTAGCTCCCTCTTGGCCTCGAACTTCTTCTCCAGCTCGGACGCTATGGCGCCGCCTCGCTCGTCGCCTTTGTGGTTCTCCACCGTCAAGACACCTCCCGCTACGAGTCCGTACCTGCGCTAGCCCGGGATGTGGGGGATCGCCTTCTAAGGCGGCTTTACCTCTGCAGGACGCGGATCTTAACTAAACCAGCAGGACGGTAGAAGATCAGCTCGTCCTCCACGGACACCCTGGTCTCGTTCTCAGCCGCGAACCCGTAGGACCACTCCCTTCCCAGGAAGATCCTCCTCCTGCTCACGAAGAAGTTCCCTTCCGTGGAGTCGTAGTCCAGAGGCTGTCCGGCCAGGAAGTCCTGCCACCTGCTCTCCCCCAGGGCGACGCCCCAGGGCAGGGCGAAGTAGGACTCCTCCACCGGCGTCAGGGAAACGCTGTGGATGTAGGATATCTCGATCCGCAAAGGACGAAGGAGGAGAGGGCGCTCGAACGCCCTCCCCTCCGCCTCCAGCACCAGGCTCGACCTTCCCCCCAGGGCGAGCTGGAGGACCAGCTGCCCCAGCGCCAGGAGCGCCAGGACTTTAGGGGATCTTATCGCCATCCTACATCCTGAGCTCAGCGGGGACCTTGATCCCGTTCTCCTCGTAGAACTTTATGGCGCCCGGATGCAGCGGCAGCTGCATGCCCTCGAGGGCCTCGGAGATCTTTATCTGGTTGGCCACCTGGTGAGCCTTGGCCAGCTCCTCGGTGTTGATGAAGAGCATCTTGGTGACCTCGTAGACCACCTCAGGGGAGAGGTCCTTGTGGCACACCAGGGTGGACTTGACGGCGATGGTCTCCACGTCGCTGTCCATGCCCTTGTAGGTGCCCTTGGGGATCCTGACCTTCACGTAGAAGGGATAGCCCTCGGCGTGGAGCTTCTTGACGATCTCGTCGGGGATGGGTATCAGCCTCACGGGCACCTGCACGTCTATCATGTTTATAGCGGGAGCCGGATACGCTATCACGGCGATGTTGGCGTCGACCTGGCCCAGCGTGAAGCTCTGGGCGGCCTCCTCGAAGCTCTGGTTTATCTTGGTGATCTTGTCCCAGAGGCCTGCGGCCTTGAGGATAGCGGAGGCAGCCGCCTCAACCCCGCTGCCAGCAGCGCCCACGACGACCCTCTTCCCGGCCAGGTCCTGCAGGGTCCTTATGGGGCTGTCGGCCCTCACCACTATCTGGAGCGGCTCGGGCCACATGGTGGCTATGCCCCTGACGGTCTTTATGGGCTCCTTGAACCTCACTATGCCCTTCCAGGCGTAGTAGGTCACGTCGTTTTGGGCTATCGCCAGATGGGCGTCCCCCTTGTCTATGGCCCTTATGTTGGCCACGCTGGCCCCGCTGGTCACCCCCTTAGCGCTGACCAGCTGCCCCTTGTCGTTGAGCACCTTGGCCAGCATGGAGCCCACGGCGAAGTAGACGCTGCCGGGCCCAGAACCGGTGTACACGGTCAGATCCACCTTCTGGGAGGCCCAGGAGGCGCCGACGAAGGCCACACAAGCCAAAACCGCTATAACCACGAGACTCCTCCTCATGCCGCCTACCCCCTTTTCAAGTGTGAAATTTTTGGGGCATTAAACCCGGTGCACTCCTCCCGAATCACCCCCTTCTGGCCCCAGGAATTAGCTTCGAACGACCAGATATTATTATATCTTTCCCTATAATGCAAATAGTCTTTTTGGCAAGAAGGTTGCCTTAGGAGGACTCGCGGGGCTCTTCGGGCTTAGGTCTCAGGCTTTCTATATAATAATTAAGGCAGGGGGTGAAGGGCCTTTGGCGCTCTTGGGCGACGATCTCCTCGGGCTTTTGCGCTCGAGGACGGATGAGATGATGGAGGACCTGATGGGGCTTTTGAGGGTGGACAGCTTCACCTACTCGCCCGAAGGGGTGAACGAGGTGACCTCCTGGGCGGAGCGGCGTCTTGTCGGGCTGGGTTTCTCCACGGAGAGGCATCCTCAGGGCGATGGTCGCTTCGCCCTGGTGGCCAGGTGGGGCAAGGGTTTGAACCCGGCGGTCTTGGTGCTGGCCCACAGCGACATGGCTCAGCGGGTGCCCAAAGGTAAGGACCCCGAGCTCCTCGGTGGGAGGCTCGTCTTCCCCGGCGTCTCGGACATGAAGGCGAGCCTGGTCTCCATGGTTTACGCTCTCGAGGCCCTGATCAGGGAGGGGGCGATGCCGGGGGAGCTCGTGGTCGTGGTGAGCCCAGACGAGGAGCAGGGTTCCCCGGCCACCAGGGGTCTGATAGAGAGGGAGGCCTTGAGGGCCAAGGTTTGCCTGGGGGTGGAGGCGGCGAGGCCGGATGGCTCCATAGTGTTGCGACGAAAGGGGGCAGCCTACTTCGAGCTCAGGGTGTACGGCAAGAGCTCCCACTCGGGTAGCCAGTATGGGTCAGGGGCCAGCGCCATACTGGAGCTCTCCAGGAAGATACCCCTCATATTCTCGCTCACCGACGAGACCAAAGGGCTCACCGCCAACGTGGGATATGTGAGGGGCGGCGAGGAGCTCGGCAACGCCCTGGCTGGTTTCGCAGAGGCCAAGGTGGACCTGAAGTTCTGGGATATGGAGCAGGGGGTTGAGGCGGTGGAGGCGCTCAAGCGCATCTGCTCGGCGGCCGAGGACTCCAGGGTGAGGATAGAGCTCTCGGGGGGGGTTGCCTTCCCCCCCATGGTCGAGACCCCTGGGTCCACCAGGCTCGCGGAGGCCATCTCCGAGGCCGCCGAGGGGATCGGGATCAAGGGGCTCAAAGCGGTGGCCACGGGAGGGGAGGCCGACGTGGGCTATGCCTCCTCTATGGGGGTTCCCTGCGTCGACGGACTTGGCCCTGTGGGGGGAGGACATCATACCCCAGAGGAGTATCTGGAGGTGGGGAGCCTGCCCGTCAGGACCGCACTGCTCGCCAGGGCTGTGGCTTTGAGCGACGAGCTCTTTTAGACTTCGGGAGGTGTTCTCGCCATGGTCGAGCGCGGTAAGGAGTGCGTTTTTTACGTCACCACGCCCATATACTACGTGAACGACTCGCCCCACATAGGACATGCCTACACCACGGTGGCGGCCGACGTGCTCGCTCGTTTCCATCGGATGCTGGGCTACGACGTCCTCTTCGCCACGGGGACGGACGAGCACGGACAGAAGATCCAGAAGGCGGCCGAGTCCAGGGGGCTTTCCCCCAAGGAGCTGGCGGATATCACGGTTGAGAACTTCAAGTCCCTGTGGAAGGTGTTGAACATATCCAACGACGTGTTCATCAGGACCACGGAGGAGAGACACAAGCAGGTGGTCCAGCACGTGTTCAGGAAGCTCATGGACCAGGGGGACATATACAAGGGGATCTACGAGGGCTGGTACTGCGTGCCCTGCGAGACCTACGTCCCAGAGGGGCAGATCGACGAGCGCAAGGTCTGTCCCGACTGCGGGAGGCCCCTGGAGAGGATGGCCGAGGAGTCCTACTTCTTCCGCATGTCCAGGTACCAGGAGCCCCTGCTCAGGTACTACGAGCAAAACCCCGACGCGATAATGCCCAGGAGCAGGTACAACGAGGTGGTCAGCTTCCTGAGGGGAGGGATCAGGGATCAGTCGGTCTCCAGGAGGACCCTGAGGTGGGGCATCCCCGTCCCCGGCGATCCCGAGCACGTGGTCTACGTCTGGTTCGACGCCCTCATAAACTACCTAACCGTCTGCGGCTACCCCTTCGACGAGGTGCGATACAGGAAGTACTGGCCCAGGGTCTGCCACCTGGTGGGCAAGGACATCCTCAGGTTCCACGCGGTGGTCTGGCCCTGCATGCTGCTGGCCCTGGGGCTCGAACCGCCCAGGCGCATCTTCGCCCACGGGTGGTGGACCGTCGAGGGGGAGAAGATGAGCAAGTCCAGGGGGAACGTGGTCAACCCCTTCGAGGTGGCCGGCCAGTTCGGGGTGGATCAGTTCCGCTACTTCCTCATGAGGGAGGTGCCCTTCGGCCTCGACGGCGACTTCTCCAGGTCGGCCATGATCCTCCGGATCAACTCCGACCTGGCGAACGACCTAGGGAACCTGCTCAACAGGACGCTGAGGATGGTGGAGTCCTATTTCGACGGCCTCATCCCCTCTCCCTCCGCCAGGGCCTCCGTAGACGAGGAGCTCCTGGCCTCCGTGAGGGAGGCCGTCTCGGGCTACATGGAGCACATGAAGGACTTCGCCTTCGACGAGGCCCTAAAGAGCGTCTGGTCCTCCATATCCTTCGCCAACCGTTACGTGGACAGGACGGAGCCCTGGAAGTTGGGGAGGGCGGGAGAGAGGGATAGGCTCTCCACGGTGCTCTACAACCTGTGCGAGGCGCTCAGGATATACGGCAAGATGCTTTGGCCCTTCATGCCCGCCTCCATGGAGCGCATGTACCATCAGCTGGGGCTGAAGGAATCCCACCTGGGCGCTGGAGTGGGGTTGGACTGGGGTCTCCTTCAGCCGGGTACCAGGATATCGCTGGGGGAGATCCTGTTCCCCAGGTTGGACATCCCCCCGGTCGACGACAGGGCATCGAAGGCGCCTCAGTCGGCTCGCGTCTTCGCCTCGAGGGAGGAGGAGACCGGGGTCGTGACCATCGAGGACTTCAGGAGGTTAGACCTCAGGGCCGCTAGGGTCCTCTCGGTCGAGCTGGTCCCCGGGGCGGATAAGCTCTACAAGCTGGAGGTAGACCTGGGGTTCGAGAGGAGGACCATAGTGTCGGGGATAAAGGATTTCTACAGGCCCGACGAGCTGGTGGGGAAGACGATAGTGGTCATAGCCAACCTGAAGCCCGCTAAGATCAGGGGGGTCTTGTCCCAGGGCATGCTGCTGGCTGCCCAGAACGGCGATAGCCTCGCTCTGCTCACCGTCGACAGGGAGATGCCGCCGGGTGCGAGGATAAGCTGAGCAGGGGGGTGTCCGCCTTGAGCGCGCGCGTCTTCTTCACGAGGGAACTTCCTTCCGTAGCGGTCGACCTCCTCAGGGGGGCCGGCCTGGAGGTGGAGGTCTGGGAGGGATGGAGGGGTCCTACCCCGGAGGAGCTCGTGGGCAGGGCTAAAGACGCTGAGGTCCTGGTTAGCCTCCTGAGCGACGACCTGAGCTCTGGGGTTTTGGAGAGGCTCCCCAGGCTTCGGATGATAGCCCAGTACGCCGTCGGTTACGACAACGTGGACCTGGAGGCGGCCAAAAGAAGGGGGATACTGGTGAGCAACACGCCCGACGTGCTGACCGAGGCCACCGCCGACTTCGTCTGGGCGCTGCTGCTCGCTGCGGCCAGAAGGGTGGTGGAGGGCGATCTCTTCGTGCGGTCGGGCAGGTGGTACGAGGAAGGGGTGGCCTGGCATCCCCTAATGATGCTAGGATCGTCGGTGAGCGGGAAGACCCTTGGGGTTTTGGGCTTTGGCCGCATAGGGAGGGCGGTGGCGAGGAGGGCATTGGGGTTTGGGATGAGGGTGCTGTACCACTCCAGGACCAGGGTCGCCCCCGAGCTGGAGTCCTCCCTGAACGCCTCCTTCGCTCCGTTCGAGGTCCTGCTCGCCGAGAGCGACTTCTTGGCCGTCTGCCTTCCCCTCACGCGGGAGACCCAGGGTCTGCTGGGCAGAAGGGAGATGGACCTGATGAAGAGGGGGGCGATACTGATCAACGCTGCCAGGGGAAGGATAGTCGATCTGGACGCTTTGCACGACGCCCTGAGGGATGGACGCCTGGCGGGGGCTGGGCTGGACGTCTTCCCGGTGGAGCCCATGCCCAGGCACCCCATATTCGAACTTCCCAACGTGGTCCTGGCCCCCCACATGGCCTCTGCCACGGTGGAGGCTAGGACCGAGATGGCGAAGCTGGTGGCCGAGAACGTCTTGGACTTCGTCTCGGGCAGGAGGCCCAGGACCCTCGTTAACCCGGAGGTGTGGGAGGACGTTGGGCGCCCCTCGCGCTAGACCATCTGGGAGCGTCGCGTCGAGGGAACGGGGGAGGGGGCTTCTTCCCCTCCCCCTTTTGGTGCTCCTCTTGGCCCTCGTCCTCGTCCCCGAAGGACCCTGCTGGGCTGGGGTAGCGGCCAGCCGAGGCGAGTTCCTCAGGAGGATAGTGGAAGCCAGGGGCTTTCCCCTGGTGAGGTCCTTGCCCCCGGGGACCTCGAGCAAGACCTTCGATGACATCCCCCCCGGGAGCGACCTCTACCCCTACGCCCTCACCGCTTGTTACTACGGCCTCATACCCAGCTGGGGTGGGCACTTCAACCCGGGTTTGCCCATCTCCTGGGGGGAGGCGGTGTACATGGCCCTCTACTCCCTGGGGTTGGGCAAGGACCTGGAGGTGATATCCCGGGTCGAGGGGGAGCTGGTCCTGGCGAGGAGGGGCGACGTCCATCCCCTCCACCAGGCGGCCATATACGTGGCCGAGCGCTTCCTCAGGCCTCCGTGGAGGGGAATCCCGGAGGACGGGAGGAAGCCCATGAGCAGGGGGGACCTGGACCTCTTGATCTCGAGCTATCTCGCCACGCTGAGGAGCGGCATAGATCTCTCCGCCAGGTGGGATCTCTCGGAGGGCCTCTCCGTCCTGGTCGGGAGAAGGGGAGTGCTCAGGTCCCTTCCCATGTGGAGGGTGGACGTGGGCTCTTACTCGAGCCAACCCTCCATGGCCAGGGCCGCGGAGGCCATCAGGAGGAAGGGGATACCCTTCGGATACGAGGTGGAGGACGAAAACTATTTGCTCTACGCTGGGCCCTTCAAGTCCGCGATAGAGGCCAGAAGGGCCAGGGAGGTCCTGGGCGAGGGGATCATCTCCTCCACGGCTGACGCTCCGGCGGATGCCCTCTCATCCCCCGTAGCCTGGGTGGCCCTCGAGGTGGACCCGCGCGTCTTCAGGGTCTCCCCCCTCCTGCCGAGGGACGGGCTTGGGGTCCTGAGGCCCCTTGAGACCATGGCCAGGGACTCCGAGGCCCTCGGAGCCGTCAACGGGGGTTTCTTCAGGAAGGACGGCGAGGCGGTGGGGCTTCTGGTCCTGGACGGGGTCGTCGTCAGAGAGCCTTATCCGGGCAGGACGGCGTTCGGCGTGAGGGGGGATGGCTCCTTCCTCGTCGGGGTACCAGGCTGGAGGGCCTTCGCGAGGTTGGGCGGAAGAGTCGTCTCGATCGACGGAGTTAACAGGAGGGCCAGGTTGGGCGAGGTGGTGCTCTTCACCCCGCATAGGGGGATGCGTTGCGATGCGCCGGTGGGATCCACCGAGCTGGTGGTTAGAGACGGGGTGGTCGCGGAGAGAAGGGTCGGAGGTAAGGGGTTCATCCCCCGCGATGGGCTGGTGCTGGTGGGCGCTGGAGCTGGCACGCCCCTCGAGGCGGCCCAGGTCGGCGAGAGGGTGGAGGTGGTAGTGGAGCTCTTCGGACCTGGTGGGGAGAGGTGGGACGACCTGCGCTGGGCTGTCCAGGGAGGTCCACTCGTGCTCGCCGATGGGGTTCCCCAGGTCGGGGATGAGGGCTTCCCCCACTCCTTCTGCGCGAAGAGGCATCCGAGGACCCTCCTGGGCGTGAAGCCGAACGGCAGGTTGCTGATGTTGGTGGTGGACGGAAGGGATCCCATAAGGAGCTTCGGCGTAACCCTCTACGAGGCGGCGCTGCTCGCGAAGGAACTGGGGTGCCTTTGGGCGCTCAACCTGGACGGGGGCGGATCTTCGACCTCCTACCTCGGGGGGAAGATATTGAACAACCCCTCCGACGGGAAGCCCAGGCCGATAGCCTACGGCGTGGGTGTCTGGACCAAGGACAGCTAGGTGAGGGCTAAAGCAGGGCCTCCACCTCGCTGGAGGATATCGCCTTGACCCCCGCCCCCTTGAGCTCCTCGAGGGTGGACGCTGAGCTCTCCGCGAACACGGGCCTCGTGGCGTCCTCCACCAGGAAGACCTCGAAGCCCAACCTGGCTCCGTCCAGGGCGGTGGCCTTGACGCAGAAGTCCAGGGCCAGCCCGGCCACGAAAAGCCTCTTCACTCCCATGGAACGGAGGGTCTCCTCGAGGCCCGTCCCCCCGAAGGCGGAGTAGCTCTCCGAGTCCCTCGCGGTGGCCTTGGAGACTATCACTGCGCTCTCTGGGACCTTAAGCCCGGGGTGGAATTTAGCCCCAGGGGTGCCGGCCACGCAGTGGGGGGGCCAGGGTCCGCCGCGGTCCTTGAAGGAGACGTGGTCCTCCGGGTGCCAGTCCCTCGAGAGGACGACCGGAAGCCCCCTTCGCTCGAAGAGATCGACCAGGTCGTTTATCACCGGCACGACCTCGTCGCCGCGGGGCACGGGCAAGGCCCCTCCGGGGCAGAAGTCCACCTGCAGGTCCACCACGATCAGGCAGCCTTTTCCTCCTCCGCCCAAAGGGCACTCACCTCCTTGAAGGTCATGCGCTCATCTATGCCCAGCTCTGTCGCGGCCTCCCTGAGCAGCCCGAAACAGTTCCCGTCGAGGAGGCCTCTTCTGACCTCTGACTCCAAGACCTTTAGGGCCTCTCCGAAGGACAGGGGCTCCTTGTAGGGCCTCTCCTCTAAGAGGGCGGAGGCCACGTCAGCCACGGCCAGGATCTTGCCCGCCAGCGGTATCTGATGCCCCTTAAGTCCCCAGGGATATCCGCTGCCGTCCAGCTTCTCGTGGTGGCAGGCCCCCCAGAAGACGGCCCTCTTGAGGGGCTCCATGCTCCCGAAGAAGATGTAATGGGAGTAGCTGTGCTCCTTCATGACGCTCCACTCCTCGGGGGACAGGGGGCCCTTCTTGTGGAGCACGGAGAGGGGTATGAGCATCTTGCCCAGGTCGTGAAACCACGAGGCGAGCGTCATCTCGGCCACCTCCTCCAGGGAGAGGGAGCCCAACCTCGAGACCATGGCCTGGGCGAAGAGGGTGGTGAGCCTGGTGTGATGGGCGGTGTAGGGGCTCCTGGCCTCCATGTACTTGACGAAGACCCTCACGACCCCGGTGAGCTCCTCCACGCCGATGGAAGAGGGATGTCCGTGCCTGGAGCGCAGGACCTCGTCCATGTACCACTCGCTCCTGATGTCCACGAAGAGGCTCTTCTGCGAGAGGACGCTCCTGAGGGCCTCTATCAGCCCATCCCTGGACGCCTGGAGGAGGAAGTACCCGGGGGAGGACCTCCCCACCTCGTCGAAGATCTCGGCGAGGGCGGCGCTGGACGGCATGAGCTCGAGCCTTCTCTTGGCGAGGGACCTGGCCACTGCGTCCGAGAGGGCCACGGCGCACGCCCCAGTCCTCTCCTCCGGGCTCAGCGACTCAAAGGTGGCCAAGTCCCTCTCGTTGTCCCTGGGGTGGTGGAGCCTCACCAGCGGGGCGAGGTGGGCCATGACCTTGGTCTCTGCGAGTATCCGCTCCCCCATCACGCAATGGGCGAGCTCGGATCCAACCCCCTCTTCCACCTCGTCCAGCTCCTTCTGGGCGAGCCTGTGCACCTCGTCGTAGAGACCCTTCACCTTGTAGATGAAGAATATCCCCAGGTCGTGGAGGAGAGCGGCCAGGATGACCCTCCTCGAGAGCCCCTCACCGAAGCCCAGGGCCTCGGCCAGGGCCCTCGCCAGATAGGCCACCCTGAGGCTGTGCCCCGATAGAGGCGGGACGGACATCTCCAGGAACCTTATAGACCTCCTTGAGAAGTCTAGAAGGTCTATCTCCTTAGTAAACGCATACTTACCTTGGGTTTTTATTGTCATCATTTCACCTCGCTTACCATTATAAGCCTTCGGACGAATGGGCCTCAAGGGGGGTATCTCCTGTGAGTCCTGGCCGACGGAGGCTCGCTATCCCCAGAGGAAGAAGCGCCGTCCTTCGGTCGACTCGGGGTGAAGGTCGCCCTCTTAGATGGCGTCGTAGTTTTGCTCCTGTGGGACCCAGGTTGTGGAAGGTCACCCTCTGGGTTTCCAAGGCTTAGGCGTGGGGGCGTTGGAGGTCGTCCATCCCCTGGGTTCCAGGTTAGGGGATGGGAGGTTAGTTTCTGGGGCGAACGCCCTGGGGCGCTTTCCTGTCTCCAGACTTGCCTTTGCGAGCGGTGTGGGCTTTGGAGAGGGGGATTTAACGAAGGCCCGGCTTGCGACGAGGCGCGGAGGGGCCAACCTTGAGCTCGCTTTAGGTTCGGGCGACATCGCTTCCGCCTCCCTTTCGCCCGCTCCCGGCTGGACGTCTTGGCGGTGGGGATCTGGCTTTGTTCCTGAGGGCGGTCTCGCGGGCCGAGGTCGATCTCCTCGTGGCCGGATGTTGCTGGGTTTGGGAAATGGGCGAGTGGGGGATGTCTGGCGTTCGCCTCGGGCCTTCGCCCCATCGCCGAGCGGAGGGGCTTCGCCGCAGGGGCGAAAACGCTTCGGCGGTGGACTCGAGTGGGGGGTCGCTTTAGGGGATCCAAGCCCTTCGAGGGACTAACCCTGGGTGCTCCCCTTTTCGCCTGACGGGATAGGCCTTTGGGGTCACGGTTTTGCCTCTTTCGATATGGAGGCTGGATCGTGGGGAAGCGCTATCCATATCTGAGGGGGCTTAGAGAGCTCTTCGTGTCAGCGAAGGGGGGATTGCCCCTCCTTCGTTGACACGCGAGGGGATGGCTCGTAGAATAGTAGCCGTCGTCGGGGCGTAGCGCAGCCTGGTCAGCGCGCTTGGTTCGGGACCAAGAGGTCGGAGGTTCGAGTCCTCTCGCCCCGACCATTTCTTTTGGGATGGTGTCTGGTCCCCATGGCCGACAGGACCCTGGCGCAGAACAGGAAGGCGAGGCACGACTACCTGATACTCGAGACCTACGAGGCCGGCTTGGTGCTCACCGGCACGGAGATAAAGTCGGTGAGAGAAGGTTCCGTCAACCTGCGCGACGGATACGCCAAGTTCGAGGACGGGGAGCTTTGGCTCTACAACGTCCACATAGCTCCCTACGAGAAGGGGAGTCGCTACAACCACGATCCGCTGCGCCGAAGGAAGTTGCTCCTGCGCAAGGAGGAGCTCAGGAAGCTCATGGGCAAGGTGCAGCAAAAGGGTCTCACCCTGGTCCCCCTGCGCGTATACCTCAAGGACAACCGGTGGGCGAAGGTGGAGCTAGCTCTGGCCAGGGGCAAGACCAAGGCCGACAGGAGGGCCGACATAGCCGAGAGGGACGCCAGGAGGGAGCTCGAGCGGTTGAGGAAGGACGACTTCAGGGGCTAGAGGGCTTCGTCCACCAGGGCCGGCGCCCTCTCCCTCCGCCAGAGGAGCTCTAGCTTCTTGAGCGACTCGAGCGGGGCAGGCCCCTTAGGCCCCAGGGATGTTCCCCTCCTCGCCTTTCCGAACAGCGGGTGCTCGAAGTACCTGTCGTATCTGTCGTTCGCTATGGTCGCCACCCTGCGAGCGAAACCTCCTTTGAGCAGCTTCAGTGCCGCCGCCACGTTGGCCCCAGACGAGGGGCCCGCCGCTATCCCCTCGAGCTCCGCCAGCTCCCTGGTGACCCTTATAACCTCCTCGGTGTTCACCAGGACCACGCCGTCCACCAGGTCGAGCTCCAGGTTGTCGGGGATGAAGCCGTCGGATACCCCATCCACCACGTGGGGACCCCACATCCCCTTGGAGACCACGGGGCATTCTGCTGGCTCCACCAGGAAGGCCTTCGCGTCGGGCCTTCGTTCCTTCAGGCATCTAGCCACCCCGGTGAAGGTGCTGCCGCTTCCGTAGACGTCCACGAAGGCGTCTATTTCGCCTCCCAGCTGTTCGCACAGCTCTGGACCGAGCCACCTGTAGGAGCACTCCACGTAGGAGGGGTGGGAGTACTGGTCGAGGAACAGGAACTTGCCGGGTTCAGATTCGAGGATATCCCTGGCCAGCCTCAAGGCCACGTCCATGTCGGCGTTGCCGCCCGGGGAGGGGATGACCTGCGCCCCGAAGAGCTCGCACGTCCTCTTCACGTTTACGCCCACCTCCTCGGGGATCACCAGCACGACCCGATGTCCCATCAGGGCTCCCACGAAAGCGAGGGAGATCCCAGTGTTACCCGTGGTGGCCTCTAGCAGGGACATGCCCTCCTTCAAAAGGCCCTCCTCCAGGCTCCTCCTCACCACCCACAGGGCCACCCGGTCCTTCAAGCTCCCCGTGGGGTTGAAGCACTCCAACTTGAGGAAGAGCTCACCGTCGACTCCGTAGAGCTCGACGAGCCTTTTGAGCCTGACCGAGGGGGTGTTCCCTATGAGCTTTAAGAGCTCCCCCATCCCCTCACCCCCGGGCCCGAGGCCTAACTTTTAACGCCGAAAGCTTAGCACAGTTGGTACCTTTAGTCAAAAGGGGAAGGGCTTCCTCCCGGTCCCCTCCCGCGGGACGGGAGAGAACGCCTTCCCCTTCCTCTTCAGTCCCCCTCGGGCATCAAATACTCCAACACGTCCTCGAAGGTCTCCCTGGACTCCCTCTCCACCTCCCTGAGCAGCCTCTGCCCCTCGGAGGCGATCTCGGACTTCAGGGCTTCGTCCGAGAGCCCGTTCAGGTTTACCAGGGCGTTCAGGAAGGCTATCTCCGCTGCGGCCCTGGCGCAGGCTGCAGCGGCCGCCGCGTCCGTTATGGCGTTCTTGTTGCCCTTCATCTCCACCTCTGAGGCCAGCTCCACGAGCTTCCTCGAGAGCCTCAACACCTCCATGGGTGGCTCGCAGGCCCCCCGCAGAGCCCTCTCTATCGCCTCCTTCCTTTTTGCCCTCTCCTCCTCCGTGCCCTTGGGGAGCCTGTAAGCCTCCATCACCGCGTCGAAGGCCCTTGCGTCCTCCTCCATGAGGTCTAAAAGCCTTTTGGAGAGGTTTCCTGCCTCCTCGACTATCTCCCTCATCCTGGGCTCTAGATCCCTGTACTTATCCTTCCCCGTGGTCAGGGAAGCCACCATGGCCGAGAGGGCGGCGCTGAGGGCCCCGCAGAGGGCTCCCACCGTCCCCCCGCCGGGGGTGGGGGAGGGAGAGGCTATGGCCTTTATTAACTCCTCCGTCGTCATCGCTTCGAACCTAGTCCGAGACATGCACTAGCTCACCCCTCTTGTAGACCATCCTCACGGGAGCGCTTCCCAAGCGGTACGCCAACGCCGCAGGCGTCTTTCCGTCCAGCACCAGGAAGTCCGCCTGTTTTCCGGGCTCGAGGCTTCCCACCAGGCTGGCCATCCCTACGGCGTGGGCGGCGTTGAGGGTGGAGGCCACCAGGGCCTCCTCCGGCGACATCCCCATCCTGAGGACCGAGAGGGCGAACACGAGGGGCATGGACTCGCAGTAGGAGGAGCCGGGGTTGCAGTCCGTGGATATGGCCACCGGAACCCCCAGGTCTATCATCCTCCTGGCGTCGGCGAAGGGCTTTCTCAGGCTCAGGGCCGTGGCGGGAAGCAGGACGCCCACCACCTCCGCCTCCGCCATCGCCCTCAAGCCCTCCTCTGAGGCCGCCAGCAGGTGGTCGGCGGATTTGACCCTGAGCTTGGCGGCCAGCTTAGCCCCGCCCATGTCCTCTATCTCGTCGGCGTGCATCTTAGCGCCCAGGCCCAGCTCCTGGGCCCTCCTCAGGATCCTCTCGGTCTGTTCGAGGTCGAAGACGCCGTTCTCGCAGAAGACGTCGCAGAACCTGGCTATGCCCTGGGAGGCCACCCTGGGCAGCATCTCGTCGCAGATGAGGTCCACGTAGGCCTCCTTCCTGTCCTTGAACTCAGGAGGGAAGGCGTGGGCGCCCATGAAGGTGGGGACCACGTCGACGGGAAGCTCACTGGGTATCCGCGATATCACCTCGAGCATGGCGAGCTCGGTCTCTGGATCAAGCCCGTATCCGGACTTGATCTCCACGGTGGTGGTCCCCATGGAGAGGGCTTTTCTCACGTTCCTCCTGGTCCACTCCAGGAGCGCCTCCCTCGGGGAGGACCTCACCGCCCTCACGGTGGAGAGTATCCCCCCTCCGGCCTGGAGGATCTCCATGTAGGTGGCGCCCCTGAGCCTCATGGCGAACTCCTCCTCCCTGGTCCCCACGAAGCACATGTGGGTGTGAGGGTCCACGAAGCCGGGCACCACGCACCTCCCCTCCAGGTCCACCCTCTCCTCCACCTCAGAAGGAGACAGGCGGGATAGGACCTCGTCCTCGGGGCCTGCCTCCTTTATGATACCCCCCTCGACCAGGAGAGCGCCCCTCTCGAAGGAGAGGAGCGCTCCCTGTCCCTTGCCCCTGAGGGGTTTCCCTTCGTCCTTCGGCGTGAAGATCCTGGCGTTGAGGAAGAGTTTCCTGGACACTACCCCTCACCGCCCATCAGGTCCAGCAGGCGGGCCTCTATTATCTGGTCTGCGCTGAGGGAGTGCATCCCCATGTAGTACTTTAGGGAGTCGACCAGAGCCGGGAGGGGAGCGAGCCCGTAGATCTCGGTCTCCGCCACCTCAACCCCCCAGCGCCTGGCCTCCATCCTCACCATCTCCAGGACCCTGTAGAGGGGGTTCTTCTCGTGGTCCACCACGTTGACGGAGACCTGCACCATGCCCCTCTCCTCCAGGGTCAGGCCGATGGCCTTTACGGAGGAGAGCCCGCCGCTGGAAGCCCTTATAGCCTTGGCTATCTCCTTGGCTATCTCTACGTCGGTGGTCCTCAGGTTCACGTTGAAGGCTATGAGGGGCTTTCTCGCCCCCACCACCGTCGCGCCTGCGGTGGGATGTATCCTGGGCTCTCCCACGTCTGGGTGCCTCTCGGGGTTTTTTATCTCCGTCTTGAGCGCCTCGAACTGCCCCCTCCTTATGACCTCGAGCCTCCTCCTTTCGGGTCTCAAGGCCGCCTCCTCGTAGAAGTAGACCGGTATGTCTAGCTCTTCGTTCAGCGTCCTGCCGAAGTCGTGGGCGAGCCTGACGCACTCCTCCATGGAGGCGTTCTTTATGGGGACGAAGGGAACCACGTCCAGGGCGCCTATCCTGGGATGCTCCCCCTGGTGTGCGTTCAGGTCTATCCTCTCCACGGCCACCTTGGCCGCCTGGAGCAGCGCGCTCTTTAAGGGCTCATCGTCCCCTACGACGGAGACGACGAGCCTGTTGTGGTCGGGGTCAGCCCTGTAGTCCAGCAGGTGACATCCGGGCGTCCTCCTGAAGGGTTCGACCAGCGCTTCGATCACTTCGCTCCTTCTTCCCTCGCTGAAGTTGGGGACGCACTCTATCAGTCTTCGCAACTCAGATCCCCCTTCCTGGCCGGATCGCCCGGGAGGTCCTGGCACATCATCGGTATCTTGACGCCCCTCTCGAGGGCGGTCTGAACCGCTATGTCGTAGCCCGCGTCCACGTGCCTTATGACGCCCATGGCTGGGTCGTTGCGGAGCACCGTGGAGACCCTGAACTCGCCCTCCTCCGTGCCGTCGGCCACCGTGACCTGGCCGGCGTGCAGGGAGTAGCCGATGCCCACGCCGCCGCCGTGGTGGAAGGACACCCAGCTGGCCCCGGAGGCCACGTTCACCATGCAGTTGAGGATGGGCCAGTCGCCCACCGCGTCGGAGCCATCGGCCATGGCCTCGGTCTCCCTGTAAGGGGAGGCCACCGAGCCGCAGTCCAGGTGGTCCCTGCCTATGACTATCGGGGCCTTCACGACGCCCCTCCTCACCAGGTCGTTGAAGATCCGCCCGGCCCTGTCGCGCTCGCCGTATCCGAGCCAACATATCCTGGCGGGAAGGCCCATGTGCTTGACCTTCTTCTCGGCCATCTGGAGCCACCTGACCATGTGCTTCTTCTCAGGGAAGGCCTCCATCAGGGCGTGGTCGGTGGCTATTATGTCCTCTGGGTCGCCGGACAGCGCCACCCACCTGAAGGGTCCCTCTCCCCTGCAGAAGAGCGGCCTGATGTAAGCGGGGACGAAACCGGGGAAGTTGAAGGCGTCCTTCACGCCCCTCTTGAGGGCCTGCCCCCTTATGTTGTTGCCGTAGTCGAACACCACGGCTCCCATCCTCTGGAGGTCCAGCATGGCCCGCACGTGCCTGGCTATGGAGTCCAGCGCCATCTCCTTGTATCTGGCTGGATCGGTCCTCCTGAGCTCCAGGGCCTCCTCGTAGGGGATCCCGGCGGGCACGTACCCGCCCAGCTCGTCGTGGGCCGAGGTCTGGTCGGTCACCACGTCGGGAACTATGCCCCTTCTCACGAACTCCGGGAAGATGTCGGCTGCGTTGCCCAGAAGCCCTATGGACAGAGGTCTGCCCTCCTCCATCGCCCTCCTGGCCATGGCCAGGGCCTCGTCCAGGGAGGTGGCCATCTCGTCCAGGTATGCGGTCTTGAGCCTCCTCTCTATCCTGTGCCTGTCCACCTCAACGCATATGGCGACCCCCTCGTTCATGGTGACCGCCAGGGGCTGGGCCCCGCCCATGCCGCCCAGGCCCGCGGTGAGCACCAGCTTACCCCTCAGGGTGCCGCCGAAGTGCTTGTTGGCCACGGCCGCGAAGGTCTCGTAGGTCCCCTGCAGGATGCCCTGGGTCCCTATGTATATCCAGGAGCCGGCCGTCATCTGGCCGTACATGATGAGCCCCTTCTTCTCCAGCTCGCGGAAGTAGTCCCAGTTCGCCCAGTTGGGCACCAGATTGGCGTTGGCTATCAGGACCCTGGGCGCTAGTCTGTGGGTCTTGAGTATCCCGACCGGCTTGCCCGACTGCACCAGAAGGGTCTCGTCGTCCTCCAGAGCCAGGAGGCTCTTGACTATGGCGTCGAAGCACTCCCAGTTCCTGGCCGCCTTGCCGGTTCCGCCGTACACTATGAGTTCCTGGGGCTTTTCCGCCACGTCCGGGTCTAGGTTGTTGCAAAGCATCCTCAGGGCTGCCTCCTGCTGCCAGCCCTTGCAGTGGAGCTTGTTGCCCCTGGGGGCGCGGACCTCCCTGGGTTTGCCGCTTCCCACCTTGAGCTCCTCTAGGATACCCATTGCCGCTACACCTCCCTTTCTCTAACAGGGGGGGAGCTTCGCTCCCCCCCTGCGCTCTCACCTCGTCAATGCCTTGGGGTTATGATGGCGGGGTCGTCCACCACGCCGAAGAACTTGAAGTCGCCGCCCTTGACTATCTGGACCTGGACGGGCTTTACCACCTCGCCGATCTCGGTGAAGCCGTTGATGACGCCGGTGAGCCCGTCGAAGCCCTTGGTCTCAGCTATGGCCTTTCTGACCTTGTCGGGCTCGGTCGTCCCAGCCCTCCTGATGGCGTCCACTATTATCATGAAGGCGTCGTAGGCGGATGCGCCAACCATGTCGGGTATTATGTTGTATCTGGCCTTGTACTCCTTCACGAACTCCTGGACGACGGGTCTGGGATCGTCCCTGTTGAGGTTGGTGACTATTATGACCCCCTCAGCTGCATCCCCGGCGATCTCCAGGAACTTGGGCGAGTCGAAGCCCTCCTCCCCGAGGATCTGGACGTTGAGCCCTATCTCCTTGGCCTGCCTCACGATGTTGCCGGCCTGAGCGTAGTAGCCCGCCACGAAGATCAAGTCGGGCTTGGCCTCCTTTATCGCCGATAGGTAGGGCTTGTAGTCCTTCTCCGCGAGGGGATACAGCTTCTCGTATACCACCTCGACGCCCTTGTCCTGCACGTACTTCCTGAAGCCCTCGTCCAGGGTCCTGCCGAAGTCGTTGTCCATGGTGAGTATGGCCACCCTCTTGGCCTTCAGCATCTCCACCGCCACGTGGCCGGCAGCGGCCCCCTCGACGGTCCCCAGGAACCCGTTCCTGAAGCAGTACTCGCCGGCCTTGGTTATGTCGGGATGGACCGCGTACGCCGCCACAAGGGGTATCCTGGACTCCTGGAATATGGGGGCCACAGCCCTGGTGGGCATGCTGTAGGACCCACCCACGGCGGCGACCACCTTGTCCTTCTCTATCAGCTTATAGGCTACGGCCACCGCCTCCTTGGGATCGGTCCTGTCGTCGTAGTAGACCAGCTCCACCTTCTTGCCCAGCACCCCACCGGCGGCGTTGACCCTGTCCACCGCTATCTTTACGGCGTTGAGCACGCTCAACCCGTCAGCGGCGGCAGGGCCAGTGAGCGGCACCAGGAGCCCTATCTTCACCGTCTCCTGGGCCAGGGCAGGACAGGACAACGCCAACGCCGCAGCCAAAGCCAGCAACCAAGACCTCCTCACCGCAGATCACCTCCCAATCGAGATTCAGCTAAATTTTACAGCGCGTGAACATTACTTACAAGGAAGGCGCGGCCAACTGGAACCATATTTTTAGAGGATCTGGATCGGAGGGGCGAGGACGATCGAATTTCGTTCTGCTTTTCTTGATACTTAACCCCCTCTTGACACTTGGTGGGCTCCGGTGGTATTATTCCCCTTGCGCTCTGGGGATGGGTGCGTTGGGACCTTGAAAG
>CAYRKT010000026.1:0-17214 GCA_964425005.1 uncultured Synergistia bacterium
TGCTTTGCGTGTGGGTGATTCAATGTTTGACTTAATAATGATAGGAAACCTGACGAAGAAGTACTTGAACGGGCCAGCTACTCCTCTAGCTAGGTCTTTTGGCATAAGGTATTCCACCTCTCTACAGGTATAAAATCCATGCTCATAGCTCATAGCAGAAGCGCAACTAGGTAAAATAAGTAAGAGGTAGATATAGATGAGCAATACCCTTAAGGTCTACAAAACCCCTAGTATTGACGAGGTCTTCGGCAAGTTCCGCTTGGAGATCGTCTTGAAGCTAGAGCCAACACAGACTAATTCCGACCAAGGAATTGGGATAGAGATGAGTATTGTGCTTAAAGTAGAACCTCCAAAAGCGCCACCCCCTCCTGGACTGGAGGAGATTGCTGGGAAGTTATATGACGGATTCGTTCGTTACTATTTGCCTTACATTGCTAACGACCAGGGTGGGGAGAGAAAGATTACTGTCCTTTCTTATAAAGAAAGCTCGGACGGAAAAGCAATAGGACAGAGTTGCCAGCCTCCACATGAAAGTGTTGACGGAGTTGACAGCCGTTGCATATTCTGGAACTTCCTTGATCACATTGATAAAAGCACGCTAAGAGGTTTCTTGAAAAGCATTAGCTCTGGTCTTACCGATGAAGCTTTTTCCTCTATCCTTGAATTGGGTAAGTACCACAAGTCTTACAGGGGCATAAGAGATACGCTTGACGAAGGATCGGATGTCATTATATACAGAGACGCCTTTGGGGTAAAGGTTCTATATGTGTTTGATACTGACAATGTGCCAGAGTCAGATGACAGTCATAGCCTTATATATGAGATAGTGGATCAGCCTGGTGGAGGAGATAAGGAGGTAGAAAGAGTGATCTTTTATAGGGGAAGATTTGATGACTTTTCTTACGATTACGGAATCTTTCTAGTTTTTGATGTTTCTGGAGGTATTAGAAAGGCTTTGTCAGAAAGTGGAGGGTTTGAAATAGAAGAGTCTGTGATATATAGGAAAAAAGCTGATGGAGAAGAAAAAATTCCAGTAAGCGCTTCTAGCCAAGAGCCCGAACTAGACATGCCCTTGAGAAAAGTTAGGCCGTTCGTGAGGGCCAGGCTCCCTATTTCCATGGAACCAAAGTTGGCCTTTTTTGGTTACACAAGGTATTTAACCACTAATAGTTTTTACGACGACCATCTTTCAGGAATAAAGGTTGACGAAAGAGAGGATATCCTAAAATTTCTGTACCCAAAGAGAGTGGAAGGAGCGAATACTTTAAACTTTGTCATTAGGGAGCATAACTTCTTTATGATACCTAGGGATGATACTGAGATAGAGTATGGTAATACTCCAAACCTGGAGAGAGACTACCTTGGCCCCAAGACCGAGGAGGGAGGGCTTGACGACTTCCTGAAAGCCCTATCTAAGGTGGAAAGAATGGAATCAAGTCTAAAAACAGCATCGTGCTTGATGGGCAGGGCGATCAGCCTTCTTCTACCCGATATGAGTCCTGAAGAGATTGCCGAGGCAATCAAGGAGGCTAGAAGGAGAGCCGTCTTACAGGCGTTGACAGACTATAAGGTGGACTTTAAACCCGAAATAAATGGTTTTCGTCCCTTCACGGGCGTAGCCAGAGTTATAGAATACCTCGCTAAAAAACGTGAAGACTACAACCTTTTGGCTAGGATTGTTACTTCTTTCCAGCCGGATGACGAAGACGACGACGAAGAACCGCCAAAGAAGGCCGATGATAAAGAAAGCATACGTCTAGAGGTTTTATTCTACCCGGAAGAAAGCTCGGAGAGGATAGAATACACTTCTTTGCGTGTTGGTGATTCCATATTTGATTTAGTTCTTATTGGAAGATTTACTAAGAGATATGTGGAAAGTCCACCTATCCCTTTAACCAGGGCACTAGGGATAGGCTACACTTTATTATTGAAAAGATGAAAACTCCCCGCTCTTGAGAGCGGGGCTTTGTCATTCAGCGCTTAGTCCTCTTTTAGAGAGTGAATAATCTTATTTATCCTTTTGTCTTCAGAAGCAAGGATAGCGGCCCCAAGCACTTTGTAGTGCTGAGGATACTTCTCCTTTAGCTCCTTAATCGCTTTCGCAAGCGGTTCTAGAGCCTCGCTTTCTGGTTCCTCTTCGGGTATGACAATAAGAGAGTACGCCCTATACAGATCGTATATTGCTTCTCCCAAGTCGTGAAAGGCAGGGTTGTTGTGTTGTAAGTATACCTCAGAAAGAGCCGATAGGAGGTCCATGACAACTACCGTAGGATCGCTAATCGTTTCCTCAAACGCTTTCCTCTCCTTGGGAGTGGCGTACCCCGTTGGGCGGTACACGAGGTACTGGTAGGTTTCCGCATCCTCTTCAAGGTTTTCTTCTATGTGTATTGGCACGTCTCTCTCAACGGCGTCAAGGACTACCAGCATGAGCTTGGAGGCGCTTATGTTAAACAGGTTGTACCGCTCGTTCTCGTTGACCACAAGGTCAAAGACAATCTTGTCATAAACCTCCTCCAAGCTTTCCTCTTCCCTACCAATTTCAGTAATCTCCTCGATGACGAAGTTCATGTAGTCAAATATTTCTTCCAGGACTAACTTAGCCTTGGTGTGTTCCTCTAACAAAGGGCTGAGGGCATTCTCCATGATCCTAGCCTCCTTCAGATAAATGCTACCTCCTGCCTGCCCCCGTGTCAACACACACCGCACACTTCCGGGCTTATTGACAAATAGAGAAATGAGGGGATATCCTTATATCGGCTATGTCCTACCTTGTGTTTGTAGACCTGGACGGGGTGGTAGCAGACTTCCTCTCGCCTATACGGAAAATGGGGTTGCCTGTGCCGGATGACTACCACTTCGGCAACTACACAGAGGAGCAGAGGAGGCTTGTAAAATCGCTGTTTTCGAATTCCGATTTTGTGGCCTCTATGCCCTTGATACCGGGATCGGCTGAAGCAGTGTACGAGCTTTCTGAAAGCGGCATCTTTGCCGGGTTTTTGACCTCTAGGCCCACCGAGGTTCGTTCGGCCACTCTGTGGTGGGTTGACCAGTATTTCCCGGACCTGCCAGCAGAGGTGTTTTTTACCGAAGACAAGGGTCAGTTTGTGCTTGAGGTTCGTTCACTAGTGCCCAAAAAGCGGTTGTCTCTTGTGGACGACGCTCCCCACCAGGTAGAGAGTGCGGTAAAGGCCGGGGCTTCTCCAGTCTTCCTCGTGGACCAGCCCTACAACCGGACCTTTTCTGCTAGTGGAGTAGTCAGGGTGGAAAGCCTGCTCTCTGTACCTAGGGCTCTTCGTCTAGTCGAGTACGAGTTGGAGTAGAGGAGAAAAAGCTCTCCATTAGGGGGATACGCTCTAACATTCGCAAGGTGAGGTGGGGTACAAAATCTCTGTACAGAGTTTTCACATAGCGGCTAACGAGGTCTGAGTTAAGGTAGACAACCACATCATCGGGTTTCGGGAACCAGCCCTCTTTAGGTATCAGGTGAAACTCCTCTCTCCAGGGGTAAGCCCTTTCGTCCCAAGCTGCCACCACCTTCGTTCCCTTCGTGTGCCCCACCACCAGGCGTTGATGATCGTAAAACTCCCTTATCCCTCTAGCTACCTCCCTGGAAACCCACAACCCTGAGTAGTTGGTGTCGTAGTCTATCTTCCCCGGCTTTAAGTTTCTACCTGTTAACACTGGGAGAAGCCCAGGGCCTTGTTCTCTCCTCACTTCCGGATTCTTCTTGAACTCATTACTTCTTGCGGCAAACCGGATTTCGTAGACCCGTCCTACCGAAGGTCCAGACCCCTCTAACTCCCTGGTGAAGTCGTTCTCAAAACGGACCATCTCTCCTCCCCAGTCCCCCTTCTCTAACCAGAGGGTAGGAATCAGTTTTCCCCTGTCATCCACTTTTACATCCCAGAGGCGAAGCTTGCCAGGATATGCCGATTTCTGGTGCATGAGAACCACGGCACTTACCTTTTTTCCTTCAAAAACCTCTCCCAAGTAATAGATATCGTTGGCCCCACTCCGTGCTAAGAAGCTTCTCAGCAGGGAAAAGTCGTCTAGGACAAGCCAGCTTGCAGGTATTACGTAAATCAGCATTCCTTTTGGCCTGAGTAGCTTTACACCTTTTTCTACGAAAGCTCCGTACAGGTTGTATTTCCCCTTCCAAGTGCTGAACAGGCTCTTGTAGATGGCCTTCTTCTCAAGGAGAGAGTGTATCGGATACTTTTCCTCAGAGCCTACTATCCCGTATGGAGGGTTTCCTATTACCAAAGAAAAATTTACCCCAGGTTCCCAAGTGAGAAAGTCCTCTGTGTACAGCCTCACCCAATCCGGAGCCTCCGAAGCGGCTTCTCTGTCTATTTCAACCCCAAAAAACTCCATCTTGTATGAGCCAAAAGCATCACGGACCCTTCTCAGAAAGGGCGCACTTCCGCACCCAGGCTCCAAAACGGCTCCGTTCAGATCAGGGCTTGCCAGAGAAACCATGAAGTCCAGGATATTCTCCGGAGTGCTTACTTGTGCCAACTCTCGTTTCCCTACCACCAATCCAATAATTTACCACTAGTTGGTATATGAGTCAAGCAATAACTTCCCCCAGTAGAGCAGATGCTAGAAAATCGAGCAACGAGATGCTTGTTTTTCAAGGATTTGCTTTTACACCTTTTCCAGAAGGACAAGTTCGGGGGCGTTTACGGAAAGGGTTACGGCGTCCAAAGGAAGTCTTGGCCTGTAAGTGTGCATTATTTCCTTCAAAAACACCTCTCTAGGTGCTGATACGGATGCACCTATGTCATCTCCTCCGTCCCCATCCGTGTAGTTTAAGACAATACCAGAGAAAATAGCTTCTGATGAGAAAGAGGCTACAATACTTATTCCCTCTTCTCCCCCAGTATTTTCCTCTCTAAGCATTCCAATAATACTGCCCTCTTCAAAAGAGGATAGAGAAAAGTCAAACCCCTCACCTTGCTCTTCCTCCTTCTCCTCAACCTTTTTTAGTACCTCTAGACCTTCGTTTGGGGATAGGCTGAGGGAAAGAGGAGCCTCTTGCCAAAGGCTAAAAGGGAAGTAGTCAGAAGAATAAACCAGCCGGGGTAGGGTATCATCCTCTTGTTGTAATAAAAGAACGTACCTGTTCGGCAGAAGGCCGAGGTAGAAGTTTCTTATCTCTCTATCTACCTCAAGCACTACCTCTTCAGATAAAAATCTGTCAGAAAGCTTTCTCTTCAATATTTTCCTCATATCTTCAGAAATGTAGAAAAGAAGAATATCCTCAGAAGCCCCTACAAGGGCCAGGTTGAGAACAGAGGGATCATAACCCTTGAAGGAGGCAATGGTCTGTGGCAAGCTTGCCGTCCTTATGACGACCTTTATGGTCCCCTTGCAGTCTGAATAGGCTACCAAGGGAACTCCGGAGCTAAGAAAAGTAAATGAGGTATGCGAAACGCACTCCCCCTCTGGGAGAAAGTCAACGGCCCTCCTCTTAATCCACGAACGAGCCCCCCTTGGGCTACCAGCATGCCAGGGCTCTCCGTACCCGTCTACGGCCTGCATGAGCCAAACTTCTCCGTTTTCGTCCAGGACGAGCGCCCATGCTGAACCAAAAGCTTCTAAAAGACCCCTGCCTTCTGAGGCCACACCTTCTGGGTTGATCGGACCTGGGGAAACAGAGGCTATGTAAGGACTCTCTGAGGGCACCGGAAGGAAGAACCCTCTTCTGCTTGGCCTTGACCTGGCAAACTCCTCGGGCTCAAGGTAGGCCAGCTCTCCCGGCATCAGGACAGCCTCCTCCAATACGGGCCAGAGGGCGTCCGGGTCGTCGTTGTAGGCCAGGTACCCTAGAACTGAGTTTGATAGCGTGAGCGGTAAGGGGTATATCGTCATGATTACTAGTTTAGCTTTTTACCCATGAGAGAAAGTATTTCGCTAGCAAGCTCTTCTCTACGCACAACAGCCTGAGATTCTTGCCCCATGTCTGTTCCTTTAGCAAGCAACTCCAGTATGTCAGACTCCAGCCTCTCTATGTCTATATTCTTATGGAGAGTGGAGGTGTAAGAGGAGTATTTGTTCAGAACGTCGTTGAGGGCTTTGTAAGCTTCTAGGAGTGTCCTGGGACTCATCCTGTTTAAAACCTGTTCGTCACGTATTCTTTCTAGCACTTTGTCAGAAGCTTCTAAAATGTCTGACATTTTCTCTACGAGGTTGTAACTGAGGGCTATGAGAGCTATTTGCAAAGCAGTGCTTACGCTCTTGACCGCCCCCAGTCCCTCACCACCTCCATCACCGGATGACAAAATCTTCTTTGATAGCTCCAGTAGAAGCTCTTCTTTTTTACTCTTGCTCTGAGACATGCTTTTCACCTCTTTTTCTCATTATATACTACCAAAACGTTGATCCCGTCTAACCTCTTGACAAGTCTAGGTGCTAAGGATAGTATTAAAGCGAGGGAGGTAGCTATGCCTTCCAAGAGAAACAGGTCTGAGGGAAAAATCGTGGGAGCCGGGGGCTCCCTGCTAAGCAAGTTTTACAGAACCCTGGGAAGGGAGCATCTGGGATTTGAGGACCTGAGAAGAGAGTCCGTAGCAGTTGCCTCCATAGTATGTGCCGAGCGTAACATGCCAGCCTGGTATTACGAGGAGCTTAAAGAAGACCTGCAAACGATGGTTAGAATCACGCTCAGGCTTCGGTCACCGGGGTAAGGCCGTGATGTACGAAGTGAAACACGAACTCAGTCTTCCTTCCTACATAACCAGCAACGGCTTTGTCCGTGAGTTGCTTGGAGAGGGAAGGCTGGTCAAGGAGGACAGGGGTATAAGAGTTGGTCATTACCAGCCGCTACTCGTATCCCCAGAAGAAGGGAAGCCTTTGGGTATCCTGCTTGTTGCTTCTGACCACTATAGCCCAAGGCTTGTCTACCATGCCACCGTCTTGCAGGAGGGGTGCGATACCAGCAAGGCTTCCGTTCCTGGGGGGCCTAGGTATCATCCGTACACCATAGTCCTCTCTTATAAGGTCTGGGCTTTGCTTGACGTATCCGATAACAAATTTCCGGTACACCAAGTGTTCTTGGAGGCGATTAGAAATATTAAAAAAGCAACCCTCCTATTAGGAGGAGAATCACTGGGGATGCTTAGCCGTCTGCCTCTCTTATTAGTGGATGGTACTAACATCAACATTTCGGTCCTTTCTCAAGATAGTTTTTCCGAACTTCCTCTTTTGAGGAGGGCTATAGAAAGTTTGATATTTTTCTACGATATAGGCGCTATTCCTAATCGCCTCAGAAGTAGTGTGTTGGAGTCTATCCTCCTGTCAATACAGCACTTGAAAAACGGGTCTTGCCCAGCTGGAGACTTGTTTACTGCCTTTGATATGATGAGAAGGTTTTCCTCTTTAGCTAAAGAGAGGGCCGAGGATACGTTCTTGACAAAAGTATCTTTGTTCTTTGAGTTTCCGGGAGGGTTTGGCGATAAGAGTGTAGCCAACGGCTCCTTTGTTGTCTATAAAGTTTACACTCCTCCTTTGCAAAAGAGCAAGAGAAGGCATGATAATCTCGGCGGGCATGTTGAGCTTTCAACGTTCTTTTGGAGCCACAACAGAAGAAGGAGGGAACTTCTCGCCGTGAGCGAAGATGTTTCCATTTTCGACGGCTCTTTTTTGGGAACATAGGTGGGAGTAGGAAAGGCTTGACAGGTATTGGTTACCCTGCTATGATTTTCTTAGGAGGTGAGAGTAATGAGGGCAATAGAGTTTGGTGATGGGCAGGGTAAAGGCCGCCTCGTTATTCCGATCTCAAAGATAGAGGCGGTTTTGTGGAAGGAGGAAACGACAGTCGTGTACCTTGATAACGGCGGTTGGATACAGGCTAGCGACCCGGAAGGTTCCTACTACTCCGAAATCAAGCGGGCGTTCGAACGAGATACGGGGGTTTACTCTGTAGGCGGCGGCTGGAGCTATTTCTTAGATGAGTAGAAAAAGAAACAAGGAAACCTCCCGGACGTGAGTCCGGGAGGAAGAATTTTATACCCCAGCGGCCTAAAGGCCCGAAACTACCTCCAGTAGACACCAAACGAAACGGCGTGTCTTAGGCCAAAGGAGTTTTGTCCGGGGAGATAGACCAAGCCGCCCTCAAGCGAGAGCCAAAAATCCCCAAATCCCAGGAAAGCCAGGACGTAGGGGGAGAGGGAATAGCTCCCTGACACTTGGGAAGCCTCAAGGCCAGCAGATAGTGAAAATAGCCTCCCCAGGGAGAAAAGGTCCTGCTCGGCGTAGCAGACGTGCCTAGTTTCAGATTGGTACCAGGATAGCCTGCACGCCGCTCTACCACCAGCGAGGGACTGGCTACCGAAGGCGAGTGCGCTCAGGAGTAGTGCTATCAGCACTAGCTTGCGCATTGCCACCACCTCCAACCTCAGTAGCGGGAGTGCCAGCAGTCTTGGACAGGAGAGTACGGGCTCCAGACACGATCAACGGAGCCTCAATGCCAGCCATCAAGCCGAAGAAAAGCCAGTTATCCCCAAGATATCCAAGAAGCTTTCCAACAAAAGCCAGAACAAGACCGAGAATCAAGGAGAGGGCGGGAACCACTATCCCGTCCAGCTTGGTGATGGGGAAATGCTTCCTAACGAAGGAAATGAGCCCAACGATGAAGAGGGCAAGAGCGTGGGGCGAGCTAAACAAGGTCTGGAAATCAGGGATGGTCAACTCCCCAGTATCCTGACCCTGCCCCAGAGCGGCCAACACCATGAAGGGCGAAAGAGCCAAAAGAAACCTTCTCAGCATTTTACCTCCTACTAGATGATTACCTATCCACTACTCACAAGCCTGCTCAGGCTTAGAGCGAGCCTATACCATAAGTCTTAGACAACTCTCTTACTTTTTCAAGCACGTGGGTCATATTTATCCTGTAGTCCCATTCGGAGTAAGTTCCTACCAACTCTATCCCTTTAGGAATCTTTACCTTCCTATTCAACCTTAGAGGCACGGTGTAAAACTTGACCAGGTTCTCAACTTCCTTTATAGGCGACAAGCTCCAAATCTCTGAGTACCATTGTACTGTACTGGGCTTCTGGGGAATGCCTATCCTAACGTGGCGTGAGTAGATACTATCCTGGTCTAAGTCGTACACTAACTCATACTTTGGGTCAAACAAGTGCCCATCCCACCCACCAACTCTCTTGTCCCTCCACCCACCAACTCTCTTGTCCCTTTTTACCCGGTATATGTACACCCGATCAAGCTCATTCTTCTTGTATCCTATTAGTGTCATCAATACCCTCAAGGGAACTGTTGACCATATCCACTCTGTTTCTCTAGGCTCTGGCTCCCCCTTTACCTTCACCAGAAAGGTACCCTCCTTGCTTTGCTTTATATACTCTATTTCGCCACTCTGGTACCACCCGTCTTTTTCTATTTCAACTGAAACCGTTTGGAAAGTGCCTACCTCCAAATCCACATCAAAGCCCACCTTCTTTTGATAAAGAGAAATCATTTCCTGACTTGCCCGGTCAAGCACAGTTCCGTGCATGTAAGCACCACGTATAGACTCACGCACTTTTAAGTCTTTGCCGAACACCTCTCTAAAAGGTGCGAAGCTAGGTTCTACCGATTTGAAAACATAAGCCGGGATGCTCGGCCTGCCTAGCGGCCTGATCCCAGTCATTCTGTAAATGAGGTAGCTAGTGGGGTTGACACCTATGACCATACAAGAAGATAATAGCAAAAAGAAGGTGAATGTCTACGCTCTTGACCTGGGTAAAAGAGAGAATTCCGGGGTACATCAAACCCCGGAATTCTTTACTGGCATTTAAGCGAGCGTCAAAGCAGGCTAGTGACAAACCTCCATCCCAGGACCTTTTCCTTGGCCCTGGCTCCCAGGACACGGGCCTCATCCAGACGACGAGTTTCCTTAGGGCTACGCTTAGGACCAGTCCTCCAATCGGCAGTTTCCAGCACTGCCTGGAGGCCAGCATAGGCAGTACGGGCTAGACGGGGGTACTCGTCGTTGAAGCGCTCGTAGGACTCCAGAAAAGCTTCCCTGGCAAAGGCTGTGGCCTCCATCCGGTTTTCGTAGAAACGGAGAGCCCTCTGCTTGTCCTCCTCGCTTTCGTTCCCCTGGAACTCTGGAGGTTCTGGGAAGGCGTACACGTAGTCTAAGAGTGCATCGATTTGAGCGTCAAAGTCACCAACTTTTGCCAAAGCCTCAAGCTTACGGTCAACCTCCTCCTGCTTGGCCTTGGAAACGGCTACAATAGCCGCTCCTCTAGCCCTACCCTGTGCGCCCCGGAAGTGTTTCACTGAAATCGTGAAAGAGCTTTCTTTCTCCGAAACCACCAGAGTATTCATACAAACTACTCTGGTAGGGGAGTAAAGCACTTTCCAGGCTTTTCCGGGCTCGTAGCTGTGGAGTACCACGATGTGTTTCAGGTACTCCTCCCCAAGGACCTGTCCCCTATGTTCAAAGGTAAAGAAGACGTACCTTCCCTCCCGAAGTTGCCCGGCGGCAGAAAGTGGGAACTCCTTGGCAATCTCGTCCAACACGTCCATAACGTCCTCCAGGCGGATTAGCTCCCACCTGGAGGTGACGGTGCCGAAGACCTCTCCATCCTTAGAAACGACGCCGTAGTAGCCCGAGGGCTCCCCATTAGGAAGCATGAGGGGGAACAGATCGGGCTCCTCAAACCCAGAAACCGAAGCGGCCAGAGAAGGTGGGATGGGCTCCAAGAAATGCAAGCCGATGCGGTGCCACGCTGGTTCCCTGACCGAAACGAACTTTTCCTTATGGATTCCGTGAGACATCTCTTCTACCTCCTCTCTCTCTAGTAGCCCTTCTGGGCTACTAACCACACCATAACACAAGAGGATTGACTTGTCAATAGGTGGTTTGGGTTGTGGCAACAGGCAAAGTAAAAACACACACCAGTCCCTACACAGCTTAAGCCTTGACACAACAAACCCATCAGAATATACTTTTTAGGCGAGAGTTGGGGGTGGATAGGTGGCAGTCAAGAAAACTTATTCATCTCTGGATTTTTTGGGTGTCAATCGTATACTCAATCTCCCCAACCCTACTAATGACAGCGATCCGGCAACAAAGGCGTATGTTGACCAGGCTATACAGAACGCTATCTCCCAAAGCAACCTTTCAAGAGTTGTCTTTACCATTGGAGATGGTACTAACACAACCTTTACACTAAACCACAACTTGGGAACCAGGAATGTAGTGGTACAGGCTTATCACGCAACCAGCTACGAGGACGTTGGGGTTTCCGTGAAGAGGGTTTCCGCCAATGCGGTAGAGATTTCCTTCCCTTCCCCTCCTGCTCAAAATAGTATCGTGGTAGTTATAATAGGTTGAAGACTTCTATTGAATGAGGAAAAAGCTCCTGTATGTGCCAAACATACCCTCTCTGACCTCCCCGCCTAATAACCCGCAAGAAGGAGACATATACTTTGACGAAACAATAGGAAGGTTCCGTATTTACACCGGAACCCGGTGGGCTAATATGGCAGAGGAGGTTGAGGTAGAGTTATTTAGTGAAACCTCCGGTGGAACTGTTCCCTCCACCGGGGGTAAAAAGCGAGTATATCTTTCGGAAAAAGGCTGGGCGTACACCAGCCAGGTCATGGCCGAGGACGCCCTTCGCCATTTTGGACTCTCGTCAACGCTGGCAAACGGGGTTATCATTCCTGCCTACATCTACCCCTCTAACCCAGAAACAAACCCGGAGTACTCTGAGATAATAAGAGCGGCTGTTGAGTCTAGAAGGCCGATCGTTGCTATCTTAAACCCCAACAACGGCCCTGGCACCTCTGTTGACCCTAACTACTCTGCCATCATAAAGAGGCTTACTTCAAACGGAGTAACCGTTGGTGGATATGTTTATACCCAGTACGGAAACCGTAGCATAAGTGCTGTAAAGTCTGATATCCAAACCTGGAACAACCTCTACCCTGAAGTAAGAGCTATCTTCATAGACGAGTTCCCAAGCCAATACAACCAAACTCTTGCTGATTACTACTCAGAAATATGCGATTTTGCCCGCTCCTTGGGATTTTGGTTGGTTATTGCTAACCCTGGAACTACTATAGATGAGAATTGGTTCTCGCTACCCTACGGGCCGGACATTTTCAAGATATATGAACAGCCCTCATACCCCAGTTCACAGATAAAAAGCCAGATCTCTTCCCTCTTGAATAGCGGTACCTATGTCAGGAGCAGAATAGCGGCTTTGGTATATGGGGTTTCCTGGGACTGGAGCGAAGTTTCTTGGCTCGTAGACCACTTTGGGTGGGTATTCATAACTAACGACACGACTCCTAACCCGTGGGACACCGCTGGGTATGTGGTTCTGAGTGCGCAATCATTTAACTACCGTTCTATACCTAAGTTTTCTGGGTCAGTTGGGGGGTTGGTGCCAGACGCCTCTTCACTAAACCCTTCTCAGGTCTACTATTTAGACTCCAGGGGGCAATGGTCATCACCTTCCGAGTCTCAAATCCCATATATTCCCAAAACCCACCTTCCCAAGTTGCCTAGGCCCGGTCCTTTGTCCGGAGACAATAACCGGGTAATCCCTCATGCCACAGCTAGTGCGGCTTTGACTACCCTAGCATCTACAGCGAACCAGGTCAGGATCATTCCCATAGAGGTAGTCACTACCGTAGTGATAACCTTAGTATCTATAAACATTTCTACAGCATCAGCCGGAACCGCCTCTATTGGGATATATTCGTCAAGACAGCGATACCCTTTCCAACCAACAAACCTGCTTTATCAAGTTACTGGCCTGAATACTGGGGCTACTGGCACGGTTTCTTCCACAAGCCTGTCTTGGGAACTCACTCCCGGCATCTACTGGTTGGCTATATGGACTAGCTCAACTCCAACCTTAAGGGTTGTTCCAGTAGGAAACCTGGCTCCCATATCCACCAACATTGCAGGAAACAACGCTTCCGTTACCAGCTACGCCTTTTCCAGTACTACTGGGCTTCCAGCTAGCGCACCCTCAACGTTTACCCCGCAAAACACAGCATTCCCAGCAATAGGGATTTTATATACAGCCTGAGATCGTTTCCACTCACGCACGCCTAGAGTTCCCGTCCCCTCTGAAGCCGGGGATGAGGAACCTTCCTCTTCTGCATGCCTTACCCTCTACAGTTATATGCATAAGTGGCAACTCCTGGTAATCGCTTGGGTCGTATACTACCACCAAAGTCCCTTCTACTGGAGGGTCTACTGATATGTTGGCCCTGGGTATCTCTACCGGGTAGAACAAGGTTTCCCCTGGGGACAATAAGGTAGTTTTTTCGTACCCTTGATAAGAAATTCTTACTATAACTGGACTGTTGCCTCTATTACAGATGGTAGTAGTCCTCATGCTGGCTCCTTATCTAGAAACTATTCTGGCTCTCCTGCACTACCCGCACCGTTGGCTAACACCTTCATTCCAGGCCACGGAGCCTCCGAGTCCACTATCTCAGGATCGCTACTTGGGCCTATCCTCTCCTTGGGAGAAAGCAAGGTAGAGCTTCCGGAGGGAAACTTTGCGATAACGGGGTGTGGACCAAGATTGGTAAGGACTACGGCATCGTAAGAGGTTCCGGCCCCGCTTCCGTTCTGTGGGCAGGTGCATGAGGAAAAGTCAAATACAAGCAGTTCTATTTCTATAGGCATGTATTCACCGGGAACCAGACCTAGGAAAGTGTGGATGTAGACAAGTGCCTATAAGTATGTTATACCATAGTCGTATGAGGAAGAAAGGGAAGAGGAAGAAGGGTTTTAGAGTTCCTTTGGGTAATGAGGACTGGAGGAAGCTGAAAAACCGATCCGGCGCTGGCCCACATAAAAGGAAGCGGGGCAGGGAGATGGAAGAGTGGGAAGAGGACTGGGAGCTTTACGATGGCACTTACGACACCAAAAACTAGCTAGTAGACTTTTGCAGTGAAGAGTAGGAGGAGTTGACAAGTAAGGGATAGTGTGTGATAATATAGCTGAGGTGAGGCGGGTATGTTTAACGGAAAAGGCTTCTGGTTCAGGTTTGGACTAGACTTTGTTGGAGGGCTCATCGGCGGCTTCTTCCTGGCCCATTCTCTCCTATACCTTTCTTCTTGTTCAACTCTGGCCTTCGCCATACTCCTGACAATGACCGTTGCCCTAATCCTTGGTCTCTTGGTAGCGGCTATATCAGGGGATAACGAGCTATAGAAACACAAAAATGTCCACAGGGCCGGATAGCATTGACGGCCTTGTGGACATTTCAGTTTACCTCCTATCCGCTCCCAGAGCCGCTTGAATAGGCACACACCTCGTAAGTATACTCTCCGGGCGGCAGGTGTGTGGTGTAGCTAAACTGCTTGTTGACAGTAGCTACCACCTCTCTCTTTACTACCTGGCTAGCCTGGCCGTTTTCAACTTTCTTTATGGTTATTTCCACACTTCCTTCAGACGAAGTCTTCCCTTCAAACACTACCCAATCCTTGTAGACCTGGTAAGAAAACTCCTGAACATAGCCAGAGCCGCCCGAACCCTGTGAGAGCAAGCCAACTTTACAGTATTGGTTCGGAACTGGAGCGCTTTCCAGTCCTTCCTCCCCGGACAACCAAAATCTGGCATATCTTGAAGTGATTTGTGCGGCCTCTGTTAGAGGATAAGGGGGTTCTATTCTTACAAAAGTGCTAGAAGCTCTTTTTAAGCAGAAGTAAAGCAAGGGTTCATCAGGGTTTTGCGGGTCTCTTAGGATGCCCATAATGGCGTGATAGGCCCCAGATTGTGTTGAGTATGAGTAGTGACCATCGTAGATAGTGGGCACGGCAGGAAGGTCTGACACGAGGTAGTCAAAGAACGAGGTGGGTATGAGTTCACGGATTCTCCTTGACAAAGCTTGAAACAAAACCCCTGCTGGAGGTGGGACTGACATGGGGCCAGTTTTTATGAGTTCTTCTATCCGCTTGACCATGTTGTATGTAGAAACGTTGTTTACAACAACACTCAAGGATTCTGATAGAGCAGAAGCGTCCGGGTACAAACCGGGTACAAACGACAAGCTTGGGGCGAAGACAAGGGTGCCGCTTGTTGCTAGCATAGTCCACCCACACGAGATAAAACTAGCAAGGTTTAGTCCTTTCTAATCATTAACAGGGCTCGGAAGGTAGAGGTGTCGTTGTTTTCAAAAGAGTTATAGAAGGTATCTGAAGCAGTATTGACGACTGTATACTGGTACACGTTTCCTTCGTCATCAGTAACCTGGACATAGTCTCCTACTCTTAGGGTTTGTGAGGAATCTACAGCAAACACGGCTGAGGTGGGATCGGAGAGGGCGTAAACAGGTTGTAGGGTTATTCCCCAGGCAGTATGGAAGTCATTGCCCCACGAGCGGAGCATGAGTGGTATTGGGTAAGACAGGTTTCCACTAAAGGTGAAATTGTTAATAGAGTCGGCTCTTATTTCGTTTTGGGTGTAGTCATAGGAATGGAAAATCTTAGCCTTTCTCAAATCGTCCTTAAAAAGCCTTACGTTGTAAACTTTTCCCTTCAGCCTAGCTCCGTAGTATACAGGCAAAGAGGTTAATGGGAAAAGCTGGTAGTGTTCATAAAAGTAGTTATTTCCGAACAGGACGTTGCCAAAGGGAAGAACGAAAGGAGATAGTATAGCAATCTGTGATCTGTCAACCTTGTATATGAAATACCTTATGAACTTCAGGTCGTTGCTTCCTTGGATAGCAACGAGAGAGTGGGCAGAGCGGTCTGGAGAAAGGACTGATTTGAACACTAAGCTAATAGTAGAATTTATCTGGTCTCCAATAATGTAGTGGTTGCTACTGTCGTTTTCGTCTCTATAGAAGAACAGAGGAGAGCCGTTCACGCCAAAGCAGTAGCTCGGGTTACGCACGTTTGAGTCATAGCTGGGCACTCCTAAATACAGAACATCGGGGTCAAACCATACGCCGTCTCCCCCACGCTTGGCAACGTGGAAATAGGGTAAGAAGAATCCCGATTGGTACATTCCTGTCCAAATTACTGAGGTCATATAAAACTCGTTTTCCCGAGTAAATACTGTCCTGTCTTGATTAGTTAAGTCCTTTCTCACCCTGTAAGAGATGAAATCAGGGTGGGATATCTTGACGATATATGGCTGAGTGTTCCTCTTGCCCAGATCGGAGCCCCACTGAACACCTTCTGGTAGTGATAAGAATGAAACTGCTAGTATCCTGACCCTGCTAGAATCCGTGTATCGGCTGTATATATCACTAGCCCACACCTGTCCAATAAACATTACCTTATTGTTTAGGGTAAACCCTCCTATGAAGGTAACTTGGTCTAAGAAGGTACTTCCGAGGTAGTATACGCCCCCTCCTGGGGTTATTTCAAAAGAGGAAATGACGGCAAACGGGTTCGTATTGAAATGATGCCAACTCTGGTGCCTGTTGTAGTGGAATATAGAAATTGAAATTCTCTCCTCATCTATGTCATTGTTCACCGTTACGAAAGCGTTAGTAAACCAGGGGTTTTTGAGATTTTTTACCTTTCCTAAGACCTGGCTAGGGGGAGTGTAAGAAGACCTTCTCCTAAACTCTATTCTTGAGGCGTCGCTGGCTATGTAGCCATCTAGATAAATGTCGCCTAAATCAATGGGTCCATAAACTCTAATAGCGTTCCTGTCAAAGCTAAAAGATGAGTTATTTAGGTTGTTGCTATCTAGCTGGGCAGAAAAAGGTACTTTTATGATTAGGAATTTGTTTCGGTTCCATGGTCTTACTCCTCTAGATGTTGGTATAATTAAGTTCCCAGAAAAAGAAAGGCTTTCTATTTCCTGTTTTGGTAGTTTGAGTTGGATTTGTGGTGCATGATAAAGCTGAGTTACTTGCTCCCTTGCGTAGAGGTAAGGCCCTACGCCCCAGGAAGAAGCCAAGCTTTGGGGGATCAGGTCTGAGCTAGAAACGTTGTTGACGTTAGGAATAACCTCTATCCAGGAGTTGGATATGCTACCGTTGCTTTTGTTGAAAAGAACCCTTAAAAGCCTTAGAGAGGTGATAGCCGTGTCTTCTCGGTGGTGAAAGAAGAACACATAGTATTCCCTTTGGGTGTCTGACAGGTCCCTGACAAAAACTTTTGAAACTGGATAGGAGTGAGTAACTGCTGACACAGCTGGTATAGGTAAAACAGACTGCACGTGGGTCAAAGAGTAGTTGCTAGGGTCGTAGGAGTAAGAAGAAACGGTAACTGGGG
>CAYRKT010000026.1:17314-19301 GCA_964425005.1 uncultured Synergistia bacterium
TGGCCTCAAAAGAAAGCACTAGGTTATCGTCCCCATTTATCTCAGACGCCAGGGCAACGGCCCAGTCGTTATAGTTATAGTCAGTCGTAAAAAGCTCCCTTATGTTCGCAAACCTCACCTCAAACCCCAAGGGTTGGCCGTTAGCCACGTCTTTGAACTGACCCGAGGTCTGGTCATACTCGTAAACGGGAAACCCTAGGGACACAAAGGACTGCTTCACCGTTTCGTGAAAGACCTCGTGGAGCAGGCCAGTACCAGTAGTTACGTTGTTCACAGACTCAGGCATGCTTATATTATACAGAAAGAAAATGCGAGGCTGGCCGAAGGGGGTTTGTGTCACGCCTTCGGCCAGCGGTTGAGAACTGGGAGTTAGATGTTCGTAGGAACGTACCAGGAGTCAGGGTCTCCGTCAATGCCGATGCCTACGTGGTAGGCGGCCTTGATGGTGCCCCAGCTAAAGTGGTTCCTCTTGGCGTACCTCAAAAGGGCCGCCTCAGCCTCCTCTTTAGTGTTGTACCTCCTCCGAGGAGGAGCGGGGTAGAACCTCTGGAGGGGTCCAAACCACTTGATCACCCACTTCTTCTCCTTGCTGGTTGCCTTTCCCTTAGCCATATCTACCACCTCAAGGAACACCATAGCAGAGATGCCATGACTTGTCAAGTGGTCTGTCTTTTGTGAGGTAGAGAGCAGAACCCTCTCCCTCCCTACTCAAAGGCTGGCTTCATCTTCATCCCTCTATTTGACTTGATATAGAACCCGTTAGCCACCCTGACATCAATTTTTCCCAGGCCGCTCTTTTCCCTAGTTTTCACCAGGGGAACAAAGGAAGCCTCTAGCACAACACTTCCCAATCTTCTTTCTATCTCAAAATCAACCCCCAGGAGCTTAGTTTTTGCGTAGTACGGCTTGTCATTATCCTTTACCTCCTCTTGCTCCTGGATAAAAGTTACCTTGACAAATTCCTCTCCCGGCAAGCCCTTGTGGAGGAGGTAGAGAGAGAACGGGTCTTTGCCCAGTAGTAGCGATCTCTCGCCAAAGTCGTATTTAGACAAAGTTTCTATCATATAGCACCAAGTTTCTCTCATAAGGTAAATAGTTACGAAATCGCCAAACCCTAAAAGCCGCAAACGATCATTTTTGACCAAGCCTTTATCTTCTATCAGTTTCCACACTATAGTATCAAAAGCCTTCAGGTTATTATATGATTTTGATATGAGCGACCTTTTAGTAAACAACTTACCAGAGAAAACAAGAGAAAAATCCACAAATCTGCATATATTATCTCTGCTGATGACTTTCTTGCTCTTCCCTTCACTAGGCATTCTTTCAGCAATATCGGAAACGATCTTTTCCGAGTTACTAAAAATCGGGTAAGAGGAAAAGAGTTCTTTAGGCAAAATCGCTTTGCCCATCAGACATAGCTGGGCTATATCCCCTATCTCAAAAGACACGCCTTTCTCCCCAACAACGTACTCAGGGCCAGGTAATGGTTTTGAGCTATCGCTATCTCCAAGCACTATTAGAGAGGTTAGCCCGCTGACGGACTCCACTAAGTCCCTGTGGGCCTTTACGCTTCTTCCGAGGAGACCTTTTTCGTAGTACTCCTTCTGCTCTCCCATATAACTTCCATCGCTCTTTACCGTAAAAGAGTTTTCTTCTTTTTTATCTCCAATAAACAACAAGTAGTCAAAATAAGCAAACCTTTCATAACCGTACTTGTTATTGACATCTTTTTTATCAACATACGCCGAAGCTTTGTTGATCCGTAGCAAATCCTCCCTATAAACAACGACCGGGGGAAGCTTCACGTCTAAGTACCCGTTCGTTGATAGACCAAGCTTGTTAACCTCCTCGTTTACTAGATAAACTGGTTTTAGGGAGAGAGCGTACCTTGCTTCCAATAAAAGCACAACTGGCTCCATACTAGCCACATCTGCTTCAAAGACAATGGCTTCATAGTATGTGTCTTTGTTTTTCATCCCGTACC
>CAYRKT010000027.1:0-19245 GCA_964425005.1 uncultured Synergistia bacterium
CTCTAACGCCACCACCCCGGAGAGCCTGGAGATGGAGACCTCCTTCCCCCCCAGGGGAACCCCTCCCAGGGAGATCCCGGAGCCCTCCAGCGCCAGGGAGGGCCTCAGGCGAAGGAGGCTCTCTAAGGGCTTGAGCCTCAGCTCGAGCCTGGAGGCCCTGAGGCTCAGGAGCCTTCCCCGGGCGGATAGCCCCTCCATAGCCACGCTCGGCCTGGGGAGGAGGCCAACCCGAAGCCTCGCCCACTCGACCGAGGCCCCCGCCCCGGAGGCCAACCCCCTGAGGGCCGAAGAGGCCAACCCCTCCCAGGGGGCGAAGGCCAGGACCCCCAGGGAGAAGGAGACGAAGAACGAGATGGAAGCCCAGAGCCAAGGCCTCCTCAAGGGGGGGTTAACCTCCCTCCACCCGCATGGAGGCGTTCAGGAACCTCCCCTCCTGGAGGGAGAGGACCCTTATCTGGAGCTCCAGAACCACCAGCCCCGCCCTCTCGAGCTCCTGGAGGAGGAGGGCCAGCTCGGAGAAGTAGAGCCTCTCCAGCTTCAGGTCGACCCCTCCCGAGGCCGGGCTTATCCCCGTGGCCTTGCCCTTGAGGCCAAGCCTGTCCACCAGCGAGACGGTGGCCGAGAAGGGATCCACCCCCCGCTGTCCACCCCCTCTAGAGGCGGACAGGGAGGCGTACTCCGACAGCACCCCCCTCAGGGCCGCGAAGCGGCTTCGCTGGAGCTCCAAATACCCCCTCTCCCTCTCCTCCAGCCTCCCCACCAGGAGGGCCAGGGACAGGACCGCCAGGGACGCCACCAAAGACAGGGCGCCTAGCCTGCCCAGGGAGGAGACGAACTCGCCCAGGAGTTCCCGAAGGGTTTGAAGGAGCTCCAGGGGCCTCAACCTCAATCGGATCCCTCCCTGAGCCTCACGGTGACCCCCATGGAGGCACCCCCTCCTGGCCTCTGACCCACCGAGCCAGCTTCCACCTGGGCGAAGAGCCCCCTGGACCTGAGCCTCCCCTGGACCGAGGTGGCGAGGGTTATGTCGTTGAGGTTCAGGGTCATGGACAGGACGTTCCCGGAGAGGGAGAGGTTTTCCACCTGGACCCCAAGCCCCCTGAGGGCCTCCTCCAGCTCGAAGAGGACCTCCACGGGGGAGAAGGAGGCCTTTCGCTTGCCGGCGAGCTCCGACAGCGCTCTCCTCGCCTCCGACAGGGGATCCGCCTTGGGGGGGGAGCCGAACACCTGGGCGAAGGCCTTCCTGGAGGCCTCCTCCAGGGCCGCAGCCTCCCTCCTGGCGGACAGGTAGCCCAGGGCGCCGGAGCCGAGGACGGTGAGGGAGAGGACCAACAGGGCCAGCAAAGAGGCGTCCAGAAGGCGCCTCCCCGACGAGAGGACCTCGCCCAGGCTTCGCCCCCTGCTCAGGACGTCCAGCCTCAGGGGATGATCCCTCTCGACGAAGAGCGCCCTTAGCCCCTCGAAGAGGCCATCCAGGTCGAACCACCTGGCGCCGGATAGGGAGGGCAGGATCGCCCTCGCCCTGGCCTCCTCCTCCGCGGGGGAGCTCCGCCTCGCGTAGAAGAAGCGATAGTAGAGGAGCCTCCTTCCGGCGAAGACGGAGGAGAAGCCCGACTCGCCGTCCACCATCCCCAGGAGGGTAGGCTCGTCCGGGAGCCCCGAGGACCCCTCGGCGTAAGCCCTGAGGCAAAGAGGGGCCGGCACGGCCAGATCCACCCGGCCCGCCGCCGATATCATCTCCTCCAGGGACCTCCTCTTCAGGGCCAGGTAGAAGCCAAAAGCCCTTCCCCCCTCCCTGGAGAGGACGGCCGGCAGGATCCTGTAGGACGAGACCCCCCCTGGCAGCTCCGCCTCCACCTCCATCTCCAGCGACCTCCTTACCCTCCCCCTGTCGGAGAAGGGAAGGGAGAACTCGCGGAAGAACATGGAGGGCAGGGCGAAGGCCAGAAGCCTCCTCCTCTCCCCGTCCTCCCTGGACCTGAGGCCCGCAGGATCAGCGTAAAGGAGCAAACTACTCCTCCCTCCAGAAGATCAAGTCCACGCCCTGAGGCCCCTTCTTGAAGACGGCCTCGAAGGTGGCCCTCCCCTCCTCTCCCTCCACCGCTATTTTAGCCCTGTAGAAGAGGCTGGTAAACCCCACGAGGTTCATGAGCCTGGGGACGCTGCCGGCAGGCCAGCCCGGGACGGCCCTCAGGTCCGGGATGCCGGAAAGCGGCTTCTTTCCCCTCTGCTCGATGAGGGCATCTGCGGCCCTCTCGTCCACCTCCTCGTCCAGGAGGGTCAGGACCTCCTTCGGGGCGGTGTTGAGGTTTACCCTGCCCGAGGAGAAGGGGGTGAAGAGATCCGCCAGCCCCGGCCTCCCGCTGGTCCCGAGCACGTGCTCCCGCTCCAGGAACCTGGCCAGCAGGAGCTCCCTCACGTCCAGGAGGGGCCTGTTGACGGGCCTGTACCCCGAGAGGTCCGACTCCTCACCCCCCAGCCTGGGCCTGTCGTCGGCGTCCAGGAAGTCCAGGAGCCTGGGCGTCAGCTCCTCCCGAAGCCCCACCCTCTCGAGGGCCCTCCTCAGGACCCCCGCCATCTCGGCCCTCAGGGTAACCCCGTCCGGCAGCAGCAGGGAGTTGATCGGCAGGAACCTGTCCTCGTCCCTTATGGAGACGGAGACGCTCCCAAGCCCCTCCAGGGGGAAGGCCCTGGGCTTGGCCCACTCCTCCAGCTCCGAGTCGTATCCGTTCCTGTCCAGCTCCAAACCCCTCTTTATGAGCCTGCAGGCGAAGATGGCTCCGTGGAGGGCCCTGGTCCTGAAGGACTGGGCCCGGACCTCGGCGCTCCTCACCCGGCTCACCGCGAAGAGGGCGCCCGAGAGGGCCACCAGCACCGAGCAGGCTATCAGAGCGCCCACCAGCATGAAGGCAGGGGATCGCCTCAAAGCTCCCCCACCGGCACCCTGAAGGCCCGCTCGAAGGGAAGACCCCTAACCCTCAGGGACACCCTGAAGGCCGCAGGGGGGAAGCGCTCGGAGTAGCCCCTCTGCCACATGCTTCCCCTGGACGCCCTGACCTCGAAGGAGACCTCCTCCACCCCGGACAACAGGACCTGCGGCGAGGCGCTCCTCAGGGCCTCCTCCGTCAACCTGGCGGGCCTGAAGGAGGACGGAAGCTCGTAGCGAAGGAGATCCCCCCCCTCGTCCAGCCTGTAGGCCACCAGCGCCACCCCCTCCTCCCCAGCCGTGTGGGTGGTGTAGAGGGTGAGCTCGTCCGCCCTGCCCCGGCCGAGCCTCTCCCTGGAGGTGAGGACGAGGACCGGCTCGCCGAAGCCCTCGGGGGCGGGAGCGCCGCAGACGTCGGCCCGGATGAGCTCAAACAGAGCGTTCACCTCCACCTCCAGGGACTTGCCCGGGCCCAAAACCTCCAGGTTCCGCCTCACCAGGAGGATCGGGCCGAAGAGGGCCCCCACCAGCAGCCCCAGGACGGAGACGGCCAGGAGCATCTCCACCAGGGTGAAGGCCCTAAGCCTTAAGGCGCACCCTCTTCCGCGCATAGAGAGCGACCCCCAGGGCCACGAGGGCCGTCCACTGGGCCACCCTGAGTCCCAGGATCCTATCGCCCTCCCTCAGGAAGTCCACCGACAATCGCATGAGCCCGTAGAGGAGCAGGAAGAGGGGGAAGAGGAGGGGCCTTTCCCTCCTGGCCAGGGGTGGGATGCGCCTCTCGAGAGCGAAGAGCAGGAGGAAGATGAGCCCGTTCCCCAGGACGTAGTAGAGCTGGGTCGGGTGCCTGGCCCCCGGAAGGCCCGGGAAGACCACGCACCAGGGCAGATCGCACCTCACGCCGTAGCAGCACCCGTTGAGAAAGCAACCTATCCTCCCCAGGGAGAGCATGAAGGGGGTCGGGACGGAGACGATCTCCCCCCAAGCCCACATGTCCTCGCCGCGCCTTCGAAGGTACCATATGGAGGCCAAAGCGCCCCCCAGTATGGCCGTCCCCGACACCATCCCCGACTCCCATACCCTCCAGATGCGATCGGGGTGCGCTAAGAAGTAGCTCCAGTACTCGAAGTAGCCCCCCACCTTGGCGCCCAGGAAGGCCCCCGCCATGGCCACGGCGGCCGCCCTGGAGGCCAAGACGGGGTCCTTCCCCGCCAGGACGGCCCTGCGCCTGTACCACAGGGCCCACGCCAGGAGGGCCAGGCTCCAGAAGACCGAGTAGGAGAGGACCTCGAAGGGGCCCACCCTGAGAAGGACCCTGTGCAGGGACCCTCACCTCCTGGGGCCGCCCTCTTTGCCCCCCCTGTCGAAGGGCCTCCTCCGGGGGGCTGGCCGCCTTAGGGGGGTGACCACCACCCTCCTCCTGGGCTCCTCCCCTATGGAGCGGGTCTCCACCCCCTTGAAGTCCTTAAGGGCCAGGTGCACTATGCGCCTCTCCCAGGCCACCATGGGCTCGAGCTTCACGGGCCTACCCCGCTTCAGGGCCAGCCTCGCCTGGTCGACGGCCAGCCTGCGCAGGGCCCTCTCCCTGCGCGACCTGTAGCCGTCGGCGTCCAGCTTTATCCCCGAGGACCTGATCTCGAAGGGGACCAGCAGGTTGACCAGAAGCTCGAGGGCCTTTAGGAGCTCCCCCTTGCTGGAGGTGAGGAAGTTGGCGTCCGCCCCTTCTATCACCAAAAGAGCCTCCTCCTCCACGGAGGAGGAGACCCGAAGTTCCATCCCCATCAGGGAGAAGAGCTCCGACAGGACCGCCTTCGCCCTGAGCAGGTCCAGCCTCCCCCTGGGCCTCACCCTCACCTTCAGCTTCCTCCTGCCCAGTATGCCCAGGAAGGACCTGGACTCCTCGAGCACCTCCGCCTCCAGATCCTCGGGGGAGACGCCGAAGGCCTTAGAAGCCTCTGCCAGGGCTTCCTCCACCGAGGAGACCTCCAAAACCCTCTCCTCCATCTCCATCGCCCCCTATCACCTCTTCCCCTTTCGCCTCGAAAAAGACCTCAGCCTCTGTCCTCCTCCCCTTCCCTGGCAGAGGGGGGCCTGTCCCTGTAGACCACCGGCTTGCCCTCCAGCGAGGAGGCCTTCCTGACGGCGTAAAGCTGCTGCAGCACGCCCACCACGGAGGAGACCAGCCAGTAGACCAGGACCCCCCCGGGCAGGCTAAGGCAAACGAACGTCAAAAAGGCCGGCATGAAGAGGTTCATGAAGGCCGCCTGGGGGTTGCCGGCCGAGGTGATCTTCTGCTGATACCACATGGTGAAGGCTATGGCCCCCACCAGGAGCGCCGTGGGACCGTATTCGAGCACCCTAAGGAAACCCAAAGGCCTCGTGAGCAGGGCGTGCAGCACGACGAAGAAGCCGGCCTCCGAGGGGTCCAGCCCGAAGGCGGAGGCGAAGACCTGCAGGGGGCTTCTCTGGAGCGGCACGCCCAGGAAGGAGGCCCCCCCGAAGTCGAAGGTCATGAGCACCCGAAAGAGCAGTATCAGCAGGGGAAGCTGCGCCAGCAGGGGAAGACACCCCGCCGCCGGGTTGACCCCGTACTCCCTGTAGAGCCGCATGATCTCCTCGTTCATCTTCTGCCTGTCCCCGGCGTACTTCTGCTGGATCGTCCTTATGCGGGGCTGAAGCCTCTGCATCTTCTGCATGCTCTCGTTCTGCTTGTGGGAGAGGGGGTGCAGGACCAGCCTGAAGAGCAGCGTCAGGGCCACTATGGCCAACCCGTAGGAGCCCGTCAGCTGATAGAGGTAGCTCAAAAGCCTGTAGGTGCCATCAACCGCCATCTGCCAGATAGCGCCCAACCCCAAGACTCATCACCCTCCTGGAAAGATCGCCTGAGGCGAACCTGTCAGGGAACGGGATCGAAGCCCCCCGGATGCCAGGGGCCGCACCGAAGCAGCCTGCGCAGGGAAAGCCAAAGCCCCCTGAATGGGCCGTGCCTCTCTATCGCCTCGAGGGCGTAGCTGGAACAGCTGGGGTGAAACCGACAGCTTCCCATCCCCTTGACGGAGGGGGAGAGGAGCTGATAAAGCCTGACGAAGAAGATCAGGGCCGAAGCTAGCCCGTGCTCCAGGCGGTCAAGCAAGGGGGCACACCTTCCTGAGCAACCCTGCGCGAGCCAAAAGCCTCATCAGTAGCAGGAGCGCATCCCCCAGGGAAGGGGGAACCCTCCTCGGCTCGAAGACCAACCACCACCCATCCGGTATGCAGGGATAGAGCGCGGCGAGTCCCTCCCTCAGAAGCCTCTTCGCCCTGTTCCTCCGGACGCTCGAGCGGGAAAGCCTCCTCCCCACCGCCAGCCCTATCCGGGAGGCCGCCGAGGGAAAAGAGGGAGGAGGCGGGGCCGCGAGCAACCGCCCCCCCTCCTCCGATACCCTCGCGCCAGCGGAGTACACGTGAGAGAACTCCCATCTGGAACTCAACCTGAGGGAACGATCCGACAGGAAGCTAGACCGCAAGCCTCTTCCTGCCCTTCCTCCTCCTGTTCCTTATGATGTTCCTGCCGCTCCTGCTGGACATCCTCACCAGAAAACCCATCGTGCGCTTGCGCCTGGTGTTGTGCGGCTGATAGGTCCTCTTCAAGGCAAGACACCTCCGACCCGTCAGTGAGCAATGCGCCAGAGCGAAGACGCGCTCCCTCTCGCGCCCACGGCTGTGAGATGATACCACAACCTCAGCCGACCTTACAAGGCCTAACACGGCCTCGAGGGCCCCACGGGATGAAGGCCCAGCGAGCGGCGCCGAAGCCTCAGCCGACACCAACTTTTCGCCCGAACCCCTTCGCCGCCTCGAGCAAACCCGGAAGAAGCCTGTCCTTGAAGGCCACCGCGAGCGACCACAGGTCGAGCATCGCGACGTAAAGCCCAAGGCGCTCTCCGAAGAGCTCGAGCTTCACCCTCTCCCTCCATCTCAGCCCCCCGAGCCGCTTGAGCTCCTCAGAGCGCCCTTTGAGGGAGGGAAGGATGTCCGGAAACCTCGCATCGAGCTCATCCCTGAAGGCCATGGGGTCGACCAGGATCCTGTCTCTGACCAGGAGCCTAATCCTGGTGAAGAAGTTCATCACCAGAAGGCGCAAGAAGATCCGCCTGAGCTCCAGCAGCACGGCCTCCCCGAAGCCGGACCTCACGCGGTCGGCCATCTCCTCCAGAAACCTCAGAACATCTTCTATGGCATAAAAGTCCTGGAAAAGGCTCAAATTCCCACGTTCGCTGGTGATAGAGCCGGGCCTAAGCAGACGGAACAGCAGTTTTTCGTCCAAGAACTTAGCCGTATCGCAAGCTATCAAGAACTTGAAGATGAAGTTCACGTCCTCTCCGCAACATATGCCCTCCGGGAACTCGAGGCCCATCGACTTAACGGCGCCCACCCTGAAGGCGCAGGAGGAGATGTGGATCTTCATGACCCTCCTGGCGAGAAAATCCTCGACGAACTCCAGCAGGAATGGGACGCCCTTCGTCTCCAGGGACCTGGGACCGCTCTCCCTCGCCCGGATCGGCACCAGATCCCCTCTGGGGGTTTGCCTGATCAGGTTAAACCCCCAGGCCACCACGTCGTAGTCGCGATAGAGAACAACCCTTGAGAGGACCTCCACCACGCGCTCGCACAGCCAGTCGTCCCCGTCGAGGAAAAGGACGTAAAGGCCCCTGCACAAGGACAGCCCCACGTTCCTCGCAGCGCTGACCCCCCTGTTGGTCTGGGAAACGAGCTTCCAGTCCAGGTCAGAACCCTCTAGTATCCTGAGGGCTACTTCCCCGGAACCGTCGGTGGAGCCATCGTCCACGACGATGACCTCCAGATCCTTCGCCGTCTGGTTCGCCAGGCTCCCAAGGGCCCTGCCCAGATATGGAGCCACGTTGTAGGCCGGGACTACCACGCTCAAAAGAGGAGCCTCAAGCCTCCTAGGCCCCTGGAAGAACCCCCTCACGAAAGGCCCAAGACCTCCCTCCAAAGCCCGATCACCCTCTCGCAATCGAATTCCCTGGCCCTCCGCAGGCCCAAGCTCGAGTATCTAGACCTCAGCCCCTCGTCCTCCAGTAGCGCCTCCATGGCCCTGGCCAGCTCTGACGAGGCCCTACTGAGCCCGTCCTCGCCCATGCTCGAACGAAAGGGGGGCGTGAGGACTCCGTACCTGCAGAACTCCACGCCTTCGGCCACGGAGTTGAAATCCGTGTCCGGAGCCAATATCTCCCTGGGACCGCTCGGACAATCGACGCTCACCACCGGAACACCGCAGGCGAGGGACTCTAGGATCACGTTGGGCAGGGCTTCGTGCAAAGAGCTCAGCACGAACAGCCTGGCCCTGGACACGTACTTGAAGGGATTCTCCCTGAAGCCGAGGAAGTAGACGTCGAAATCTTGGGTCAACTCGTCCCTGTCCCAAACGTAAGTCCTCAGGTTCATGGACTCAGAGAGCCTCACAAGATCGTCCTTGAGGGCCCCCTTGCCGATCAAGAGAAGTCTGACCTCCGGACGACGCTCCCTCAGCTCCCTGAAAGCCGCGAGCAAGTACCTGTGTCCCTTCTCCTTTCCCAACCTCGCCACGTTGACCACGAAGGGAATCCCCTCGAAGACCTCCTCCACCTCCTCCTCGGCCATGCCCCTGATGGAGTCCACGTCGATCGGGTTGGGCAGGACGCGGATCTTGTCCTCGGGGATCCCGGACAGCACCAGGGACAACTTGACCCTCCCGGACACGGCCAACAGCAGATCGCCTCTGGAGTAGAGCCTGGACCTCCAGGGGCTCATCCTCCCCACGCCCGACTCCGAGCGCTCGTCCAGGACCAGGGAGTGAACGGAGATCACCGCCGTGTGTCGGCAGAAGAGCTTAGCCCAGGCGTTCACCAGATGAGCCCTGTCGGAGAAGGACACCACCGTATCGCCGGGCGACAACTCCCTCGACAGGCTCCTGCCCCACACCAGGGTGCAGAGGTACTTGAAGTTGTCCACCAGGATGGGCCTGCTCAGGAACCTGGGGGATAGGAAGGAGACCCGCTCCCCGTCCAAGGCATAGTCCAGGGCCTCCTCCAGCAGTATCAACCTGCGGACCGGAAGGCGATCCAGGAGCCTGAGCATCACCCTCTCCGCCCCGCCTCCGCTCAAATCCCTGTTCAGGAAATAGAGCCCCAAAGCTTAAGCCACCCTCCCCCAGCTCATATCACCTCGCCCCAGAGGCAGGCGATCCTGTCCGGGGCAAACTCCATCGCCCTGGCCAGAGAGCTCCTCCTGTAGGACTCCAGAGCGACCTCTGAGTCCAGCAAGGCGGCGAGGGCCTCCAACATCCCCTCCTCAGAGGGGGAAAGCCTGGGGTCCAGCCAGCCCCAGGAGGTCTCAGCGGGGGGGACCAGGACGCCGAACTCGGCCATCTCCACCCCCTCGGCCACCGAGAGGGGATCGGAGTCGGGGGATATGATCTCCCTCGGCCCGCTGGGGCAGTCAGAGCTGACGACGGGAAGGCCGCAGGCCATCGCCTCCAGCAGCACGTTGGGGAAGCCCTCGTGCAGGGAGGAGAGCACGAACGCCCTGGCCCTGGCCATGTACTTGAAGGGGTTGGCTCTGAAGCCCAGGAAGTAGACGTCGAAGTCGTCCGTCATCTCGTTCCTGTCCCATAGGTAGGCCCTAAGCCCCAGGGAGGAGCAAAGCCCCGCCAGGGGCTCCTTGAGGGGTCCGCTCCCCAGGAGGACAAGCCTCAGGTCGGGGAACGACTCCTTGAGCGCCCTGAAGACCCGAAGGAGGTGCCACTGCCCCTTCTGCCTGGCGAGCCTCCCAGCGCTTATCAGGTACTCAAGCCCCTCAAGAGGTGGCTCCACCTCCTCCGACGCCATCGCCCTTATCCCCTTCACGTCCACCGGGTTGTATATCACCCTCACCTTCGCCGGGTCCAGCCCGGACTCCGTCAGAAAGTAGGCTATCCCCCTGGACACCGCCACCACCAGGTCGGCCCTCGAATAGGCCCAGGCGGTCGGCCTGGACAGCTTCCTCCCTAGCACGCGCCCCCTCCTCCTGGAGGGATCGTTGTGGACCGAAAGGATCGCCCTGTGCCCACCGAAGGCCTTTCCCCAGCAGTTGACCCAGTTGGCCTCGTCCAGGAAGGAGATCACCACGTCGTCCCTCGAGACCCTCCTGGAGAGGCTAATGCCCCAGGCCATGGTGCAGGGGTATCTGAGGGCGGTGCTCAAATAGGGGTGTTCGTTCAGGAACCTGGGCGGGAGGAGCTCCAGCTTACCTCTGTCCACGGGGTACTCGACCCTGTCCTCCAGCAGGAAGATCCTCTCGGGGGCGAGGAAGGAGGCGAGCCTGAGCATCACCATCGGCGGCCCTCCCTCCCCCAGGGAGTTGATCAAGAAGAACAAGCGCCCCATCCGTCCGATCTCCCCCTAGCGAAGAACCCTCTCGATCAGGGAACGCCACCTTTCGGCCACCGCTTCGACGTCGAAGTCCAAGGCCCTCCTCCTGGAGATGGCCGAGTAGTGCTCCCGCAGTCCCTCGTCCTCCAGCATCGCCGAACAGGCCTCGAACAGCTCCTCCTCGAACAGGGAGGCGCCCAGAAGGGGTGGAGGGACCAGGATCCCGAACTCAGACGCCTCCACCTCCCGGGCGACGCGGAGGGGATCGGAGTCCGGGGATACGATCTCCCTCGGCCCGCTGGGGCAGTCGGAGCTGATCACCGGGCAGCCGCAGGCCATCGCCTCGAGCAGGACGTTGGGGAAGCCCTCGTCGTAGGAGGAGAGCACGAATGCCCTGGCCCTCGCCATATGCTTGAACGGGTTTTCCTCGTAGCCCAGGAGGTAGACGTCGAAGTCGGGGCTCAAGGGCCCCCTGTCCCACGAGTAGACCCTGAGCCCCAGGGCTTCCCCCAGGGCAGACAGACGGTCCTTCAGGGAACCCCTGCCCAGGATCGAAAGCCTGAGGTCGGGGAAGCGATCCTTGAGCCTGCGAAAGACCCTTATCAGGTGATCCTGTCCCTTCTGCCTCTCGAGCCTACCTACGTTCAGCAGGAAGGGCAAGCCCTGGAGGGAGGGATCTAGGGGTTCCTTCGCCATCTCGGCTATCCGGGCCAGGTCCAGGGGGTTGTGTATCACCTCCACCTTCTCCGCGGCCACGCCAGACTCCACCAGAACGTACCTTATCCCCTCTGACACCGCCACGACGGCGTCCGCGTAGGAGTAGACTTTGGCGCTGAAGGGGGAGATCTTCTTCTTCACAGCGGCGCCCACCCTGCCGGACCTGTCGTTGTGGACGGAGAGGATCGCCCTGTGGCCGCTGAAGACCTTGCCCACCGAGTTGACCCAGTTGGCCTCGTCGAGAAACGAGACCACCAGGTCCCCCTCGCCCACCAGGCGGGAAAGCCTCCTGCCCAGGAACAGGGAGAGGGGGTAACGAAGATGGGTGGTCAGATGGGCGAACAACCCATCCCTCCAGGGCGAAAGGCCGCGCACCCCGATCCCCTCGACTGGGATCTCCACCTTATCCCTCACCAGGAGGAGCTCTCTTACCCCCAGGAGCGGGCAGAGCCTGAGGGCCACCCTCTCCGCACCGCCCGATTCCAGGGAGTTTATGAGGAAATAGATGGAACCCATGAGCTAAGAGGCCTCTCTTTTCCCCTCCTATCGCACCTTTAGTTAAAATTGTATCAGCCGCGAGACGGCCCCACAAGTCGCGAGGGGGGTGTGAGGTTTGGGCCTTTATCTGCTCCTGGAGTCGCTCGAGGGCGGAGGTGCTGAGGCGGTGGCCTTAAGGCTCTCCTCCCTTTTGCCCGCGGACAAGGTGATAACCCTGAGCGACCAGGCCGACTTCGAGGTGCCGGAAGGCAGGTGGGCTTCCATCTCCTCCAGGCTGGGGGATCTGCTGTTCGGCCACTTATCCCTGATCTCCTACGAGATCTACTCCAGGAAGCTCTCCAGGCTCCTGAGCAGCGGCTCGGTGGTCCTGTCCTTCTCCAAGCGAACCAACTTCCTGAACGTCTTCGCCTCCAGGAGGATCGGCCACGTCCCAGTGGTCTCGGTCCACAACATGCCCTACGGGAGGGAGGGGCCAGGACCCCTGAAGAGGGCCGTGGAGGCCCACTACTACAGGAGGGCGAGGGCGGTGGTGGCGGTCTCCAGGGGGATAGCCAGCTACCTGAGGGCTCTGGGGATACCGGAGGAGACGATCAGGGTTATATACAACCCCTTCCCGCTCGATGAGATCGCGAGGATGGCCGGGGAGGAGGTGGACCTGCCCCTGGGGGACGGACCTATCCTGGTCACAGCGGGAAGGCTGTCCAGGCAGAAGGGGCAGTGGCACCTCATAAGGGCCTTCGCCGAGCTCAAGAGGAGCGTGCCCGGCGCGAAGCTCCTGGTCCTCGGCAAAGGGGGTCTCAGGGATAGGTTGGTCGACCTCTCCAGGAGGCTTGGGCTCAGGGCGCACGTCTGGGAGGAGGGCGAGGCGAAGGGGGACTTCGACGTGAGCTTCCTGGGTTTTCAGCGAAACCCCTTCAAATACATGGCCAGAGCGGACCTCTTCGTGCTCTCCTCCCTCTGGGAGGGCTTCTCCAACGTCCTCGTGGAGGCCCTGTCGCTGGGCGTGCCAGCGATCAGCGCGGACTGCGCCGTAGGACCTAGGGAGATACTACATCCCAGCTCACCCCTGGAGGCGGTGGCGAGGGACGTGGAGTTGGGCGACTTCGGGGTGCTGGTCCCACCCATGGACAGGCGCTACAGGTGGGACGCGGGGGAGCTCGACGAGGGGGAGAGGAGGCTGTGCGAGGCCATGAGGCTCCTACTGGAGGATCGATCCCTGAGGGAGAGATACGCTGGGGTCGGTCCGAGGAGGGCTAGCGATTTCTCCGCCCAGAACTCCAGGGAGAGCTGGCTCTCCCTGCTTCGAGGGATAGGGCTTTGAGGGAGAGCTCGAGGGCCCACTCCAGGAGGTGGGCGGGGACCCTGACGCCCATGGACACCCCCTTGTAGAGGCCGTGGTAGTCGCTTCCGCCGCTCACCGAAAGCCCCAGCCTCGAGGCCACCTCGAGGGAGCGCTTCACCGAGAGGGGGTCGTGGTAGGAGCTGTAGGCCTCAATCCCGTCCAGGCCCTCCTCCCTCAGACGCCTAGCCACCTCCTCCAGGAGGTCGTGGGGCACGTCCAGGCAGGGGTGGGCCCAGAAGAGCAAGGCCCCCGACTCCCGCGCCACCCTCGAGAGCTCGAGGGGCTTTAGCTTCCTCCTGGGCACGTAGGCGGGCGCCCCCCTCCTCAGGTAGCGCTCGAAGGCCTCCCTTCGGCTACCCGCGTAGCCCTTCCTGACCATCGCCTCGGCCAGGTGGGGCCTGCCGAAGAGCTCCTTGCCGGCTATGGAGCGCACCTCCTCCATCTCCACCGGGAGCCCCATCTCCTTTAGCCTCAGGAGCATCGCGGCGTTCCTCTCGGCGCGGTAGGCCTTTAGCTTCCCCTCCATGTCGGCTATGGCGGGCGAAGCGGGGTCGAAGCCGTAGAGGAGCAGGTGTACGCCCAGGCCCAGGGATTCGACCTCCGAGGAGACCTCCACCCCGCACAGGTAGCGGACGCCCATGCTCGTCGAGAGGGACAGGGCCTCTGCCTGGTGGGAGGTGACGTCGTGGTCGGTCACGGAGAGGAGCGACAAGCCCATGGAGGAAGCCCTCTCCACCAGGGAGCGAAGGTCGTCGCTGCCGTCGGAGAAGAGGCTGTGGACGTGCAGGTCCACCAGGACCTCGCCGCTCAGGCTAGAACCCCTCCCTCCAGGGGTCCACCTGCGAAAGCCAGTCCCAGTTCTCCGAGAACCACCCCACCAGGCGCGACATGCCCTCCTCCAGGGTGGTCCTGGGGCTCCACCCCAGGAGCTCCCTCGCCCTGTCCAGGGAGGCCCAGGTGGCGGGCACGTCGGACCTGTCCCCCCCCTCCCTCTCCACCCTGAGCTCCCTGCCCGTGAGACCCTCGACCAGGGAGATCATCTCCGAGAGGGGGACTGGCCTGTCGGAGCCCAGGTTAACCACGTTGAAGCCCGAAAGGCCCGAGCAGAGTATGGTCCCCTCCACCACGTCCTCCACGTAGGTGAAGTCCCTGCTCTGGGACCCATCCCCGAAGAGCCTGAAGGGCCTGCCCGAGAGGGCGCAGTGGACCATCCGGAAGTAGCTCATGTCGGGCCTCCCCCACGGGCCGTACACGGTGAAGTAGCGAGGGACGGACACATCCAGCCCGTATAGGTGGTGGTAGGTGAAGCAGAACATCTCGGCCGAGCGCTTGCTGGCCGCGTAGGGGGAAAGGGGCCTGTCCAGGGCCCCCTCCTCCCTGAAGGGCAGAGGGGAACCGGCGTATACAGAGGAAGTGGAGGCCACCACCAGCTTTGGCCCCCCGAAGGACCTGGCGCACTCGAGGACGTTGAGGGTGCCCAGGACGTTGACCGAGAGGTACTCGTCGGGCCTGAGGCGGCTGAACCTGACCCCCGCCATGGCGGCCAGGTGGTAGACCGCCTCGAAGGGGCCCAGGGAGGAGAAGACCCCCTCGAGGAAGCCCCTATCCCGCACGTCGCCCCCCAGGAACCTAAAGCCCCTCAGGGAGCCGAGGGCCTTTAGCCTCCCGATCTTAAGGGCCGGGTCGTAGTAGGGAACGGCGTTGTCGATTCCCACCACCTCGAAGCCCCTATCCAGCAAAGCTTTGGAAAGCCAAAAGCCTATGAAGCCCGCACAGCCGGTGACCAAAACCTTAGACAGGTAGGACACCTCCCTAGGCGCTCGTCTCATTTAAGCCCTTGAGATTATAGCCCAAAAGGGAAAGGGGGACGAGGTTTCCCTCGTCCCCCTCCTCCTCATAGGCCCTAGGCAGAGGGCCGATCGGATGGGCCTTCGCTGTAGCGGGCGTCCACGGAGCCGGGAGATCCCGGGGCGGAGCCTCCCGGGGCGGAGTAGGGGCCGCCCCCGGCCTGGCCTCCTGCCTGGCTGTAGAGCCTGGAGGAGAGCTCGTGGAGGCTTTTAGTGAGCACCTCCGAGGCGGATCTGATCTCCTCCAGCTTGCCCTCCGAGACGGCCCTGGAGAGCCTATCTATCTCGGCCTCTATGCGCTGGCGCTCCCCCTCGGAGACCTTCTCCCCCAGGTCCTTGAGGAGCTTCCTGGTGTTGTAGATGAGGGAGTCGGCCTCGTTCTTGGCCTCGGCGAGCTCCTTCTTCTTCCTGTCCTCGGCCTCGTAGAGCTCGGCCTCCTTTCTCATGCGCTCTATCTCCGCCTCGGATAGCCGAGACGACTGGATGGTCACCGCCTGCTGCTTGCCGGTGGCCAGGTCCTTGGCCGAGACCTGGAGGATGCCGTTGACGTCTATGGTGAAGGTGACCTCTATCTTGGGCACCCCTCTGGGGGCCGGCGGTATCCCCTCGAGGAAGAAGCGACCCAGCGAGACGTTGTCGGCCGCCATGGGGCGCTCCCCCTGCAGGACGTGGATCTCCACCGTGGTCTGGTTGTCGGCGGCGGTGGTGAATATCTGGGACCTGCTCACCGGTATGGCGGTGTTGCGCTCGATTATCTTGGTGAACACCCCGCCCAGGGTCTCCACGCCCAGGGACAGGGGGGTGACGTCCACCAGCACTATGTCCTTGTGCTCGCCGGCGAGGATGGCGGCCTGGATGGCGGCGCCCACCGCCACGCACTCGTCGGGGTTAACCCCCTTGGTGGGCTCCTTGCCCAGGAGCTCCTTGACCTTCCTCTGGACCATGGGCATCCTGGTGGCCCCGCCCACCAGCAGTATCTTGTCTATGTCGGAGGGGGAGAGCTTGGCGTCCTCCAGCGCCCTCCTCACGGGCCCCGTCACCCGCTCCAGGAGGTCCTGGGTCATCTCCTCGAAGCGCGCCCTGGTCAGGGTCAGCTCCAGGTGCTTGGGCCCGGTGTGGTCGGCGGTGATGAAGGGAAGCGATATGGTGGTCTGGGGCATGGAGGAGAGCTCTATCTTGGCCTTCTCGGCGGCCTCCCTGAGCCTCTGCATGGCCACCCGGTCGTTCCGCAGGTCTATGCCCTCCCTGCGCCTGAACTCCTCCACCATCCAGTCGACTATCCGCTGGTCCCAGTCGTCGCCCCCCAGGTGGTTGTCGCCGCTGGTGGCCACCACCTCGAAGACCCCTTCCCCCACGTCGAGGATGGAGACGTCGAAGGTGCCGCCCCCCAGGTCGAAGACCAGTATCTTGTGCTCGCCCGACTTGCCCACCCCGTAGGCCAAAGCGGCGGCGGTGGGCTCGTTGATGATCCTGAGCACCTCGAGCCCCGCTATCCTGCCGGCGTCCTTGGTGGCCTGGCGCTGGGCGTCGGTGAAGTAGGCGGGCACCGTTATGACCGCCCTGGTGACGGGCTCCCCCAGGTACTCCTCCGCGTCCTTCTTGAGCTTCTGGAGGATCATGGCCGATATCTCCTGGGGGGTGTAGGACCTGCCGTCGATGGTCACCCGGTAGTCGGACCCCATCTTGCGCTTTATGGATATCACTGTCCTCTCGGGGTTTATTATGGCCTGGCGCTTGGCGAGCTGCCCCACGAGCCTCTCCCCCTCCTTGGTGAAGGCCACCACCGAGGGGGTGAGCCTGCTGCCCTCCGCGTTGGGTATGACCGTTATGGAGTCTCCCTCCTTCACGGCTATGACCGAGTTGGTGGTGCCGAGATCTATCCCGACGACCTTGCTCATCCCGCTCACCTCCTGGACCTGCAAACCTTGACCCTGGCCGGGCGAAGGACCACATCGCCCAGCGCGTATCCCCTGGATATCTCCTCCACCACCAGGCCGTCCTCCTCCCCCTCGCAGACCTCCACCGCCTCGTGGAGGGAGGGGTCGAAGCGGCTTCCCAGGGCCTCGATGGGCTTAAGCCCCTCCTCCGCCAGGACCGCCATCATCTGAGCCCTCACCATCCTGAGGCCCGAGCAGAGGGGGTCATCGGTCCCGGCGAAGGAGAGGGCCCTGTCCAGGTTGTCCAGCACCGGAAGGAGCTTCTCTATCAGGCCCCTGGCCGCAAGCCTCCTCTCCCTCTCCCTGGACTCCTCCACCCTGCGGCGGTAGTTGTGGAAGTCGGCCTTGAGGCGGGCGTAGTCCGCCTCCAGCTCCCTGACCTTCGAGCTCAGCTCCTCCCTCTCCTGGGAGAGCCTAGAGAGCATCTCCTCCAGCTCCTTCTTGGTGGGTCTTCTGGCGCTCAAGCGCCCTCCCTCCCCTCCTTCATGGCCGAGAGCGCCCTCTCCAGGACCAGGACGGCCCTCTCGTAGTCCATCCGCTTGGGCCCGAGCACCCCCAGCACTATCCTCAGCCCCTCCACCGTGCAGGAGGCCGTTATCACCGAAAGGTCCTGCATCCCCTCTATGGGGATGTCGCTCCCTATGAGGACCTTCAGGTCCCCCTCGCCGGAAAGCTCCTCTAAGAGCCTGGAGAGCCTGCTCCCCTCCTCGAGCAGCTCCAGGACCACCTGAAGCCTGGCGAGATCCGACATCTCGGGGACCTTCAGGATGTTGGAGGTCCCCCCGAAGAAGAGCCTCATCCTCCCGCAGTCCTCCGAGAGGAAGCTCTCCACCGTCTCGCAGGCGCTCCTGTAGAGCTCGAGCTGCCTCTGCAGGTAGGAGCCCAGGCTCCTGGAGACCTCCGACCAGGGCCTACCCACGAAGAGGGCCGATAGCTCCGAGGATATCTGGGCGAGCTCCCCCTCCGAGATCTCCCTGGGGGGCTTAAAGCGCTTCCTCGCCAGGAAGCCGCCGCCCATCACCAGGACGAGCATCACGGAGCCGTCCTCCATCCTCATGAAGTCCAAAGCCTCCAGCCTCGACTCGCCGGTGGCGGAAAGCCCCGACAGGCCCACGCAGCTGGTGAGGCGCCCGAGCATCTGGGTGACCTGCTTGAGCCTCTCCTCCAGGTCCTCCCGGCACACGAGGAGGTCGCGAAAGAGCCCCTCCCACCCCTCCTCCCTGAGGGGCCTCCTGCGCCTCAGTATCTGGTCCACGTAAAGCCTGTAGGCCTTCTCCGTGGGAACCCTGCCGGCCGAGGCGTGGGGCTGGTAGAAGTAGCCCATGCTCTCCAGGTCCGCCATCTCGTTTCGAACGGTGGCGGGACTCGCCCACTTTATGTACTTCCTCACCACCGCCCTCGAGCCCACCGGCTCACCGGTGGACAGGTACTCGTATATCACCGCCAGCAAGACCTCCAGCTGCCTCTCGGTCAAGGCCAGACCCCCCACGTGTTGTTAGCACTCATAATCAGTGAGTGCTAAAGGATCCCAGGATAAAGGATAGCATCGGTCCGCCGCCGTGTCAACGTCGGCGCTTGACCGGGCCGGGGAGAGGGGGTAGAATGTGGGAGAATTATACCCATAGGGGTATGGAGGTGTGCTGGGATTGAGGGGTTTGGTGAGGTTCGCTTCGCTGGTTTTGTTCGTGGCGATGATATCGCTGGGCTTCTGGTATCCGCTGCTGGGGGTTTTGGTGATGGGCTACATGCTCCTCGTCCTCCTGGCGGGGGGCAGAAGGAGGTGGTGCTCGGCCTACTGTCCCAGGGGGAGCTTCTACGACCTGGTGGTGTCGCGCTTCTCGGGCAGGAGGCCCCTTCCCCGGTTACTCAGGAACGGACTAACTTGGAAGGCCCTCTTGCTCCTGCTCCTTACCGCCATGGGGCTTCAGCTTCTATGGGCTAGGCCCTGGGAGATGGAGGGGCTTAAGGCCCTCTCGGCGCTGGGGAGGATCTTCTACAGGGCCTGTTTAGTCTCCACCGCCGTGGGGGTACCTCTGGCCCTGCTCTTCAACCACAGGGCCTGGTGCGCCACCTGCCCGATCGGAAACCTGCTGAGGCTTTAGGAGAACAAAAGGGGCCGGGGAGAAAGCCCCGGCCCCAAAGCCCCCAAGCCAGGCTAGAAGGAGACGTAGGTCCTGAAGCGGACGACGGAGTCGTCGCGATTGCCCTTAAGAGCAGTAGCAGCGGCGTTGTAGTCGGCGTTCTCGTAGAGGAGCTCCATGTACATGTTCTTGGTGTAGTTGTAGCGCACCGCCACCTCGTAGTCGGTCACAGAGGGATCGTCCGGGCCGGGAACGTTGAGCTTACCGCTCCTCAGGGCGACCCAGGTCGTCCAGCTGGGGTTCCACTCCTGGGTGAGCTTGACGAAGTAACCAGCGTAGCTCTCACCAGCACCAGGTTCCTCCATGACAGGGAAGTAGTTGCCGAAAGCAGGGTTATCCCACCAGGCGTTCTCATCGGCGTTGAAGACCTCGACGTCAACGGCGGTTATACCCAGCACCTTCTGGGGAACGGACACGCCGAGCTTCCAGAGGGAGGTGTTCTTGGC
>CAYRKT010000028.1:0-18594 GCA_964425005.1 uncultured Synergistia bacterium
CCCCTCAAAAGCTATCCTCCCTGAACGGCGAGAACTCACCCCTTAGGAGCTCCAGGAATCCGTCGAGGGACATGTAACCCAGATCCCCCTCCCCTCGCTTCCTCACGGAGCCCCCTCCCGAGGCCACCTCCCTGTCCCCCAACACCACCGCGTAGGGGACCTTGCTCAGCTCGGCAGCCCTTATCCTCTTTCCGAGGGTCTCCTCCCTGGAGTCCACCTCCACCCTGTAGCCCAGCCCGGTGAGCTCGTCCTGAAGTTCCTTAGCCCTCTTTACATGCGCTTCCCTGACGGGCACGATCACCACCTGGACTGGGGCCAGCCAGAAGGGGAAGGCCCCCGCGTAGTGCTCTATCAATATGCCCAGAAAGCGCTCCAGGCTGCCCAACACCGTCCTATGGATCATGACGGGCGTGTGCTCCCTGCCGTCGGGCCCAACGTAGGTGATGCCGAAGTTTCGCGGCATGAGGAAGTCCAGCTGGATGGTGCCACACTGCCAGGTCCTGCCGATGCAGTCTCGAAGGTGAAAGTCTATCTTGGGCCCATAGAAGGCTCCCTCGCCCTCCCTTACGGTGTAGTCCATCCCGAGCTGCTCGAGGGCTCTCCTGAGCCCATCGGTGGCTATCTCCCACACCTGCGGATCGCCCATGGCGTTCTCCGGCCTGGTGGATAGCTCCACGAAGTACTTGAAGCCGAACACATCGGTGTAGAAGTAGTCCACGAGCTTTATGACCTCTGCGACCTCCTGCTCTATCTGATCGGGGGTCACGTATATGTGAGCGTCGTCCTGGGTGAAGCACCTGACCCTCATCAAGCCGTGCAGGACCCCCGACCTCTCGTGCCTGTGCACCAAGCCCAGCTCGGCGAACTTCAGGGGGAGATCCCTGTAGCTCCTCACCTTGCTCTTGTAGACGAGTATGCCGCCCGGGCAGTTCATGGGCTTTATGGCGTAGGTCCTGTCGTCGATCTCGGTGAAGTACATGTTGTCCCTGTAGTGGTCCCAGTGGCCCGAGACGACCCAAAGCTCCCTGTCGAGTATTATGGGGGTCCTGATCTCCTTGTAGCCCCTCCTCGTGTGTTCCCTCCTCCAGAGGGCCAGGAGCTGGTTGAGTATGGCCATGCCGTTGGGGTGGAAGAAGGGAAACCCGGGCCCTTCGGGCTGGATGGAGAATATATCCAGCTCTCTGCCCAGCCTTCTGTGATCCCTCCTCTTGGCCTCTTCCAAGAACTCCAGGTGCTCCTTGAGGTCCTCCTCCCTCCAGAAGGCGGTTCCGTAGACGCGGGTCAACATCCTCCTCCTCTCGTCGCCTCGCCAGTAGGCCCCAGCGACGGAGGTGAGCTTGAAGTATTTGAGCTGCCCGGTGCTCTTGAGGTGAGGCCCTCTGCACAGGTCCACGAACTCGCCCTGTTGGTACACCGACACCGAGTCACCCTCTATCTCCTCTATCAGCTCGAGCTTGTAGGTCTCCCCCAGGGACTCGAAGAGGGCCCTCGCCTCCTCTTTGCTCATCTCCCTCCTCGATATGGGCAGATCCTCCTCCACTATCCTCCTCATCTCCCCCTCTATCCTCGGGAGCTCCTCCTCCGAGATGGGATCGGCGAAGTCTATGTCGTAGTAAAAGCCATCCTTTATCGCTGGTCCGATGCCAAGTTTGGCCTGGGGGTAAAGCCTCTTTACGGCCTGAGCCAAAACGTGGGAGGCGGTATGCCTTAAGATCTCCAGCGACTTTGGGTCTCCCACCCTAACCAGTCTGACGCTGCCCTCGACGTTTATGGGTCTGTGCAGGTCGAACAGCTCGTCCCCAAACTCGGCACCTACCACATCCTCGTCGAGGGATCCCCCCAAGATCTCGGCCAAACTCGCACCAGCTTCCGCAGAAACCCTGCGCCCGTCAGGGAACTCCAGAACCATCCCCAAGGCTCATACCTCCTCGAGGGCACTCGATCTCGCCCGTGATATCATTTTCCTCGTCAGGCGGCTCAAGGGCAATTTTATCACAGCCCCATCGGCGAACGACTATGGGCTAAGGCGGGCCATACGAGCGAAGGGCAACGACGAGGGAGGCGTATATGTGGTCAGCCGAGGATCTCAAGCAAAAGCTTGACTTTCTGAGGGAGTTCGAGGGCTTCGAGGAGTTCTGCAAGCACCTGGAGCTGTTCCTCTTCGTGCAGGAGGCGCCTAAGGACTCGGTGCCCGAGGAAAAGCTAAAGGAGTTCAGGCGATCCCTGGAGCAGATCGGAAACGCGTTTTGGAAGCTCTGCTTCCTTCTCCTCCAGAGGGAGATAAGGAAAGCCCTCAAGAGGGGCGAAAGAGGCATCGACTCCTTAGATCCCGAGGAAAGACTCTTCTTGAACTTCGGCTACGTGGGCCTCTTCGGGGCCGGGCTCGAGGGCAAGCTCATGTCCGCAGACCTCAGGAGGGCACCCATAGACCCATTCACCTACATGACCTTCAGCGACTACTTGTTGGATCAAGCCAACGCGCTAATGTGGGGGAGGACGGAGAACTCGCTCGAAGGGGGCCTATCCCAATCGGATAAGATTATCATTTTGAAGAGCAAAATCCCGGAGCTCTTCCAGCGCCTGAAGGACTTCCTGAGGAACCTTTTGCCGGAGGAAAGCGCTCTGGTGGGGCTGAAGTTGGCGGATTCCGTCAGCAAGAACCTGGAGGATCACGTCCACCTTGAGGGCAGGAGCAGAAAGGCCAGACTGGCCGATACGGAGGGCTTCAAAGAGCTCAAGAGCAGGAGCGAGGCCTACCAAAGGGACAAGTCCAAGCTGATCAACCTCATCGAGTCCTCCGCTCTGGGCGAGGGCGAGAGGGATTTCCTGCTCAAGATGATCTCAGAAGCGGAGAGGATGATGAGGCTTTACGTGACCATAGAGAGCGACCTGGAGCGCACCAAGAACCGGTTCTCCCTCTTGATGGAGAGGATACGGAACAAGGGCGAGATACACCGGATGGAGATGCTGAAAGAGCTGGTGGGTAGAAAGGGGAAGATGGCCCAGATGGCATCCAGAAGGAGCAGACAAGTCCACATGCCCCTCCTCACCAGCGCCTCGCAACTCGTCGACGCCGTGGACATGTGGAGCATATCCAGCAGCGTCAACGCGATCGTCTCCAGGGACCCCGGGATAATGAGCCTCGCGAGGATCAGAACGCACGGGCTTCCCCGGGTGGTAGTCCTGCCGGGAAGAGGCAACGGCGTTTACGACTGGGAGGACAACACCCTTAACATACCTTTTCAGGCCCCCCAGGGAACGCTCACCTCGGTGGCGTTCGCCCTCGCCTCCATGAGGTGGGACGCGGACGAGGAGGGGGAACTGCGCTTCTCCTACCAGCAGCTGAAGGAGAACGAAGGTAAACCCATAGTGGAGATCCAACTGAACTTCTGCAAGCACTACCATCTGTGGGTAACGAAAGAGGCAGAAGGGTACCGCGTGCTGCCCAAAGAGGTCCAGAGGTGGTTCTCCTGGAAGGTGCCCAGATGAAGATGGTGCCGGAGGTGGGATTCGAACCCACACGGCCGCGAAGACCGGTGGATTTTGAGTCCACTGCGTCTGCCAGTTCCGCCACTCCGGCACCCGATCGATCCGTTCTTTAAAATAGCACAGGATGGAACAAAGGGCAAGGGTCTCTAGCCCTTCAGGAAAACCGCCCCCCTGCTGGCCGAGGAGACGAACTCCACGTACCTCGCCAGATACCCCTTCTCGATCTTCGGCTTAGGCGGCGAGACCCTCTCCCTTCGCTTGGCGAGCTCCTCCTCCGGGACCAGGAGATCCAACCTCCTCTCCTCTATGTCTATCTCTATCTCGTCTCCGTCCTCGACCAAAGCTATCGGACCAAGCCTGTAGGCCTCAGGGGAGACGTGGCCGACGGCGGCGCCTCGAGTGGCCCCAGAAAAGCGTCCGTCGGTTATCAGCGCCACCGACTCGTCGAGGCCCATGCCCGCTATGGCGGAGGTGGGAGCGAGCATCTCCCTCATCCCGGGTCCGCCCGCAGGTCCCTCGTACCTGATGACCACCACGTCCCCTGCCTTCACCAGACCTCCGTATATCGCCTCGACGGCCGCCTCCTCGGAGTCGAAAACCTTTGCCCTACCCCTTCTCCTCCTCATCGAAGGGCTGACGGCGGAGGCCTTGACTATCGCCCCCTCAGGGGCCAGACTGCCCTTGAGCACCACAAGACCTCCCGTGGGGCTGTAGGGGGCCTCGACGCTCCTTATGACGCTCGAGTCCACGACCCTCGCGTTCTCAGCTATCTCTCCTATGCTCTTTCCTGAGACGGTGAGAGCGGTGAGGTCCAAAACCCCTATCTTGGACAGCTCCTTCATCACCGCTGGTATACCTCCCGCCCTGTTCAGGTCCTCTATGTGCTGGTCGGAAGCCGGGCTGAGGCGACACAGGTTGGGAACCCTGCGGCTTAGCTCGTCGAACTCCCATATGTCCAGGTTCAAGCCAGCTGCGTGCGCTATGGCCGGGAGGTGCAAAGCGGTGTTGGTGGACCCACCGAGGGCGAGATCCACGGCTATCGCGTTCCTGAAAGCGGACATGGTGAGGATGGACCTGGGCGTGATCCCCTCCTTCCACATCTCCACCACCCTGACCCCGGCCTCGTAGGCCATCCTCTTCCTGATGCCGTCGTAGGCGGCTGGAACCGTGCCGTTGCCCGGTAGGGCCATGCCCAAGGCCTCCGCCAGGCAGTTCATGGTGTTGGCGGTGTACATGCCCGCGCACGAACCACAGCCAGGGCAGGCGTGGAGCTCTACCCTCTCCAGCTCGGCCTCGGTCATCTTGCCGGCCTTGACCTTCCCTATCCCCTCGAAGACCTTCGCCAGGTCCAGGCTCTGGCCTTCGCATGGGCCAGAAAGCATGGGACCGCCGCTGACCATGACGGCCGGGATGTCCAACCTCGCCGCCGCCATCAACATGCCGGGGATTATCTTGTCGCAGTTGGTTATTAGGACCATGGCGTCGAAGGCGTGAGCCTCGATCATGCACTCGATGGAGTCGGCTATCAGCTCCCTCGAGGGCAGGGAGTAGTGCATACCCAGGTGCCCCATGGCTATGCCGTCGCATATCCCTATCACCGGGAACTCTATCGGAACCCCTCCGGCGGCGGCAACACCCCTCTTGACCGCCTGGGCTATGAGGTCCAGGTGAACGTGCCCGGGTATTATCTCGTTGGCGGCGTTCACCACAGCGACCAGAGGCTTGCTAAGCTCGCTGGGATGATAACCCAGAGCGTAGAACAAAGACCTGTGGGGAGCCCTAGAAACGCCCTTGACGACCCTGTCGCTCCTCTTCAACCCCCATCCCCCCGCTTCGACCGACTTTTACAACATGATATCAGGATGCGAGGACGGCGGCAACGAGGTTCACAGGACCCCGTTCTGCCTGAGTATCTCCCTGGCCGTCTCCTCGTCCACCAGTATCTCCCGGGGCTTGCTGCCCTCCATCGGCCCCACGATCCCGAGCCTCTCCATGGTGTCCACCAGCCTGGAGGCCCTGGAGAACCCTATCTTTAGCCTCCTCTGGAGCATGGAGGCCGAGGCCACCCCGGTGGCCATGACCAGCCCCACGGCCTTCGCCAGCAGGGGATCGTCCAGATCCCCCTCTTCCCCGTCCCCTTCGCCGCCGGACTCCTCGTCGAGGTCAACCCTCTCCACCCCGTCGAAGAGGCCTGAGAGGTGCTTGACCACCCTCTCGACCGTCCTCTCGTCCACCCAGGGCCCCTGAAGCCTGACCGGCCTCGGGTTCTGGGTGGACACGAAGAGCATGTCCCCCTTCCCGAGGAGTCGTTCAGCTCCCCCCATGTCCAACACCGTCCTGGAATCCACCTGGGTCGGCAGCGCGAAGGCAACCCTGGCCGGGACGTTGGCCTTTATGAGGCCCGTGATCACGTTGACCGAAGGCCTCTGGGTGGCCAAGACCAGGTGGATGCCCGTGGCTCTGGCCATCTGGGCCAGCCTGCAGATGTAGTCCTCCGTGTCCTTGGGGCTGGTCATCATCAGGTCGGCCAGCTCGTCCACCACCAACACGATGAAGGGAAGCCTATCCTCGACTCCCACGGATCCGTTGTAGCCGAAGATGTCCCTGACCCTCTTCGAGGCGAAAAGGCCGTACCTCCTCTCCATCTCAGAGATGGTCCACCTCAAGGCCGCCAACGCCCTCTTGGGGTTGGCGATGGGCTCGGTCAGGAGGTGGGGGAGGTCCGAGAAGACCGAGAGCTCAACCCTCTTGGGATCGACCAGGATGAACCTGAGCTCCCTCGGGGTCCTGAAGAAGCTCAAACTGGTTATCAGGCTGGAGATGAAGACGCTCTTGCCCGACCCGGTGGTCCCGGCCACCAGGAGGTGAGGCAACTCCTCGAGCCCTACCACAAAGAGATCTCCCGACACGTTCAGCCCAAGCGGTATGGTGAGGAAGTAGCTGTCGTAGGAGAACTCCTCGCTCTCCAGGAGCTCCCGAAGGTAGACGACCCTTCGCCGAGGGTTGGGGACCTCAACCCCCACGTAGGACTTCCCGGGTATGGGGGCCTCTATCCTCAACCCCTTCTCCGCTAGCGACGCAAGACCCATGGCCAGCTCCTTGGAGAGGGAGGCCACCTTGCTGACCTTCACCCCGGGGGCCAACCTGAGCTGGTACTGCACCACCGTGGGCCCTATGACCACCTCCACCACCTTGGCCCTTATGCCGAACTGGGATAGGGTAGCCTCTATCTGAGCGCCGCCGGACTCCACCAGCTCCCTGAGCTCCTCCTCGCCATCCCCCTCCTTCTCGGGCAAGGGCAACATGTCCAGAGGGGGCGGAAAGCCGGAGATCTCCGCAGGAGCGCTGGACGCCGCGTAGTCCGCGATGGCTTTCGGCTGCTCCTCCTCGCCATCCTCCAACTCCCCCTCGAGCTCGGTCCCCGACGGGTCCGAATCGGATAGATCCTCATCCCCTGGCCCTTCGAGTCGATCTTCCGCAGGCGACTCGAGCTCGAGATCGTCCGATCGCCCCCTCGGGAATCCCCTCGAGGGGAAAACCGACCTCGCCCAACGGAAAGCGCGAAGCAGCAGCACGTTTGGCCTCTCGCAGGCGGCCAACGAGGCGGACATGAGGAGCAGGAGCAACCCGCCCAGCACGAGGCCCAGCCCCCCCACCTTGTCCATCCCCCACAGGACCAGGCTGTTCCCTATGTGCCCTACGCGAAACCATCCGGGAAGAGAAATGCCCGAGAGCTCCCACAGGGCTGCGACCTCGGCGCTGACCAGGTATATTCCCAGGAACACCAGGGCCAATCTGGGGAACCACGGGCCAACCCCGTAGAAGAGCATCTTCAACCCGCTCCACAGGAGGAAGAGCCACAAGATCACGCCCGGAGAGCCCAGCAGCGCGTTGGACAGGTTGGAGAACGCCTCGCCCCACCTGCCGGCGTAGCCGGATAGAAGAGACACAAGGGCGAAGGCGGATAAGAGGCAAAGGGTCACGGCGAACATGTCCTGGAGGACCAGCAGGAAGAAGCGGAGGCGTCCGCCCCCCTTGCTAGCCCCGGCTGATCCCTTGCCGTTGCGCGCGCTAGACCTGCTCACGATCCACGCTACCCCCGACCACTATCCCATCCACCAGCAAGGTGGGTTGTCCGTCGGTGACCGGCACGCCCTGCCCGTCCTTGCCGCACACTCCCGGGACGAAACGAAGGTCGTTCCCCACCATCCTGACGGCCCTCAGGACCTTCGGGCCGTTACCCGCGAGTATGGCCCCCCGGACCATCCTCCCGACCTTGCCGCCCTCGATGAGGTAGGCCTCCTCGGCGTGGAAGACGAAGTCCCCCGTGGTGGGGTTGACTTCGCCGCCGCCCAAGAGGGCCACGTAAAGGCCCTTTTCGACCGAGGAGACTATCTCCTCCGGTTCGCTGGAGCCCGGAGAGAGGTAGGTGTTGGTCATCCTGGGGATCGGAACGTCGGAGTAGGAAGCCCTCCTGCCGTTTCCCGTGATGGGGAACCCCCAGTAGAGGTGAGAGTATACGTCGGAGAGGTAGGACTTCAGGACGCCCTCCTCTATCAGGACGGTCTTCCCCGTGGGAAAACCCTCGTCGTCGTAGAGGGAGCTGCCGTATAGCTCCGGTATCGACCCATCGTCTACCAAGGTCACCAGCGGGGATGCCACCTCCTCCCCCAGCTTGTCCCTGTACACCGAGAAGTCCTTCTTGACTATGTCCGCCTCGAGCCCATGACCACAGGCCTCGTGGATCATCGTGCCCCCCGCCTTCCCCGATAGCACCACGGGCATGGGACCAGCAGGAGGCGGAGAAGCCTCGAGAAGAGAGAGGGCCCTCTTCAGCGCCGCCTCGCAGGTCTCGAAGGGGTCGAACTTAAGCCAGAACTTCCCCGGAGGGAGGGAGAAGGCGACCCTCTCGGAGGCGGTCTGCACCACCCCATCCCTGCCCACCACCACCTGAACGGTGAAGGACGACTGGACCTTGCTGGAGCTACAGCAGTTGTTCAAGCTCCCCAGAACCCGAAAGCTCTTGAACCCGGAGGAAAACCTCAAGCTCACCTGAAGGACCCTGCTGCTGCCCTTCCTGACGAAACCGTCTAGCTCCCTGAGGAGCTCCACGTCCACCTCCAATTCCGGGAACTTCGCTCCTGCCCCCTTCTCCTCCATGTCCATGGGCTCGAACCTCACGCCCGGGTCGCCGCCGAGGACGGCCCCCCTGAGGGCCGAGAGGGCCCTGGAGGCGGCCTCCCTTCCCAGACCCGAGACGCAGCCCATGTAGGTGACGCCGTCCTTAAGAACCCTTAGACCGATGCCGCCGCCGAAGCCAGATTCGACCTCCTCGAGCCTGCCGTTATCCCACAACACGGACCTGGAGAGCCCAACAGAGGCGTAGGCCTCCCAATAGTCCCCTCCGAGGGAGGATAGTTCCGGCAGGTCCTCCGAAGAGAGGATAGATTCTGCTTCCCACATCCCGACATCACCCCCTCCGCTCCTTGAGCTGTACCCCTATGACCTTCCTCCTGAGGAATGGCTCGAAACCTTTAGCGTAGGACAACGACAAAGCGCAGGCGCGATCCGACGAGAGCCAGCCCAGGGACGGCAAGACCAACTCCGCGTCCGAAGGTAGCTCCACCGTAGCCTCAGCCCAGGACAGGGCCTCGAGGCAAGATCTGCAGGGGACCTCGATCATCCCACCACAATGCCTCTGCAGGAGGTCTCGGACCCTGGACCCCTTCGTCCTGTGGAGGAGGACGACGTCCGAGCAGAAGACCTCCAAACGAACCCCCCATCCGCGCCGCCCGTCCTCCGGCTTCTCCGAGGAGCTGGGACCTATCCAGACGAGACCACCCAGCATGAGGACGTCTCCGGACCTCAGAAAGAAGGACCTCCTCGAGATCCTCTTGGAGGGCGAAAGGCCCATGAGGCAGGTGGGGCACAGATACGAGACCCAGTCCCTGCCGCACTTGAGGCCCGGCGTGTCCAACACCCTAAGCCCCGACCTGCTCGTCGAGGCTATGAGGCCCAACGTGGTGCCGGCCATCCTGGAGACGGTCGCAAGCGAGCTGGGGCACAAGGCCCTGAGGATCGTGGACTTACCCACGTTGGGCGTGCCTAGGAGCAACGCCGTGCCACGTCGGCCCAGGGTTGAGAGGACGACCCTCTCCAGCCTATCCACCTGAGCCCGATCCCTCGCCGAGATCGGGACGAAGGCATCGAAGAGATCCGAACCCGAAACGAACGCCCTGAAGTCGAAACCCACGGGCAAAAGTCCCTTCAGCAAGTCGACCTTGTTGAGCACCAAGATCCACGGCCTGTCGCTATGCGCTCCCCGCAGGGCCAGCGCCTCTTCCGGGATGGACGGATCCAGGACGTCCCTAACCAACACCACGGCGTCCGAGGACGCGATCGCACTTGCCAAGGCCGAGGTGAGGGCCTGATCGCTGATCCTCGCCTTCGTCCCGACGCCGTAGTGGGTCATCGAGAAGCACCTCTTGCAGAGAGGGGACTCCTCGACCATCTTGTGGGGAGGCACGAACCCCACCGAATCTGGGTCGACGCACTGAAGTTCCACTCCGCAGCCAGCGCACACCTTGGTCACCTAAACGCACCTCCGAAGCTGGGGACCTACGGTCAAAGCGCGTCGACTTCCTCCTCGCCCAGGACCTCCACCGGTATGCCTTCGGCCTCGAAGGCTCGCAACAAGCCCAATACCTCCTCCCTGAAACCCTTGGTGGTGAAGACGGACAGGAAGCCCTCCTCGGGATCGTCCGTCCTGACGAAGCCTATGCCGTCGTAGGAATCTATCGTCCAGGAGACGTAGAATATGTCCCTCTGGGGAACTCTAGCCTTTATCCTCCACAATTTCTCCAAGCGCTACCTACCGTCCTTTCTCGGCGAAATAAGCGAACCCTTGAAACGCAGGTGCTCCTCGTAGGTCCTGGAGAAGTGATGGGTGCCGTCGCCGCGGGCCATGAAGAAGAGGAAGTCGTGCTCCTCGTAGTCCAGGACCGCCAGGATCGAGCGAAGGGAGGGGTTACATATGGGGGCTGGCGGCAGACCGGGCACGAGGTAGGTGTTGAAGGGTGAGCGAACCGCCACATCCTCCAGGGAGAACCTCCCGTACTTCACCCCTAGGGCGTAGGCCACGGTGGCACAGGACTGCAGAGGCATGCCTCTCCTCAGCCTGTTCACGAAAACCCCCGCCACCCTTCTCCTCTCCTCCTCTACGGAGGTCTCCATCTCCACTATGGAGGCAAGCCTTATGACCTCGTCCAGGCTCATCCCGAGCCTTCGAAGGGATCGCTCCAGATCCAGCCTCCGCAGGGATCCCTCCAGGTTCGACAGGGCCATCTCCACCAGCAAGCCCACGCCGGCCCCAGGCGGCAGGTAGTAGGTGTCCGGCATGAGATAGCCCCAGACCCTGGCCCTCTCGGGCTTGGGGAGCCCGAACCTGTGCCCCTCCCACGTGGACGCCCTCTCCCAGTCTTCCACCCCATCGACGAGCCCCATCGCCTTGAGCCTTTCCACCAGGTCGATCTCCCTGTCGTCCGGCAGGATAGTAGCGGCCATCAACCTCCCCCTACCTGGCGAGGTGAGCGCCAGCGCCACCTCCTCCACCGACTCCCCGCGCAGGGTGTAGACCCCAGCCCTCACAGATCGATCCAGACCCTTCCATCTCAGGTACCAGAGGAATAGCCTTTCGGAGGGGACCAGGCCCTCCTCCCGAAGGCGAAGAGCCACGTTGGGCACCTCTTCCCCGTGCTTGACCACGAAGACCCTCCCCTCAGACCCAGGCGCGGGCCTGAACGCGGACACATCCACGCGGACCGAGACGAACGCGGCGTAGAGAGAAAGGCAGAGCAGGAGACCCACGAGGTCCAGAAGTCTCATCATGTCAGCGAGACGGGATGGCTGGATGCAAGGAGCTGGAGTTTCCTCACGCCGGCGTCCACCCTGGCCAGCAGAGCCTCGTGGAGCTCACCGGAACAGGCCAGCAGGGCCGAGGTGGCGTTGTCGTAGGACAGGTCCAACAGGGAGATATCGTCCCACGGGAGCCCGCGGGCGTCGGTGCACGGCAGGTTGGACTCGCGGAAGATCAGATAGATGGCCGCTACGTCATAGGGGAAGAGCCCCAGGGGCTTCTCGCTCAGGGCTAGAAAGCGCTCCCCCGAAGCGGGTACCTCGTCGTATATCCTCTTACCCACGTCCACCCAGGCGTGAAAGCCCCCAAGCAGTATCCTGGTGGCGGAGTAGGTGGCGCTGTTCAAGACGAAGAACCCCCCCCTGACGGAGTTCTCGTCTATCAGGTCGCCCATCGCCTCCACCAGCAGCCTCGAGGGTCTGCCCACGAAGCCCATGCTCCAGAAGATCGGGTCGCCCTTTCCGAAGCGAGCTGGAGAGGGCTTTAGCACTTTGCCGTTCCGCTCGATCAGTGCTCCCCCTCCCTTTTCCGCCATCACCTTCACGTCCTCGCCGAAGACCGCCAACGCCGCGCACGTCACGTCCCTCATCCTCGCGTCGTCGCTGTAGGGGGCCAGGGCAGCGCTCACGCAGAAGGTCCCCATGCCGGCAGCCGCCGGTCTGGTACCGTCTATCGGGTCTACCACCAGCAAGTAGCGCGGGCACGAGGAGGTAGCCACTCCCCCGCGATCCTCGGTCAAGTAGACGAGGGGTAGGTCGCTGCCCTCGACGAAGGTCCTCACCGCCTCCTCGGCCACCAGGTCGACCCCGAACGTCGGATCGCCTCCGGGCGAGGTGCCCTCCACCCTTCTGGCGAACTCGCGGTCTTCCACCTCCGCCACCTTCCCCTTGACGAACTCCACGAGCCCTCCGAGGAAGCCCATCAAGTCCAGGACGGAACACCCCTCTTTCACGATCTCGAGTTCCACCTCGATGGGATTGAGACCTGTGATATTATAGAACAGATAGGTCAAAGGCGCAGGGGATAGGAGGATGACCATGGAGATATACAACACCCTTGGCAGGAGAAGGGAGCGATTTGAGCCAGCTGAGCCCGGCAAGGTGAAGATGTACGTCTGCGGCCCCACCGTCTACAACTTCTTCCACGTGGGAAACGCGAGGCCCTTCGTGGTCTTCGACGTCCTGCGGAGGTATCTGGAGTTCAAGGGATACGAGGTGCTCTACATCCAGAACTTCACGGACGTGGACGACAAGATAATAAACCGCGCGAGGGAGGAGGGGACATCCCCAGAGGAGCTGGCTGAGCGTTACATAAAGGCCTACTTCGAGGACGCAGACAGGCTTGGGATAAAGAGGGCCACGGTCTACCCGAAGGCCACCGAGCACATAGGGGACATGATCTCCCTCATCCAAAGGCTCCTGGAGAGGGGTTTCGCCTACGTCATAGGGGGAGACGTCTACTTCGACGTGAGCAAGTTCGAGGGCTACGGGAAGCTGTCCGGGAAGCGGATATCGGAGCTGGAGGCGGGATACAGGGTGGAGCCAAACCCCCTCAAGAGGAACCCGCTGGACTTCGCCCTGTGGAAGGCCCACAAGGAGGGCGAGCCCTGGTGGGACAGCCCCTGGGGCCCCGGGAGACCGGGCTGGCACATCGAGTGCTCGGCCATGGCGTTCCGTTACGCCCCGGAGGGGCTGGATCTGCACTGCGGCGGCGAGGACCTGATATTTCCCCATCACGAGAACGAGATAGCCCAGACGGAGGCCGCCACGGGTAAGATGCTCGCCAGGTACTGGCTCCACAACGGCTTCCTGTTGATAGACAAGGAGAAGATGTCCAAATCGTTGGGCAACTTCATGACGGCGCGCCAGGCCATGGAGAGGTACGATCCCATTGCTATAAGGATCTTCATGCTTTCCGCCCACTACAGGTCGCCCCTGAACTTCAGCGAGGACAACTTAAGGCAAGCGGAGTCCTCCCTCAGAAGGCTCAGGAACTTCTACCTCAGCCTGGAGGAGGGGCTTTCGAGGGCCCAGGAGGTCGAACCGCCGCGGGAGCTGGTCCAGGAGATCGAGAGGGTCACCTCCTCCTTCAAGAGCGCCATGGAAGACGATATTAACACCGCCGAAGCGTTGGCCTCCGTCTTCGAGCTGGTCAAGGCGCTGAACCCCTACCTGCAGGAGCCCCATCCCTCGGCGCAGCTTCTGGAGATGACCAGGTCATTCCTCCTCGGCGTCGAGGAGGTCATGGGCATAATGGGGCTAAAGGAACTAAAGGGAGGGCTGGAGCTGGACGTGGAGGTGGAGAGGCTTATAAGGGAGAGGGACAGGGCTAGAAAGGAGAAGAACTGGGCGAAAGCGGACTCCATAAGGGATAAACTCTCACAAATGGGCATCAGGCTCGAGGACACCCCCTACGGCACGCGCTGGAGGAGGTCCAATCGACCCTGACGCGCTAAGGGGCTGAAGGGACAAGGGGGTGAGGCCACCCCGCGGGCGCTCCGCCTGGGGCCTCACCTCTAAAGGGCCATGTCCTCCCAGCCGTAGGAGTAGTACCTCTTCTCGGACCTGAGGTACAAAGACGGCATCGGAACCACCACTATGCCGCTCTCGTCCAGGTGGTAGTGCTTTGCGTCGTGCTCCGCGTCGTAGCCTATCACAGTGCCGGGGGGTATGTAGACGTTAGAATCAACTATCACCCTTCTTAGTTTACATTTTTCGCCTATAACTACCCTGTTCCCGATTATGCACTCCTCCATTATGGTTCCCGGGTTCACGAGGCAGTTGCGACCGAGGACGGAGCGCATCACCGTGGCCCCCAGAACCCTGCTTCCCTCCGCCCTTAGGACCGCCACCATGTTGCAGTCGTAGCCCCCCGAGGGATAGGTGTAGCCGGGAGGGTCTCCGAAGCTCACGGTCCTTATCGGCCACTGGAAGTTGAAGAGGTTGAGGTCGCAGTCTGGCCTCAGCAGGTCCATGTGGGCCTCCCAGTAGGCCTTTATGGTGCCCACGTCGCGCCAGTAGGGTCTGTCCTCGCCGGGGATCTTGTTGGACGTGAAGTCGTAGGCGTAGACCCTGTAGTGTTTGTGGATCTTGGGGAATATATCCTTGCCGAAGTCGTGGGAGCTCGATGGATCGTGAGCGTCCTCTATGAGCGCGCTCTCCAGGACCTCCCGCTCGAAGACGTAGTTGCCCATGGAGGCCAGGCAAAAGCCGGGTCTACCCGGTATCTCCGGCGGGTTGCTGGGCTTCTCCACGAAACCCACCACCCTCCAGTCGTCGTCCACCTGGAGGATCCCGAAGGAACTCGCCTCGCTCCTGGGGACCACCGTGGCGCATATGGTGGCGTCCGCGCCCTTCTGGAGGTGGAAGTCGATGAACTGCCTCACGTCCATCTTGTAGACGTGGTCGGCGGCCAATATCACTATCCTGTCCGCGTCGAACGTGGATACTAGGTGCATGTTCTGGTAGATGGCGTCGGCGGTCCCCCTGTACCAATCCTCGCCCAACCACATCTGCGGCGGAACGGTGGATATGAATATGTCCCTGGCCCGCAGAGCACCCCCCAGCTGCCAGCCCCTCTCTATGTGCTCGTTGAGGGATTGGCTCTTGAACTGCACGAGAACGTACACTGAGAAAAGCCCCGAGTTCACCAGGTTCGACAGGGCGAAGTCGATTATCCTGTACTTGGCGGCAAAGTACACCGCCGGCTTGGCCCTGTACCGCGTCAGAGGGTACAACCTAGTCCCCTTCCCCCCAGCCAAGACCATGGAGAGTATCCTTCCGTATCCTCCGTGAAGACCGTATATCAAACTCTCACCTCCTCCTCAGAAGATTATAAACATAAAGATACTGGTCAACAGCTCTTCTCCAAGATAAGTCGAGGGTCATAGCCCTCCTGGAGGCCAGCTCCAGTTCCTTCGGCCTCTCCCTGTACCAGCTAAGCGCCCTGCGGAAAGCCCCTAGGAGGGCTTGGACCGTGTACTCCTGGAATAGGAAGCCGAACCCACCCTCGTCCACGTCCACCACCGTGTCCCTGATGCCGCCGACGCGCCTCGCCACCGGCAAGGTCCCGTACCTCATGGCTATGAGCTGTGAGACCCCGCAGGGCTCGTAGAGGGAGGGCATCAATAGGAAATCGGATCCGGCGTAGATCCTCCTGGAGAGGGCTTCGTCGAAGGTCTCGAGCAACTTGAACCGATCCTCGAACCCGCGGGCTGCCGACCTGATGCCGTCGACGAGTTCCCTCTCGCCGGAGCCGAGGACCAAGACCATGACCCCCGAGGCCAGCATCTCCGGGAGAGCCTGGGCCAGGAGGTCGAAGCCCTTTTGCCGTACCACCCTGCTCACGACGCAGAAGAGGGGACCCTCCCTCGGCCCAAGGGACATCTCCTCGAGGAGTAACTCCTTGCACCTCCTTTTCCCCTCGAGGTCCGAGGGGCCGTAGTTGAAGGGTATGTGAGGATCGGTGGAGGGGTTCCAATACCCCTCGTCTATGCCGTTTAGGATCCCAAAGAGCTTGTAGCCCACGCTTCTAGCTACACCGTCAAGCCCGAATCCGAACTCCGGGTTCCTGATCTCCTCAGCGTAGGAAGGACTTACGGTGAGAACGCAGCTCGACAGGACGATCCCCGCCTTTAGGACGTTCAACTTGCCCCAGAATTCCCCCACCTCCACGCTCAAAACCCTCCCGTGGAGGTGCCACTCGTCCAAAACCCCCGGATCGTAAAGACCCTGGTGCGCCATGTTGTGAATAGAAAGCACGAAAGGGGGCCATTCGAGGCCACCGTAGTACCTGTGAAAGCGCGCGAAGAGGGGCACCATGGCTCCTGGCCAGTCGTGAACGTGTATCAGATCGACCTCGCCCCAGATTCCCCTGGAGACCCCCTCCAGGACCGATAGAGCGAGCAGGGGGAAGGTGGTGGTGAGCCCCTCCGCCTCGGAGGACGGATACACGGGCTTGCCGTCCAGCAGGGGCGAGGAGATCGCCCAGATCTCCGGACCGGGCTCCAACTCGACCCTGCGGACCTCAACCCTATGACACCGAAAGTCCAGAGGGACGCAGAGCTCGAAGAGAGGACCCCCTCTGCGAGGACCAACCTCCACGAGCTCCGCAGCTCGACCGGTGAGGGGAGCTACGACAGCGGTCTCAGCGCCACCGAGCTCCGCAAGGGCCTTGGGCAGCTCGAAGGCCACGTCGCCGAGACCCCCCACCTTGTTGAGGGGACGCACCTCAGGGGATACGTGCAGGACCCTCATCGATCGGTCTGCCCTCTCCACCACCTGTAGTCGAGGTGGGGGAAGAGGAAGTCATCTCTCTCCAACCTCTCCAGAAGCCTTATCGACTCCGACGACGGGGTCTCCCCTTCGGAAAGCCCTACGGCCATCCTGGCCAGAGCGTCGAAGGCGCGCAGGTGTTTTAAAAACCGCATCTCCGCGTAATCCCTAGCCTGCCAGGTGGTGAACAGGAACTCCCAGTCGGAGGCCTCGAGCAGGAGTAGCTCCCTGAAGAGCTGATTGAGGACCCTCTCGTGGAGCTCGTCCCTGGGCTCGATGGGGGCTAATCTACCCACGGCCAGCTCCTCGCACCTGTATATCTCCTCCCACATCCACCGGGTCTCCCTGTTGAACCATATGCGGTGGTCTCCGCCCGCCCCCCACGAGCCCTCCCAGAGGTGAACCACCTCCAGGCTGTCGTAGATGGACAGGACGTCGCTGCCGAGCACGGGCTCCAGGGTGGGATCAGCGGAGATCAACCTGAAGAGCTCGCCCAGCCAGACTACCCCCTCGTACCACCAGTGCCCGAAGAGCTCGGCGTCGAAGACCTCCGCGAAGAGGACGCTCTGCAGACCCATGGCGTGAAGCGCACTGGCCCTGACCTTGAGCTCCTCGAAGTAGAGGCTGGCGTGCTCCCTCACGGCCTGGAGGGCAGCGGCCGGATCGTAGTACTCCTTCTCCCCCAACCCCAACCTCCTGTCCGTGACCCTCCAGAAGCGATGCCCTCCTGGGAAGGCCCTCTTGTGGAACTCCAGATACCTTCCGTCCCCCGGGAAACCGCCGTCCTTGCTCCACACCCTGGCCGTGCCGAGCGGATCCCTCAGCACGAACACTATCCCGTCCTGAAAGCCCGGAGAGACGCCGTAATAGGGCTTGAACACCGCTGGATCGTCCCTAAACAGGTCCTCCTCCAGGACCCTCTCCCTGAGTTCGTCCTCGAACCAAACCCTGTCCTCGGCGTATAGGCCGAAGTTGACGAGACCCAGGAGGGGTTGACCGGTGAGCAAATGGGGCTCCACGTAGGAGAAGGAGACCCCCTCATCCCGCAGGATCATCTCGAGGCCGGCCCTCCTGGAGCCAGGATAACCCGGCAGGGGAGGCGTCCAATCGTAGGAGGCCCTGTAGGCGCACTCGGGAAGCCAAAAACCCTTTATGTCCAGGCTGCCCATGTGCCTCCTCGAGGTCATAAGACCCAGCTTGACCTGAGCCCTCACGCACTCGTCCCGGAGGAGGAGCGGAAGGTAGCCGTGGGTGGCCGCGCAGGATATGACCTCGAGTCCGCCCTCTGAGGCGGCCGATCTGAAGGCGCCCACTATGTCGCCCCCTATAGAGTCGAAGAAATCCAGCCTGCCCCTGTAGACCCTGGCCCAGTACTCGGCGAGCGCAGCCCTTACGGGATCCCTTTCGCCGTACTCCCTCCTCTCCCTCTCGGCGTGCTTCAACTGCTCCTCCAGGTAGTGCCCCAGCCTCTCCCTGAACCCCCCGTGGGAGAGCTGCTCCAGGAGGACGGGGCTAAAGTTGACGGTGAGCTTGAGCTTCAGGCCCCTCATCAGCGGATCCGACAGCAGCTGGAGCAGGGGGATGTAAGTCTCGGCAGCAGCTTCCTGGAGCCAGACCTCCCCGTGAGGCCACGTGCCGTGCCCTACCACGTAGGGAAGATGCCCGTGCAAAACCAGGTGAAACAAAGCCCTCGTCATTCGGCACCCTCACCTCCCGAGCTTCGGGCCAGAAGGCCCACCCGACAGACCAAATCGCCCCTCAACTCCACCTCAAAGGACAGCTCCTGTCCCTGGTAGATCCTCTCGTACCCCCTCTCGCTCTGGGAGATCGTCTCCAGCTCCCTGCTCCTCGCCACGCAAGGCGCAGAGAAGCCGAAGCTCAACCCACACCCCCTGGCGCCATCCCACACCTCAAGCC
>CAYRKT010000029.1:0-17289 GCA_964425005.1 uncultured Synergistia bacterium
AGCCCGCCCCGGGAACGACCAGGGCCTCTACCCCCTCCGAAGATCCGGCGCATCCCCCGATTGACTGCTGCCAGAGCGATTTGATATAATGCCACGCGGGCGGCAAATAATAAATTTAAGTAACAAAAAGCGCATCGTCCTGTGGCGGAGATGAGAGAAAGCCACGCTTCAGATGCGGAGCGTGGCTTTCTCTTTTGTAAAATCCAAGCTCAGGCGATGGGAGGGGGTAAGGGGATGAGGAAACCTGGTCTTGGCGGCGAGCTGATGGCGGAGTTCCTGGGGACGGCGATACTTTGCCTCCTCGGCGACGGCGTCGTGGCGAACGTCGGGCTAGCGCCGCGCCTCGCTTCCCCAGCCTACAACTGGACCACCATAGTCTTCGGCTGGGCCTTCGCGGTGGTGGTGGCGGTGTACGTGGCAGGGGGCGTGAGCGGCGCTCACATAAACCCGGCTGTGACCCTGGCTCTGGCGGTTAAGAGGGGCTTCTCCTGGAGCAAGGTGCTCCCGTACTGGATAGCCCAGGTGCTGGGAGGATTCGCGGGGGCCTTGGGGGTCTACCTGGTCTACATGGAGGGGCTCAAGGCCGCTGGGATGCCCAACGTCTGGTGCACCGGGCCGGGGGCGATATTCGAGACCGCCTTCTGGGGCGGGGCCTCCTCGGCGAGCGCTCTGGGCAGCTACTCCCTGATGAACGCGACCGTCGCCGAGATCGTGGGCGCTGCGGTGCTCATGATGGGCGTCCTGGCCATAGGGGATTCCAGGAACCTGGGGGTGAAGGCTAACCTGGGGCCCTTCATGGTAGGCATACTGGTGGCCTCCATAGGCTTCTCCCTGGGCGGCCCCAGCGGATACGCCATAAACCCGGCCCGCGATCTCGGCCCGAGGATCTTCGGCTCACTGGTGGGGACCAAGGGGCTCTTCGACGGAGCCTACTGGATAATAGCACCCATCGTCGGACCTCTGATCGGAACGGTGCTGGGGGCGACCGTATACGACGCCGTAATATCCTCGAACCTCTCCGAGAAGAGCGAGGGAGGGGAGTGAGATGAAGAAGCTCATAAACAGGCCGGAGGACGTGGTCAGGGAGTCTCTGGAGGGCCTGGGGCTCGCCTGGCCTGAGCTGGTAAGGGTCAGCCTGGAGCCCAGGTTCGTCTACAGGGCGGACGCCCCGGTGAAGGGCAAGGTGGCGGTGATCTCCGGCGGCGGAAGCGGGCACGAGCCCATGCACGGCGGCTTCGTGGGGGTGGGTATGCTCGACGCCGCCTGCCCGGGCGAGGTCTTCACCTCCCCCACCCCCGACCAGATGTTCGAGGCGGCCAGGGTGGTGGAGGGAGGGGCCGGCGTGCTGTTCATAGTGAAAAACTACAGCGGAGACGTCATGAACTTCGAGATGGCCGCCGACATGCTCAGGGGAGAGGGCATAGAGGTGGAGAGCGTCATCATAGACGACGACGTGGCCGTGGAGAACAGCCTATACACCCAGGGCAGGCGCGGCGTGGGCACCACGGTCCTGGCCGAGAAGATATGCGGCGCCGCAGCCGATAAGGGGTACGACCTCAAGAGGCTCGCGGAGCTCTGCAGGAAGGTGAACGGCTGGGGCAGGAGCATGGGCATGGCCCTCACCCCCTGCACGGTGCCCACGGCGGGCAAGCCCACCTTCCAGCTGGCCGACGACGAGATGGAGATAGGGATAGGGATCCACGGAGAGCCGGGCCGGGAGCGGATGAAGCTCAAAAGCGCCGACGAGATAACGGAGATGCTGGCCAAAGCGGTGATAGAGGACCTGCCCTTCAGGGCCGGAGACGAGGTCCTCGCCTTCGTCAACAGCATGGGCGGGACTCCCGACATCGAGCTGTACGTAGTCTACAGGAAGCTCCACCACCTCCTGGAGGAGAGGGGCATAAGGATATCCAGGAGGCTCATAGGGAGGTACATCACCTCGCTGGAGATGCAGGGGGTATCCATCACCCTCCTGAAGCTGGACGAGGAGCTCAAGGAGCTCTGGGATCACCCGGTGAGGACCCCGGCCCTCAGGTGGGGCGCCTGAGAGGGAGATGGGAAGGCCATGGGGATCGAGAGGAGCTGCGTGATCGCCTTTCTCCTCAGGGCGGCCGAGCTGCTGAGGGAGAACAGGGACTACCTGACCCAGCTGGACTCGGCCATAGGGGACGCCGACCACGGCGTGAACATGGACAGGGGCTTCTCGAAGATAACCTCCTCCATCGACTCCCTGAAGGACAAGGACGTGGGCTCGATCCTCAAGGGCTGTTCCATGGCGCTGGTGTCCAGCGTAGGGGGGGCCTCCGGCCCCCTCTACGGCACCGCCTTCATGAGCGCCGCCAGGGCCCTCGAGGGCAAGGACTCCATCTCCGAGGAGGAGCTTTTGCAGGCCCTCAAGTCCGCCCTGGAGGGGATAAAGAGCAGGGGCAGGGCGGTCGAGGGGGAGAAGACGATGATAGACGCCATAGCCCCGGCCCTCAGGGCCATGGAGGAGAAGATCCATTCCGGGGCCAGCCTGATCGAGGCGCTGAGGGCCGCCGAGAGGGCCGCGGAGGAGGGGATGAAGGCCACCATCCCCATGAAGGCCACCAAGGGCAGGGCCAGCTACCTGGGAGAGAGGAGCGTGGGGCACCAGGATCCCGGGGCCACCTCCTCCTATCTCCTCTTCCGGGCCATGAGGGAGACGGCCGAGTCCAAGGGGTGAGGGCCTCCTTGCGCAGGAGAGGGCTTCCGTCGTGGCTGTCGGCGCTCCTCTTCCTGGTGCCCCTGGTCTGGAGCGAGTACATGTTCTACGTGGCCGGGAGGTGGCACGGGGTCGTGCTATTTCCGGTCCTGTGGGTGGCCTTCTGGCTATCCCTCAGCAGGAGGCGAGGGGAGGAGTGAGAGCTTGGTCGGCATCCTGATCGTATCCCACAGCGAGAGGCTGGCGGAGGGCGTGGCCGAGCTCGCCAGGCAGATGACCGGGGGCAAAGAGGTCCCCGTGAAGGGCGTAGGGGGTCTGGAGGACGGGAGCCTGGGGACCAGCTTCGACAGGGTTATGGCCGCGATGGAGGAGGTCCTCGCGGCGGGGGAGGTGCTGGTGCTGGCGGACCTGGGAAGCGCCGTCATGACGAGCCAGATGTGCGTGGAGGCGCTCCCGGAGGAGATGAGGTCCAGGGTGGCGTTGTCCAGCGCGCCCCTGGTGGAGGGGGCGGTGGCGGCGGCCTCCGCCGCCGCCCAGGGACTCCCCCTGGAGGAGGTCAGAAGGGCCGCCGAGGGGGTCAAGCTGGACAAGGGCCAGGAGGAAAACCCTTCGCCCCTCGAGCCGAGCGGCAGGTTCGTGGACGTGGTCTTGACGAACCCGAGCGGCCTGCACGCCAGACCGGCGGCGCTCCTGTCCCAGATGGCCTCTCGCTTCAAGGCCCGAATATGGGTCAAAAACCTGTCCGAGGGGAAACCCCCGGCGGACGCCAAAAGCGTCCTGGAGCTGGCGCTCAAGGCCACGGCCGAGAGGGGACAGACCATCAGGATATACGCGGACGGGGAGGACGCGGAGAGGGCCCTGGAGGAGCTCAAGGGGCTCGTGGAGGGGGGTTTCGGCGAGGTCGAAAGGCCAGGACCCTCCCGGAAGGTCCCAGCGGAGACCGCCGAAGGCCCCCGCTCGATGGTCGGCAAGGGGGTCTACCCAGGGTTCGTCGTGGGACCGGCCAGGCGCCTCAGGAGGGACCTAAGACCTGAGATCGAGGGGACGTCGGACCCCGAGGAGGAGGAGAGGAGGTTCGAGAGGGCTCTCGAGTCGGTAATCGCCGAGACCAGGAGGCTAAGGGATAGCCTCGCGGGGAGGGCGAGCGAGGGCGTGGCCGCCATATTCGACTTCCAGGCCATGGTGCTGTCCGACGAGGGCCTGCTTAGAAGGATAAGGGAGGGCATAAGGAGGGGCAAGGGGGCGGCCAGAGCCGCGTCGGAGGCCCTGGAGGGGCTGGCCGAAGAGATGGAGAGCAGCTCGAACCCCCTGATGCGCGAGAGGGGGGCGGACCTCAGGGACCTGAGGAGGAGGTTCGAGATGGCGCTCTCGAGCCCTGGGTCGGAAGGGCGGGGCGAGCCCCCACCGGAGGGGTTCGTGCTGATAGCCGACGAGCTTCTGCCCTCCGAAGCGGCGTCCTTAGACGTTAGGGGGGTCCTCGGGATAGCCACCTCGCGGGGGGGGCCCACCTCCCACGCGGCCATAATAGCCAGGTCGCTGGGCATACCCTCGGTGGTCGGGCTCGGCCCCGACCTGCTCGAGGTGGAAGACGGGACCACCGTGGCGCTGGACGGATCGACGGGAAGGCTTCTCGTGAACCCGACCCGTGAGGAGATAGAGGCCCTGGGGGGCAGGAGGGCTCGCGCGCCCCTCGGGTTCGCCGAGGGCCTTGCCGCCACCGTCGACGGGCGGGCGGTGGAGGTGGCCGCCAACGCGGGAAGCCTCAGGGACGCCCTCGAGGCCCTCGAGAGGGGGGCGGACGGCATAGGACTCCTTCGGACGGAGTTCCTCTTCGTGGACCGACTCGAGGCGCCCTCGGAGGAGGAACAGGCGCGCATCTACTCCGAGATAGCCCGCGCCATGAGGGGTAGACCGGTGGTGGTCAGAACCCTGGACGTGGGCGGAGACAAGCCCCTCCCCTACCTGCCGACGAAGAGGGAGGAAAACCCATTCCTGGGGGTTAGGGGCATAAGGCTTTGCAGGCTCCACCCGGAGGTATTCAGGGCTCAGCTTAGGGCCATCCTGAGGGCCTCGGCCGCGGGAAGTGTGAGGGTGATGTTCCCCATGGTGTCATCCCTGGAGGAGATCGAGTGGGCGAAGGAGGTCCTGGAGGAGTGCCGCGAGGAGCTCAGGGCCCGGGGGGCGCCCTTCGACCCGGGACTGCAGGTTGGGACCATGGTGGAGGTCCCCTCCGCGGCCATCACGTCCGACCTGCTGGCGAAAGGGGTGGACTTCTTCAGCGTGGGGACCAACGATCTGACCCAGTACGCGCTGGCCTGCGACAGGGGGAACGAAGCCCTGTCCCACCTCTACGACCACCTGCACCCGGCGGTCCTGAGGCTAATACAGAGGACCGTGGAGGAAGCCCATCGGATGGGCAGATGGGTGGGGGTCTGCGGCGAGATGGCGGGAGATCTGGAAGCGGTGCCCCTGCTGGTGGGGCTTGGGGTGGACGAGCTGAGCGTGAGTCCCCCCCTGGTGCCGGCCGTGAAGGAGCTGATAAGGCGAAGCAGATTCGAGGAGCTCGCCGAGCTGGCGAGGGAGGCGCTGACCCTTTCGAGTCCAGAGGAGATAAAGGGGTTGGTGAGGGAGAGATGCAGGGCTTTACTAGAGGAATTTTCCTGAAGGGCATCATAGCGTCCCTCTGGGAGTTCTCGGATCCCAGGGAGATACCGGTCGACAACGTGTTCATCCTCAACTCCACCCTCACGTCGCTGCCGGAGGAGATCAAAAGCTGCCACGAGGCCGGGAAGAGGGTGTTCGTCCACCTGGACTTCGTGGAGGGGCTCTCAGAGGGTAGGGCCGCCATAGAGTACCTCAAGTCCATAGGGGCGGACGGCCTCATAAGCGTCAAGCTCTCCAACTACCACCACGCCAGGAAGGTGGGCATACCGCTGGTGCTCCGGGTCTTCGCCCTCGACTCGAAGGCGGTGGAGAAGGCCTACCAGCAGGTCAAGGCCAACGGGGTGGAGATGGTGGAGATACTGCCCGGATGCGCTTCCCTGAAGGTGGGCCCCACGTTCAAGGAGCTGGGCATAAACGTGATCACAGGAGGGTTGGTGACCACCCCCCAGGAGGCCAGGAAGATACTCAAGGTGGTGGACGCCATATCCACCACCACCAGGGAGCTCTGGGTCAAAGGGAAGATTTAGTCGCCTCCCCTCTCCCGCCGGGGAGGGGAGGCAAAACCTCAGGCGGCCTTCCTGTCGCGCCTGGTGGCCACCAGGTCGGCTCCGCTCCCCGCGACGTCGCGGACGACGACCTGGCCCACCTCCACCGGCGCCTTAAGCCTCAGGTGGGATATCTCCTCCATCACCCTGGAGATGAGCTCCTTGGGGACGGGCCTGTCCGTCTTGACGGAGACGGTGGGAAGCTCCCCGCCCTCCACCTCCAGAACCGACATGACCACCCGCCTCGGAGAGCGGATCTCCCTCTCCGCGTACTCCTTGCCCTTGGGACACCTGTTCCCCGTCAAGAAGATGACCTCGCCCGTCTCGCTCCAGGCCTGGGCCTCCATCTCGCACCCGACCGGGCACACGATGCAGGTCATCCGGTAGACCTTAACCTCGCCCATCCTCCAGCACCTCCATCGTTATCCGATCCCCCGCCCTATCTATCTCCTCCCTCCTGAGCCTCACCGAGACCATCTCGGCGGGCCTCGCCACGGGAAGCCTCAACTCCTTGCCGATCTCCGGGAAGACTACCCTCGCCCTCCTGATCGGCCTCGAGACCCGGGCGTAGACGGTGACGTCCTCCTCCCCGCTCACCATGTGGGGGACCAGGATCCTCACGTTGGCCCCCTTGGCCAGAACGCGCCAGCGCCTGGTGGAAATGCCCCCTCTGCTGGCGAACTCGAAGGCCCCCAGGGCGGCCCTCTCGCCCTGCTCCACCACGTGGTCCACCAGGTCGTTTATCGCCATGGCGTTTCCCGCCACGAAGACGCCCGGCACGCTGGTCTCCAGGAGGTCGTTGACCACCGGCCCCCTGGTGGACTCGTCCCTGATCACCCCGAGCCCCTCCAGGACCTTTATGTAGGGGACCAGCCCGGCCGCCACCACCAGCGTGTCGCAACCTATCTCCCTCTCGGTGCCCGGAAGGGGTTTCAGGTCCTCCCCCACACTGGCGATCCTGACCCTCTCCACCCTCTTGCTCCCCTCGACCGCCACCACCGCGTGGCTCAGGTAGAGGGGTATGCCGAAGTCCTCCAGGCACTGCGCCACGTTCCTGGTCAGACCACCGGGGTAGGGCATGAGCTCCACCACGGCCCTGACAGAGGCCCCCTCCAGGGCGAAGCGCCTGGCCATTATCAGCCCCACGTCCCCCGAGCCGACTATGACCACCTCGCGGCCGGGCATGATGCCGTATATGTCCATCATGGTCTGGGCCTCCCCGGCGGTGAAGACCCCAGGCGCCCTGCTGCCGGCCACCCCTATCTCGTGGAGGTGCCTCTCCCTGGCGCCGGTGGCGTAGACCACCGCCGTGGCCCTGAGGCTCAAAATCCCCCTGGAGGTGATCACCTTCACCTCCTTCTCCAGGTCCGAGACGAGGGACATGGAGGACAGGTGCCCTCCCAGAACGCACTCTATGCCCATCCTCTCGAACTTGTCCACGAACCTCTGGATGAACTCCGTCCCGGTGAGGTCCTCCCCGAAGTAGTGCAGGCCAAAGCCGGGATGGACGCACTGAAGGGGAATGCCCCCCAGGATCTCCCTGTTCTCCAGGAGCAGCACGTCAAGCCCGAGCTCCCTCCCCTTTATGGCGGCGGCCAGACCCGCAGGCCCACCCCCTATCACCAGGAGATCCCTCCTGCGCCCCCTAATCATGAGGACCCATCCCCCTTCGACCCGGAGAGGAGCACCTTCACATCCCCCACCCCGTACGTCACTTCCCCGTCCCTGAAGGCCACCGACCAGTGGGGTATGCCAAGGAGCCCAGACACTATCCTGGCCACCCTGACACGGCAGAAGGAACCCTGGCACCAGCCGAAGGTGGAGAGCGTCCTGAACTTCACCCCGTCCAGGGTCACCGTCTTCAGGCCTATCCTCCTCATCCTCCTCACCGCTTCCGCTATCTCGGCCTCGCTGACCTCCTTGCACATGCAGATCACGTTGCCGTAGAGGGGGTTCTCCCCTATGGCCCTCTCCCTCTCCGCCTCCCCCATCTCCTTGAGCCTTCGGATGCCCTCCCTCCTGGGGTTCCAGGAGGCCCTCTCCCTGAGCTCGAACCCGTAGCGCCCGCCCATGAACTCCTCCACCACGTGCTCGGCTATGGCGGGCGCAGCCGTGAGGGCAGGAGACCTCATCCCAGCCGCGTTCACGAAACCCCACGGGTCGTCGTAGGCCTCCAGGACCCACTGGCTCCCCGGCGGCTCCGGCCTTATGCCGGCGAAGGTCTTGACCACCCTGCTCCTGGGCGGAAGCTCGGCCACCAGCCTGCTGGCCTCCTCCCAGACGAAGTCCAGGCCGGACCTGCTGGTAGAGAGCTCCTCCTTGGCCCAGGGGGGTAGGTCCTCGGCGTTTGGGCCTATCAGCAGGTTCCCCTCCACCGTGACGGAGGCGTAAACCCCCTTGGTCTTAGGGGTAGGCGTGGGGTGCAGGATCCTCCTCACCTTGGGGTAGGCGTCCTCCTCGAATATGTAGTACTCTCCCCTCCTGGGCCTCAGCTCGAAATCCACCCCTGCGCTCCTGGATATCGAGTCGGCGTGTATGCCCGCGGCGTTCACCACGACCTCCGCCTCGAAGAAGCCCTCGGAGGTGTCGATCCCCCGGACCCTGCCGCCCTCCACGACGACCCTCCTGACCTCCGTCTCGGCGTGCAACGAGGCCCCGTTCTCGACGGCGTTCTCCACCAGGGCTATGGTGGCCTCCCAGGGGGCTATCACGCCGGCGGTGGGAGCCCAGAGGGCTCCCACCGCCGAGGGGTTGACGTTGGGCTCAAGGGCTTTCAGCTCCTCTTTCCCCACCACCCTCACCCCGGGAACGCCGTTGGAGATGGCCCTCTCCAGGTACTCCCCGAACACGGAGCGAGACTCCTCCTCGCTGAAGGCGAGCATGAGCTCCCCAGGCCACCGGGTGGGCACGTCCAGCTCCTCAGCCCAGAGGTGCCACAGCCTGTTTCCCCGCGCGCAAAGCCTGGCCCTCAGGGGGAACCTCCTGGGGTCCTCAGCGTGTCCAGGGTGCAGGAGAGCGCTGTTGGCCTTGCTGGCCCCCCAGCCCACGTCGGCGTTCCTCTCGAACAGGTGAACCTCGAACCCCTCGTACCTCGTGAGGAGCCGGGCTATGGCGGCCCCCACCACCCCGGCCCCAACTATCGCGACCCTTACGGGTAAGCTACCTCCAGCGCGTGCGCCCATGGATATCGCCACCTACACCTCCCAGCCCAGGTCCTTCAGCACCCTGGCCCAACCCAGAGAGCGCTTCACCGCCTCCTTCCAGGCGCCGTACAGCCTCTCCCTGGTGGCCCCATCCATCCTGGGCGAGAAGTCCCTGTCCACCTTCCACATCTTCGCGATCTCCTCCTCGCTGGACCAGTAGCCCACCGCGAGGCCGGCGAGGTACGCAGCGCCCAGCGCCGTGGTCTCCTGTATCACGGGCCTCACCACGTCGACCCCCAGGATGTCGGACTGGAACTGCATGAGGAAGTTGTTGTTGCAGGCCCCGCCGTCCACCCGAAGCTCGGCCACCTTTATGCCGCTGTCCTTCTCCATCTCCACCAGCACGTCCTTGGTGAAGTAGGCCATCGACTCGAGCACCGCCCTGGCGAAGTGAGCCCTCCTGGTGCCTCGGGTTATCCCTATCACCAGGCCCCTGGCGTACTGATCCCAGTAGGGAGCACCCAGGCCCACGAAGGCTGGCACGAAGTAGACTCCCTCGTTGGAGCCCAGCGAGGCCGCCAGGGGCTCCACCTCGGGGGAGACCTCTATGAGCTTCAGGGAGTCCCTGAGCCACTGGACGGCCGCGCCCGTTATGAAGATGCTGCCCTCCAGGGCGTACTCCACCCTGCCCCTCAAGCCCCACGCTATGGTGGTCAGAAGCCCCTCGGACTTGTAGGGCCTCTCGCCGGTGTTCATGAGCATGAAACAGCCGGTGCCGTAGGTGTTCTTGACCATACCCGGCTTGAAGCAGGCCTGACCGAAGAGGGCCGCCTGCTGATCGCCCGCGTCGCCCGATATCGGGACCTCGGCGCCGAAGACGTGCTTGCTGGTGTAGCCGTAGACCTCGCTGGAGGGCATCGGCTTGGGCAGGATGGCCCTGGGGATCCCGAGCACCTTCAAGATCTCCTCGTCCCAGTCCAGGGTCTTTATGTTGAAGAGCATGGTCCTGGAGGCGTTGGAGTAGTCTATGGCGTGGACCTTGCCGTCGCTCAGCTTCCACATCAGGTAGGTGTCCACCGTCCCGAAGAGGATCTCACCTCTTTCCGCCTTCTCCCTCGCCCCCGGGACGTTGTCCAGTATCCACTTCACCTTCGGGCCGGAGAAGTAGGAGTCGGGCACAAGCCCGGTCTTCTCCTTTATGGCCTCGTAGTAGTCCTTCCTCAGGCCCTCGACCATGTCGGCGGTGCGCCTGCACTGCCACACTATGGCGTTGTGGATCGGCTTGCCCGTGTCCTTCTCCCAGAGTATGGTGGTCTCCCTCTGGTTGGTCACCCCTACGGCCGCCACGTCCTTCGGCTCAACCCTGGCCTTCTCCATAGCGGCGTGGTAGGCCCTGACCTGGGCGTGCCATATCTCCTCCGGGTTGTGCTCCACCCAGCCGGGCCTGGGATAGTACTGAGGGAACTCGTACTGCCCCACCCCCAGGACGTTGCTCTCCCTGTCGAAGACTATAGCCCTAGCGCTCGTCGTCCCCTCGTCCAAGGCCAACACGAACTTACCCATCTCACAGCACCCCCTCTAGAACTCGTCTTTACCCCCGGGGCATAGCCCACAAAAAGAGAAAGCCACATCTCCTCGCGAAGATGTGGCTTTCTCGAAACTCCGCCACCCGGCGCAAGACCCCGCCGAGAAAAGCCTACACCAAAGGCACAATAAAGTCAAGCAAATTATGATCTTTTTATTTGATTATTTGCCCCGCGCCGACCCCCAGCGCCCGAAGGAGCGCCAGCTCCAGCTCCCTGGGGTCGAAGGATAGCCCCATCTTGTACCTGGCCGAGAGCAGGGCCAGAGAGAGGAGCAGGCCCCTGGCCCTCTCGAGAGCCCCCCTGGCCCTGGAGGCCTCCCTCACCTGCCTGGCGTGGAGCTTCCCGGAGCAGAGCTTCTCCAGGACCTCCTCTTCTCCGAGGCGGGCGAAGTGATAGAGGGGCCTCACCCGCGAGTAGATCTGGTTTAAAAGCTCCATGGGATCGGAGCTCAGGCGAAGCTCGTCCCACCTCCTGAGGAAGAGCCCGAGATCCCCCCTCAGGACCCCCTCCAGGGAGCACCAGAGAGCCCTTCCCGCGCCCAGGGGACAGAGGTCCAGGACCAGCTCCTCGTCCACCCTCGATAGCCCCAGGAGCTCGCAGGCCAGCAGCAACTTCCTCACCTCGGACTCCAGCTCGCCCCAGCTCTCGTATCCGAGGCACAACAGCTCCAGCGCCCCGGGGCTGACCTCGACCCCGCGGGACCTGAAACGGGCCTCGACCTCCTCGGGGAACCTCCACCAGGGGGGCTCCTCCAGCGCCCCCCCTTCGAGCTCCACGAAGAGCCCGGAGGCCAGGGGGCCCGCGTAGGAGGAGAGGGGCCTCTCCGAGACCAGGACCACCGGGTTGCCGCCGGGCCTCAGGCGCTCGAAGTCCGAGGCCACCTCCTCCGGCATCCTGCCGAGGGCGTGAGCCCCCTCCACCACCAGGACCTCGCTGGACCCAAAGAGGGAGGGGGTGGACCAGAAGGAGAGGACGAACTCCCAGGACACCTCGAAGCCCTCGACACGCCTCCTGGAGGAGGCCCTGGGGCCCAGTCCAGCGAGGAGCTCCTCCAGCAGGCGCCTCCCCTGAAGGCCCGAGGCGCAGACGGCGAAGAGGTTTCCGTTCAGCTCCTTCGCCCTCAATCCCACATCCCCAGGCATATCTCCTCGGAGACCACCGAGAGGGCGAAGGAGTCGGCCTCCTCCTCGAAGGAGCCCCTCGGGAAGAGGGACATCTCGTCCCAGAAGTGGACGCCCGCGGGGTGGAAGACCAGGTGGAAGAGCTCGTGGGCCAGGACGAAGCGCTGGTCCAGCGGCTCCAGACCCTCCGAGATGAAGATCCTGGCCCTTCCCCCCACGGCCATCAGGAAGCCGGGGATCTCCTCCGGAAGGGAGCACCTCTTCACCTCAAGCCTCACCCCCAGGAGCTCCTCCAGGGCGAGGACGATCTCCCGCTCCTCCCTCCCCACCAGCAGAGACTTGAGATCCTCAGGCGACATCCTAGCGCCCCTCGTCATCCCTCCACTCCTCCAGCGTCCTCTCTATGAGCTCCCTCAAGACCTCCTTCTGGCGGGGGGAGAGCTTCCTTCCCCTGTACCATAGCCTCAGGGGGGAATGGGGGGAGAAGATCTCCGTCACCTCCACCCTGGACATGTCCTCGTCCACGAAGAGGTCGTCCAGCTCCACCCCCAGGGCCTCGGCTATGCGAGACAGCGCCTTCAGGGAGGGATGCCGCTTGCCGCTCTCTATGAACTGCACGTATACGGGGGAAAGCCCACAGCGTTCGGCCAGCTCCTTCTGGGTGAGCCCGAGCCTGCGGCGAAGGTCCCTAACCCTGCGCCCCACCCTGGAGTCCTCCAAGACCCCTACCCCCAGACCGACAGAAGCCCCTCGGCCTCCGAGAAGCCGCGACTTAAGGAGCTGAAGAGCAGGCCCGGGTCGGAGAACAACCCCAGCTTACCTATGGAGATCTCCCTGCAGGGGACGAGCTTGAGCCTATCCTCGAGCTCCTCGGGGGATCTCACCCCTCTGGCGCAGTGGGAAAGCCCCTCCCCCAGGTACAGATAGAGGTGCAGGGCGGAGAGGACGTCCACCCCCGGGGCGGGCTCGAGGTGGTGTGCCCTGACCACGCGGGAGGCATGAGCGGGAAGCGCCCACTCCTCGAGCAGGGTAGCCCCCAATTCGGCGTGGTCCGTCCCGTAGAGGGACCTCTCCTTCTCCATCCCCTCCGTCAGGTCCAGCTCCTCCCCCGAGAGCACGGAGCCGACGTAGCCGTCCCCGTGGAGGTAGCAGAGCGCGATCCTCCCCACGTCGTGCAAGAGCCCCCAGGTGAAGACGTCGGAGGAGGAGAGCTCCACGGCCGTCAAAGGCAATGGGAAGGCCTCGCAGAGCACCTTGGCCACACACCCCACCTCTATGGAGTGCCGCCACAACCCCTTGAGCTCCCGGCTCATCCTGCCCCTGAAGGCGTTGAGCACCGATATCCCCAGGGCCAGGTTTCTGACGCTGTAAAACCCCACCAGCAGGATGGCCCTCTCGACCGAGGTTATCTGGGACCTGAAGCCGTAGAGGGGGGAGTTGACCAGCTTCAGGAGCTGCGCCACCAGGGAGGCGTCGCTCTCTATCGCCCTGACCACGTCCTTGACGGTGGTCCTGGGGTCGTCCACCAGCTTGAGTATCCTTATCGCCACCTCCGGAAGGGTCGGAAGCCCCTTCAGCCCCGCCCTCCTGTGTCCCGAAAGGCCCAAACCCATCACCTCTCCCCTCTGGAGAAGGGCGTCTTCATGCCGGGCCTCCAGAGCACGGCCCTGTTCTTCCCAGCCCTCTTCGCCTCGTAGAGGGCGGCATCCGCCCTGTCCAGGGCCTCGAAGGGCTCGAGCACGCACTCCTGGTCCATGCCGAACACCCCGCAGGACACGGTGACCGGAACCCTGGCCCCACCCACCTCGAACTCCAGCGACTCCACCGCCCTGACCAGCCTATCGCAGACTAAAAGGGCCTCCCGGGAGGGGGTGTTGGAGAAGACGAAGGAGAACTCCTCCCCTCCGTAGCGGGCCACCAGGTCGCTGGCCCTGATCCCGTTCTGAAGCGCCTGGGCCAACCTCTTGAGGACGAAGTCCCCGAAGATGTGCCCGTAGCTGTCGTTCACCCCCTTGAAGTCGTCGATGTCCATCATGGCCACCGAGAAGACCTCCCCGTAGCGAAGGTACCTCTCGAACTGCTTGCGGTAGAAATCGGCGAAGAAGCGGCGGTTGTATATGCCGGTGAGGAAGTCCCTCATGTAGAGGTTCTCTATCCGCTCGAGCCTGAGCTTGGAGGAGATTATCGAGGCCACGCACCCCTGGGCCAGGTCCACCCAGTCCACCATCGAGGGACTGAAGATCCCATCGGCCTTTCGGAGCTCCATGATCGCAGGGAGATCGCCGTTGGACCGAAGCACGACCGTGAGGGAGGGGGATCTAACCCCCTCCTCCAGCGGCGGCAAAAGCACCCTGGGGTGCTCCCCCCCGCGAGCTGACCTACCCCAGTCGGCCAGCTCCCCCACCGAGGCGGGTAGGAGTATCGTCCCCGCGTGCCTCTCCAGGTAGCGCGATATGAAGGTGAAGAAGGTGGACAGGTCCACCACCACGCTCCCGTCCCATATCAACCGGAAGAAGCCCAGGTGCTCCTCGTCGGCCACGTAGAGGGAGACCCCGTCGACCCCGAGGAGAGGAGGGAGGTTCTCCCTGAGGTATGGGACCATCTCCTCCGCGCGCATGCGCTGAAGCCTCCGCAGGAAGTACATGAGGGAATCGAGCCTGACCAGCTCTTTGCCCAGGACCCTCGCCCCGAGCTCCTCCACCCTCTCCAAGACGGGAACACCTCCTCACTCCTCAGGGCTATTTTACTACAAAGAGACCGCCTGGGGAGAGGACGAACGCCCCTAAAGGAGCCCCAGGGAGGCCAGCTCGTCCAGCACGGGCCGCACGTTGCCGCAGCAGAAGACCGTCCTCTCCTCCAGGGAGGATACTACCCTCAAGAGACCGCCCGGCCGGTACTGGCGAACCCTCCTGAGGGGCGGAAGGTCCCCTATGAGGCGGAGGCTCGACCAGCCCAGATCGAAGACCTCCCGCTCGAAGGCAGAGAGCCTCATGGGCCTGTCGAAGCGATGGACGTAGACCAGGGCGCTCCTGGCAGGATCTATCCCCCTGGAGGAGGCTATCCTCAGGGCGCTTTTGGGGTCGTTGGCGGAGAGGGCGAGGACGACCCTCTTGCCGTCCGCGAAGATCTCCCTCACGTCCCCGGGGTTCCACCCGAAGCCCCTGGCCATCTCCACCAGCTCGAGGGGAGGCGGCAGGGGAAGGCCCAGGAACAGCGAGACCGCCCAGGCCGACAGGCGAGCGTTCTCCTCCTCGTGGCCCTCCCCTGGTCTGGGGGGGACCCGCACGGCCCCGAGGGGCCTCAGGGCCTCCAGGAAGCGATCCTCCACCGAGGGGCCCAGCACGAGGGTCGAGGGCTTAAAGGTTCCGGCCAGAAGAGGCCATGCCATGGCGGCGAAGGGGGCCTCCGGGGAGGATCCCCACTCCTCCTGATGGTCCGGCAGGAAGTTGGTGTAGACCAGGGCCTCTGGTCGGTAGATCGAGAGGATGTCCCGCTGGGACGAGGGCGAGACGGCGTTGCACTCGAGCACGCAGAAGTCCAGGCCCGAAGCAGAGGAGAGCCAAAAGAGCGCCTCGCCCACGGAACCCCTTCCGGAGAACCTGCAGAGCTCAAGTCCGCCTCGACCGTCCTCCACCAGGGGCAGGACGCCCGTGACCTTGGACGACACCGAAAAGCCCATCTCCCGAAGGAGATGGGCGATCGACAGCGTCACGGTGGACTTCCCCCGGGTCCCGTTAACCAGGACCCTGCGGGGGCCGGAGGCCCTCCCCTCAGCCCCCGAGTAGAGAGGCCCTTCAGAAGCCCTCGGCGTAGCCATCCCTCCTGGAGTCAGCCCCGCCGAACATGAGGCCGCGGGACTTGTCGAAGAGGACCCCCTGGGCAGCGCCGAAGTAGGGATCGTAGTCGCCCCTAACCTCCACGCTGTAGCCCCTCACCTTCATGAGGTCCACCAGGCTCTGGGGGAAGCGCTTCTCCAGGAAGAGCGGGGTGGGCTTCCCCGCCGAGGAGAAGGAGGCGAACCGCGGGGCCTCTATGGCCTGGTCCATCCCCATGCCGAAGTCGACGACGTTGGATATCACCTGGACTATGGTGGTGATGATCCTGGTGGCCCCTGGGGTGCCCACCACCATGAAGGGATCCCCCTCCGGGTCGAGCACTAAGGTGGGGCTCATGGAGGAGAGCGGCCTCTTTCCGGGCTCGGGGGCGTTGACGCTCCTGGGGTCGGGGGAGAAGTCGTCCATCTCGTTGTTGAGCACTATGCCCCAGGTGGGCTCCCATATGCCGGAGCCGAAGAAGTAGTTTATGGTGTGGGTGAAGGCCACCATGTTGCCCTGCTGGTCGACTATGGAGGTGTGGGTGGTGGAGCTGCTCTGGTACTTGAGCGGCTCGCCGAAGGGGTACTCGCCCCTGGGGCTCACCGGGTCTATCATCTTAGCCCTCTCCGCGGCGTAGGCCTTGGAGGTGAGCCCCTCCACGGGCACTTTCACGAAGTCAGGATCGGCCATGTAACGGGCCCTGTCGGCGAAGGCGAGCCTGAAGGCCTCGGCCATGTGGTGGATGGTCCTGGGGGTGCCGAAGCCCCAGCTGCTGAGCGGGAAGTTCTCGAGGACGTTCAGGATCTGGATCACCGCGATCCCGCCCGAGGAGGGAGGGGCCATGGAGAAGATCCTGTAACCCCTGTAGGTGCCCTCCACGGGCTTCCTCATCTTCACCTGGTACCTTCCCAAGTCCTCCATGGTCATGGAGCCGCCGTGCCTGTTGACCGCCTCCACTATGGCCTGGCCTATGGGCCCCCTGTAGAGGGCGTCAGCCCCCTTCTCGGCTATGAGCCTGAGGGCCCTGGCGAGCTGGGGCTGGACGCAGCGATCGCCCGCCGCCAGGGGGACGCCGTCCTTGAAGAAGGGAAGCTTAGCCGGGTCGTTGTACCTGGCGAGCTTCTCGTAGTTGTCCTTTATTATGTTGGCCAGGTTCTGGGTGACCACGAATCCCTCCTCGGCGAGCCTTATCGCCGGCTCGGCCACCTGGGCCATGGTCATCGTCCCATACCTCTCGAGAACCGCCTGAAGCCCCGCCAGAAGCCCCGGCACGGCCACCGCCTTTCCCCCTAGGACGCTCCACTTCTCCTGCTTGGCCCGGTCGGAGGCGAACATGTCCTTCGTGGAAGAAGCGGGCGCCGTCTCCCTGTAGTCGAAGGCCACCACCTCGCCGTCCTTGAGGCGTATCAGCATGAAGCCGCCGCCCCCCAGGCCGGAGGCGTTGGGCTCCGTCACGTTGAGGGCCAGGGCCACCGCCACCGCCGCGTCCACCGCGTTCCCGCCCTTCCTGAGTATCTCCAATCCCGCCAGGGTGGCCTCCCTCTTGGCGGAGGCCACCATCGCCCTCCTGGCCACCGCGTCCCTGGGGGTGTGCCTGTCCTCGGCCGCCAGGGCCAGGCCGAAGACCCCCACCGAAAAGGCCAAGGCCAAAATCACCGCCAAAAACTTCCTCATCCCCTAAAGCACCTCCCTCCGCTGGCTTGCAGAAAGAACGCCCCACCCGAAGTCCCAC
>CAYRKT010000030.1:0-17142 GCA_964425005.1 uncultured Synergistia bacterium
CCTCCACCCCAAAGCCCAGCCCCTCGAGCCTCTCCCTCCAGGAGCCCTCCTCCCCCAGCAGGTCCTCCTTCACGTGGACCCCGCTCGCCAGGAAGAAGGGGAAGAGCTCCACCCTTCGCGGACGAAGGGCTTCGAGCCAACCCAAGGCCTCCTCGAAGGTGGGCTCCCCCTCCACCGCCGCCGCCTTGGCGTAAAGCCCAAGCCCCTTTAGCCTCTCCTCCAGGGCCAGGTAGGCCAGGTTGTAGGGCCTCCTGGCCCCGTGGACGGCCAGGATCAGGGGCAGGTCACCCCTGGCCTCGCCCGCCACCGCGAGGGCCACCTCCTCCAGGGCTTTGGGCCCGCACAGGAGGGGAAGGCCCACACCGATCCTCCTGAAGAGGCCCGCCATCTCCCTGCAGGGGGAGACCACCTTCCTCGAGAACTCCTCCCCCGCTATCAGGTGGAGCGGCTGGACGAAGACCTCCTCGAAGCCCAGCCCCCGGCACCTCCCTAGGGCCTCCTCCACCCCGTCCACCTCCAGCCCCATCGCCGAGAGCTTCGCCCTCACCCCCCTCGAGGTGAAGGCCCTGAAGGCGGGGCCGTCGAAGTCCGCCGAAAGAGCCCTCTCGACGGGCTCAAGACAGGAGCTCAAGGCCTCCAGGTCGGAGGTGCCGAAACTAACCAGCACCAGAGCGGATCTCATCGAAGGTCTCCTCCAGGGCCCTCTCGGTGATCGACAGCTCCTCCTCGCCGTGGGCGAGGGAGACGAAGGCGCACTCGAACTGGGAGGGCGGGAAGAGCACCCCCCTCCTGAGCATACCCCTGAAGAAGGCCCCGTAGAGGGAGGCGTCCGACCTCCTCACGTCCTCCAGGTCCTCCACGGGGGGGCTGGCGAAGAAGACGGTCATGGCGCTCCCCAGGCGGTTGACCGTCACCTCCACCCCGGCTCTGGAGGCAGCCCTCCTGACGGCCTCCTCCAGGCGAGACCCCTTCTCCTCCAGCTCCTCGTAGGCCCTGCTCCCTTTAAGCCTCCTGAGGACCGCTATCCCGAGGGAGAGGGCCATGGGGTTCCCCGAGAGCGTCCCCGCCTGGTAGACCGGTCCCTCAGGGGATAGGTGCCTCATGAGGTCGGCTCTGCCGCCGTAGACCGCGAAGGGCATCCCCCCGCCCACGATCTTGCCCAGGCAGGTCAGGTCTGGCTCCACCCCGCAAAGCCCCTGGTATCCCCCGTAGCGGAACCTGAAGCCCGTTATCACCTCGTCGAAGATCAAGAGCGCCCCCCTCCTGGAGCAGAGCTCCCTGAGCCCCTCCAGGAAGCCCGGCCTGGGCTCGACCAGCCCCATGTTGCCCGCCACGGGCTCCACCAGCACGGCGGCCACGTCGTCGCCGAAGAGCTCGAAGGCCCTCTCCACCGACCCCAGGTCGTTGTAGGCGCAGCACACCGTGTGGGAGGCGAGCTCCTCGAGGACCCCGGGGCTGGTGGGCACCCCGAAGGTCATGGCCCCGGACCCCGCCCTCACCAGGAGCGAGTCGCTGTGGCCGTGGTAGCATCCCTCGAACTTGACCACCTTCCTCCTCCCGGTGCAGGCCCTGGCGAGCCTTACGGCGCTCATCACCGCCTCCGTCCCCGAGCTGGTGAAGCGCATGACCTCCAGGGAGGGTATGGCCTCCCTGATGAGCTCCGCCATCTCCACCTCCAGGGGGCTGCAGAGCCCGAAGCTCGTCCCCCTACCGGCCGCCTCGCAGGCGGCCTCCACCAGGAAGTCAGGGGCGTGCCCGAAGATCAACGCCCCCCAGGACATCACGTAGTCCACGAAGGGCCTTCCCTCCACGTCGAAGACCCAGGCCCCCTTTCCCCTCTCCACGAAAATGGGGTCAGATCCCACCGCCCCGAAGGCCCTGACCGGGCTGTTGACCCCTCCGGGGAAGAGGGACCTGGCCCTCCTCAGAAGATCCCGGTAGCTCATCTCCATCCCTCCCTGAGCATGGAGGCCGCCTCGGCGGCGAAGTAGGTGATGACCAGGTCCGCGCCCGCCCTCCTCACGGAGGTCAAAAGCTCCAGGATCGCCGCCCTGGGCATAAGCCCCCCCTCTATCGCCCTCTTCACCATGGCGTACTCGCCGCTCACCGAGTAGGCGGCCAGGGGCAGGTCGAAGCGCTCCCTAACGGCCCTCACCACGTCCAGGTAGAACAGGGCTGGCTTGACCATCACCACGTCGGCCCCCTCCTCCACGTCCAGGGCCACCTCCACCAGCGCCTCCCTGGCGTTCCGGGGGTCCATCTGGTAGGACCTCCTGTCCCCGAAGCGAGGGGCCGAGTGGGCGGCCTCGCGGAAGGGGCCGTAGAGGCAAGAGGCGTACTTGGCGCTGTAGGCCATTATCCCCACCCGCCCGAAGCCGGCCTCGTCGAGCCTGTCCCTTATGAAGCCCACCCGACCGTCCATCATGTCGGAGGGTGCCACCATGTCGGCCCCCGCCGCCGCGTGGCTCAGGGCCACCTCGGAGAGGACCTCGCAGGTCCTCTCGTCGTCTATCGCCCCCCGATCGTCGAGCAGCCCGCAGTGGCCGTGTTCGGTGTAGGAGCAGAGGCACACGTCCGTGATGAGCCAGACCTCCGGGAGGCGCGCCTTGAGCTCCCTCACCGCCCGCTGGACCAGACCGTCCTCGCGCCAGGCGTAGCTCCCCTCGGCGTCCTTGAGCGAATCGTCCGGGACGCCGAAGAGCAAGACCGCCCTGACCCCCAGGGAGAGGAGGTACTCCGCCTCCCTGGGGAGCTCGTCCGCCGAGAGGTGGAAGACCCCCGGCATGGAGGGTATCGGCTCCCTGACCCCCTTCCCCTCCACCACGAAGAGGGGAGCCACCAGGTCGTCGGGGAGGAGGGCGGTCTCCGCCGCCAGGTCCCTTATCGTCTGATTTAGCCTAAGCCTCCTTGGTCTTCTCCTGCTCCACATCCTCGATGAGCACCTCCAGAAGTCCGTCGAACGTGGAGGTCGAGGCCTCCAGGTGGGGCGAAAGCCCCACCTCCCTCAGGGCGGCGCTGGTGGCGGGGCCTATGGAGACGACCCTGCTCCCCTCGGGAAGGGAAAGCCCCCCGAGGAGCAAGGAACCGAAGGCCCTGGCCGAGGAGGCGCTGGAGAAGATCAGGTAGGGCCTGTCGCTTCGGGATATCGCCTCGACGGCCCAGCTCCTGGTCCACTCCACCTCCACCAGCTCGTAGAGGGGGACCTGCTCCACCTCGAACCCCCTCCCCTCCAGGCGCGCCCTGAGCCCTTCGTCGGCCAGGGAGGAGCGGAGGAGCAGGGCCCTCGAGGGCCCCGGGGCCGAGGAGATCTCCTCCCCCAGGGCGACGGAGTTGTAGCTCCTGGGCACCAGGTCGGCCGCGATGCCGAAGGACCTCAGGGCCCTCTCCGTGCCGGGCCCTATGGCCGCCACCCTGGCCCCCCCCAGGGCCCTCAGGTCCGACCCCAGCTCCAGCAATCCCTCCGCGAAGAACCTGACCCCCATAGCGCTGGCGAAGACGACCCACCTGTCGGAAAGCCCCCTCGCGAGGGCCCTCTCCAGCGCGGGGTTCGGCCAGATCCTCCTGACCTCGAGGAGGGGGACGTTGACGGCCCTCCCCCCGAGCTCCCTGATCCTCTCCTCGAACTCGTCCGGATATCCCAGGGGCCTGAAGAGGAAGGCGAGGACGCCGAAGAGGGGTCCGCGGCGAGGGGGCTTCACCCTCTCCCTCAGGGAGACCACCTCCCCGACCACCAGGACCCCCGGGGGTGATAGCCTCCTCTCCCTGGCCAGGGAGGCTATCTCGCGAAGGGGACCCACCACCACCTCCTCGAAGGGGGTGGAGGAGCTGCATATCACCGAACAGGGGGTGTCGGGGTCCTTGCCGAAGCGCAACAGGTTCGAGGCCATCTCCTCCAGGAGGCCAACCCCCATTAGGAAGACCAACGTCCCCTCCAGCGAGGCTATCCTGTCCCAGTCCTCCCTGGGCCTACCCCCGGAGAGCCGGGCGGTGAAGACGTGAAAGGAAGAGGACAGGTCCCTGTGGGTCAGGGGTATTCCGGAGAGGGCAGGGGCCGCCAGGGCGGAGGAGAGCCCGGGCACCACCTCCACCTCCACGCCCCTCTCGGCCAGGAAGAGGGCCTCCTCCCCTCCCCTGCCGAAGACGAAGGGATCGCCCCCCTTGAGCCTCACCACCAGGCGGTGCCTAAGGCAGAGCTCCAGCATCCTCTCGTTGATCCGCCCCTGCAGGGACGGGTCGTCGGAGGGGTCCTTGCCCGCGTAGACCAGCTCGCACCCCCTCCTGGCCAGCGACAGGACCGAGGGGTCCACCAGCCTGTCGTAGAGGATCGCGTCCGCCCTCGAGATGACCTCTACGGCCCTGAGGGTCAGAAGCCTCGCGTCCCCCGGCCCTGCCCCCACCAGGAAGACCTTAGGACCTGACGTGGCCGAGCCTCTCGCCGAAGGCCCTCCCGAGCTCACGCGCCACCTCCACCTCCTCTCCCCTCTTACCCCTGACCCGCTCCCTGAGGACCTGGCTCCCCTCCTCGTCGGAGGCGAAGGCCAGGATCTCGAACTCCTCCCCCTCGAACCGGCAGAAGACCCCCATGGGGGCGTGGCAACCCCCTCCGAAGGAGGCCTGAAAGGCCCTCTCGGCCATCAGCGAGTCGAAGGAGTCCCGGTGGGAAAGGGGCCTCAGCGCGGAAAGGAGACCCTCGTCCTCGGCCCTGCACTGGACCACCAGGGTCCCCTGCCCCGGGGCTGGGACCATCTCGTCCACGTCGAAGGCGTAGGAGATCTCGCCCACCAGGCCTAGCCTCCTAAGCCCCGCCGCCCCCAGGAGCAGGGCGTCGAACTGACCCTCCCTCATCTTGCCCAGCCTCCTGTCCACGTTGCCCCTCACCGGGAGGACCTGGAGGTCCCCCCTCAGCCCGAGGAGCTGGACCCTCCGCCTGGGGCTGGAGGAGCCCACCCTGGCCATGGGGGGAAGATCCCATACCGAAGAGAGGGGTCCTCCGCAGGCGAGACAGTCCCTCGGGTCCTCCCTCCTGGGGACGAGGGCTATCTCGAGCCCCTCCGAAGTGGAGGAGGGCATGTCCTTGGCGCTGTGGACCGCCAGGTCCACCTCCCCCGCCAGCAGGGCCCTCTCTATCTCCTTGACGAAGACGCCCCTACCCCCCATCTCCTTGAGGAGCCTGTGGGGCATCAGGTCCCCCTGGGTCTTTATGGGTACCACCTCCACCTCCGTCTCGGGGAAAGCGCCCTGCAGCAGCGCGCAGACGGCCTGCGCCTGGATCAGGGCCAGCCTGCTACCCCTGGTCCCAACCCTCAACCTTCGCACGAAGACACCCCTTGAGCCAACCCAGGATCTCCTCCACGCCCTCCCCCTGGGAAAGACCCCTAACCCTTAGCCTCCCTAGCCCCTCCACCCTCTCCCCCAGCTCCCCGGGCAGGAGCTCCTCCAGGAGCTCCCTCATCGCCCTCGAGAGGGCGGGCGAGAGGCCCGAGGTGGAGACGGAGACCACCAGAGGCCCCCTCACCACCGCAGAGGGGACGGCCACCTCGGTGGGGCCACCACCGGAGGCGCAGCAGAGGATCCCCCTCCTCCGGCAGAGCTCGACCACCCGGGCGTTGACCCTCGGGTCGGAGCTCGCCGCGACCGCCAGGAAGACCCCCTCCAGGTCCTCCTCCAGGAAGGGCCTCCTCCTCACCTCCTCGGGGCCCAGGGCCTCGAGCTCGGGGAGCACCTCGGGGGCCACCACCCTCAGGGAGGCCCCGAAGCGGGAGAAGAATCGGGCCTTGAGGGAGGCCGCTTTGCCCCCTCCCACCAGGAGGACCCTCTTCCCCCTAAGGTCCACCATCAGAGGGCACATGGGCGTCATCCTCGACCCCCCTGAGCTCGAAGAGCTCCCTCAACAGAGCTATGGCCTCCCCTCTCCTGCTCCCGTCCATCCCCCTGAGCCTGCACAGGGCCGGCTCGAAGGCCCTCCTCAGGGCCGCCTCCACCGCCCTCCTGGCGGAAAGGAGCTGATGCCTCGACATCTCCCCCCTCCTGGAGAGGTGCCTCACGGCCATCTCGGAGAGCCCCTCCACCTTGGAGGATATGGCCCTGGCCAGGTCCTCCACCTCCAGGGCGCAGAGCCAGGAGTGAAAGCTCAAGGCCCTGTCGCGCACGAAGCCCCTGACCCTTTCGAGCTCCTCCCTCTCCTCCTCCCGAAGCCCGAAGCCCCTCAGGTCCTCGAGGGTGAACAGGTGCACCCCCTCCAGGCTCGAGACCTCCTCCTCCACGTCCCTGGGGACGGCGAGGTCCACCACGAAGAGGTCCCCGGGCAACCTGGGGAACTCGCTGGCCCTTAGCACCAGGTGGGGGGACGCGGTGGCGGATATCACCAGATCCACCTGGGGGAGGACCCTGTAGCGCTCGGAGTACTCCACAGGCCTTATCCGATCGCTCAGGCGCGCCACCTCCAGAGCCCTGCTGAGGCTCCTGTTGGTGACCAAGACCTCCTCGACCCCGGCCTCCAGGAGCTCCCTCACCGCCAGCACCCCTATCTCCCCGAGGCCTATCACCAGGGCCCTCCTGCCGGAAAGACCCCCCATCTTCGAGGAGAGCAGGGAGACCGCGGCGGCGCTGGAGGAAAGAGGCCTCCCGCAGACCCTGAAGCCCTCCTTCACCTCCTTGGCGCAGGAGATGGCCTCCAGGAAGAGCCTGTTGAGGACCCTGCCGGAGGTGGAGAAATCCATCGCGAAGGCGTGGGCCCTCTTCACCTGGCCCAGTATCTGGTCCTCCCCCAGCACCAGGGACCTGAGCCCGCAGGCCACCTCGAAGAGCCTCAGGACCGCCTCGAAGCCCTCGACGAGGAAGGCCCTCCCCGACAGGTCATCCTCGAAAAAGGAGGAGAGAGCCCTGAGGAGGGCTCCCCCCTCGACCTCGCCCGCGGCGTAGACCTCGAGCCTGTTGCAGGTGGAGAGCAGCACCGCCTCCTCGAACCCCTCCGCCCTGACCCTGGCCATCAGAGGGATCCAGCGGTCCTCGGGGAGGTGAAACCTGGACAGCTCGGACAGGCCGCACCTCTCGTGATCTAAGCCGCAGCAGACGACCCTCAAGGTCCTGACTTCACCTTCCGCAAGCCCCTACTTCTCCTCCTCCCTCTCCCTCTGGGCCTCCGCTATTATCCTCCTGGCTATCTCGGCCGGGACCTCCTCGTAGTGGGAGAAGCTCATCCTGAAGCTCCCCCTCCCCGAGGTCATGGATCGCAGGACTATGGCGTAGCTGAACATCTCGGCCAGGGGCACCTGGGCCTTTATCACCTGCTTCCTGCCCTTAGACTCCATCCCCATTATCCTGCCCCGCCTGGAGTTCATGTCGCCCATCACGTCGCCGGTGTACTCCTCCGGGACCTCCACCTCCACGTTCATGATGGGCTCCAGGAGCACGGGGTTCGCCGCCGCCACCCCCTGCTTGAAGGAGAGGGAGGCAGCTATCTTGAAGGCCATCTCGGAGGAGTCCACCTCGTGGTAGGAGCCGTCGTAGAGGATGGCCTTGAAGTCCACCGTGGGATAGCCCGCCAGGACCCCCTTCTGCATGGCCTCCCTGAGCCCCTTCTCCACCGCCGGTATGTACTGCTTGGGGACGGCGCCGCCGAAGATGCGCTCCTCGAACTCGAAGCCAGCCCCCCTGGGCAGCGGCTGGTACTCTATCCACACGTCGCCGTACTGGCCCCTGCCGCCCGTCTGCTTCTTGTACTTGCCCTGGGCCTTGCTGGGCTTCTTGATGGTCTCCCTATAGGGCACCTTCGGGGTCCTGACCTCCAGCTCCACCCCATACCTGTCCTTGAGGCGGCTGAGCATCACGTCCAGCTGCACGTCCCCGAGCCCCGCCACCACGTTGTCCCCCGTGTCGGGGTCCTTCCTGTAGCTGATGGTGGGGTCCTCCTCCAGCATCCTGTGGAGGGCGTTGCTCAGCTTGTCCTCGTCGGCCCTGCTCCTGGGCTCGACCGCCACGAAGTAGACGGGCTCGGGCAGGGAGAGGGGCGGGAAGACCTTGTCGAAGCCCTTGGTCGAGAGGGTGTGCCCCACCGAGGGGCTCTGGAGCTTGGGCACGGCCACCACGTCCCCCACGGTGACCTCCGAGACGTCCACCCCCTCCTTGCCCACCATCCTCTTGAAGGTGGGTATCCTCTCCTCCTCCCGCTTGTTCACGTTGTATATCCCCTGGTCGCTCCTCAGGGTCCCCGAGAAGACCCTTATGTAGTTCATCTTCCCCACGTAGGGGTCCACCATCACCTTGAAGACCAGGGCCACGAAGGGGCCGGACGGGTCGGGCCTGAGCTCCACCTCCTGGCCCGAGCCGTCCACCAGCCTCCTGGGGGGCATCTCCAGGGGCGAAGGGCAGGAGTCGGCCGCGAAGTCCAGGAGCTGAAGGACCCCCACGTTGGAGGAGGCCGACAGGGGGAGCACCGGGAAGATCTCCCTGGCGGCTATGGCCCTCCTGAGGCAAGCCTTAAGCTCCTCGGCGGATATCTCCTCCCCCTCCAGGTACCTGGTCATGAGCTCCTCGTCCGACTCGACTATCGTCTCCACCAGCCTCTCCCGGTGCTCCCCGATCTTGCCCTCGAGCTCTTTGGGGACCGGGACCTCCCTGAACTCCCTGCTCCCGTCCCCCGCGTAGGAGTAGGCCTTGCCGGAGAGCAGGTCCACCAACCCCCTGAAATCCTTCTGGGAGCCGATGGGGAGCGCCACCGCCACCGCCCTGGGGGACAGGTACTCCCTTATCTGCTCGAGGACCCTGTAGAAGTCGGCGTTGTCCCGGTCGAGGCGGTTGATCGCGAAGACCACGGGCATACCGAACTCCTGCGCGTAGCCCCAGACGTTCTCCGTCTGGACCTCCACCCCTGCCACGCCGCAGAGCACCACCAGCGCCACGTCGGAGGCCCTCATGGAGGACCTTATGTCCCCGGTGAAGTCGGGATAACCCGGCACGTCCAGGACGTTGAAGAGGCAACCTCTGTGCTCGAAGTGGACCACCGAGGTGTTTATGGAGATCTGCCTCTTTATCTCCTCGGCGTCGAAGTCGCACACCGTGTTGCCCTGCTCCACCCTGCCCATCCTGTTCGTCTTGCCGGCGTCGAACAGCATCGCCTCCACCAGGGTGGTCTTGCCGACGCTTCCGTGCCCCACCACGCAGAGGTTTCGCGTCATCCTGGGATCAGATGCTCCCATTAAGCCCATACCCCCCCGTCCTCATCTTCTCCTCTCCTCCAGAAGCCCCTCGAGGATGGCCCTGGCCAGCTGCGGGTTGGCCTTCCCCCTGGTCCTCTTCATGACCTGCCCCACCAGGAAGTTCAGGGACCCCGCCTTGCCCGCCAGGAACTGGGAGACCGCCTCCTGGTTCTCGGCGATGACCTCCAGGGCCACCCCTCTGAGGGCCTCCTCGTCCCCTATCTGCTCGAGCCCCAGCTCAGAGACGATCTCCTCGGCGGACCTGCCCGTCTCGACCATCCGGGCCAGCACGTCCTTGGCCGATAGCAGGCTTATCCTGCCGCGGTCCACCATCTTCGCGAGGGAGGCAAGCCCCTCGGGGGTTATCCCCAGCTCCCAGGGCTCGAGCCCCCTGGCGTTGGCGATCCCCTTCAGCTCAACGGTGACCCAGGAGTAGGCCCTCTCGGCCGAGACCCCCTCGGCCACCACCCGCTCGAAGAAGGTCGCCGTCTCCCTGCGCTCGCCCAGCGTCCTGGCCTCCTTGAGGGTCAGCCCATAGGAGGACATGAGCCTCCCCTCCAGGACCCAAGGGAGCTCGGGCATCTCGGCTGACGTCGAGCTAATCATATCATCGGATATCAGCAGGGGCAACAGATCGGGCTCGGGGAAGTAGCGGTAGTCCTCCACCTCCTCCTTGGAGCGCATGGACATGGTCCTCCCCGCCCGGTCGTCCCAGTGCCGGGTCTCCCTCCTTACCGAGCCGCCGCCCTCTATCACCCTTACCTGCCTCTCGAACTCGTGCTGCAGGGCCCTCTCCAGGCTCCTCAGGGAGTTGAGGTTCTTTATCTCCGTCTTGGCGGAGGTCCTGCCGTCGGGCAGCATGGTGGATATGTTCGCGTCCACCCTTAGGCTTCCCCTCTCCATGTCCCCGTCGGAGACGCCCAGGAAGCGGACCAGCTGGCGCAGGGCCGATACGAACTCGCGGGCCTCCTCCGGGGAGTTCATGTCGGGCTCGGTGACTATCTCCACCAGGGGGACCCCGGAGCGGTTGTAGTCGACCAGCGAGTGGGAGGCCCCCTCTATCCTGCCGCTGGCGGTGGGGTGCACCAGCTTGCCCGCGTCCTCCTCCATGTGCACCCGTCTTATCCTTATGGGCCTTATCATCCCGTCCTCCAGCCTCAGCTCGAACATCCCGTCGTAGCCCAGCGGCACGTCGTACTGGCTTATCTGGTAGGCCTTCGGCAGATCCGGGTAGAAGTAGTTCTTCCTGTGGAAGCGGGTCCTGCGGTGGACCTGACAACGAAGGGCCAGGGCTATCCTCAGGGCGTACCTGAGGGCCAGGCCGTTGAGCACCGGAAGGCTTCCGGGAAGGCCTAGGCATACCGGACAGACGTTGGTGTTGGGCTTAGCCCCGATGTAGTCGGTGCTGCAGGGACAGAAGAGCTTGCTCCTGGTGGAGAGCTGGACGTGGATCTCAAGCCCTATGACCGGCATGTAGCTCAACTCAGTTCACCTCCCAGAGGGGCAGGCCTGGGCACGCCGAAGAGCTCCTCGAGGCTGAGGGCCACCTCGAGCAACAGGTCGTCCCTCCCCCATCCCCCTATGAGCTGAAGGCCCACGGGCAGCCCCTCGCCGGAGTAGCCGGCGTTGAAGGATAACCCGCATATGCCCGCCAGGTTCACGGGGATGGTGAACACGTCGGAGAGGTACATGCTTATGGGGTCGGAGGTCCTCTCCCCGAAGCGGAACGGGAGGGTGGGGCTCGTGGGCATGAGGATCAGGTCGCAGGCGGAGAAAGCCCGGTCGAAGTCGGAGGCCACGAGGGTCCTGGCCTTCTGGGCCGTGAGGTAGTAGGCGTCGTAGTAGCCGGAGCTCAGGACGAAGGTCCCTATCATGATGCGCCTCTTGACCTCAGCGCCGAAGCCCCTTCCCCTCACGGTCCTGAAGAGGTCCTCGACGGAGGGGGCGTCGGCGGAGGGGCCGTAACGGACCCCGTCGTAGCGGGCCAGGTTGGAGCTCGCCTCGGCGGGAGCCACTATGTAGTAGCAGGGCAGGGCGTGCTCCAGGTGGGGTAGGGAGACCTCCACGAAGGAGGCCCCTTCCCCCTCGAGCCTCCTTATGGCCCCCTCCAGGGCGGACTCCACCGCCTCGTCCAGCCTGAAGTCCGATATCTCCCTAACCAATCCCACCCTGAGGCCCTTGAGGGGCCTGGGGCTGAGGCCGTCGAAGCGCGGGCGCCCTCTCCTGATGGAGGTCGAGTCCCTGGGGTCCTCCCTCCCTATCGCCCGCATGGCCAGGCACAGGTCCTCGGCGAAGCGGGCGAAGGGGCCTATCTGGTCGAGGGAGGAGGCGAAGGCCACCAGCCCGTACCTGGAGACCACCCCGTAGGTGGGCTTGAGGCCGTAGACGCCGCAGAAGGCGGCGGGCTGCCTTATGGAGCCCCCCGTGTCGCTCCCCAGGGATATGGGGCAGAAGAGGGACGCCACCGCCGCCGCCGAGCCGCCGCTGCTCCCGCCGGGCACGCGCGCCAGGTCGTGGGGGTTCCTGGTGGGCCCGAAGGCCGAGTACTCCGTGGAGCTCCCCATGGCGAACTCGTCCATGTTGGCCTTCCCCACGATCAGAGCCCCCTCTGCGAGGAGCATCTCCACCACCGTCGCGTCGTAGGGGGGCCTCCACCCCTCCAGTATCCTGCTCCCGCAGGTGGTGGGAACCCCCTTCGTGCATATGTTGTCCTTGACCACCACGGGAACCCCCAGCAGGAGCCCCTCCGCCTCTCCCCTCGCGACCCTCGCCTCTAGCTCCCTGGCCCTCCTCAGGACCCCCTCCTCGTCCACGAAGAGGAGGGCGCGCACCCTTCCGTCGAAGGCCCTTATCCTCCCCAGGAAGGCCTCCGCCACCTCCACGGGGCTCACCTCTTTGCGCCTCACCGCCGAGGCGATCGAAGCGGCCGACATGCCAAGAAGGTCCACGACCACTATACCTCCCTCACTATGCGCGGGACGCGCACGAAGTCGCCCTCTCGCCTGGGAAGGCCCTCCAGGAAGAGGTCCCTGTCGGGCCAGGAGGCCACCTCGTCCTCCCTGGTGGGCGTGGCCTCCTCCCCGAAGCCGTAGAAGGGCTCGACCCCCTCCAGGTCGAGGGTCGAGAGCCTGGCGAAGTAGCCCATTATCCTCTCGAAGTGCTCCCTCAGGGCCTCCATCTCCTCCTCGGAGAGGGAGAGCCTGGAGAGCTCGGCCAGGTGCCTTATCCCCTCAAGATCCAAGGACCCACCACCTCCGAAGCCCTAAAGCTCTATCCCGGAGGATCTGACCATCTCCAGGAACTCCTCCTCGCCCACCACCCTCACCCCGAGCTTCAAAGCCCTGTCCAGCTTGGAGCCGGGGTTCCTGCCCGCCACCACCAGGTCGGTCCTGGAGCTCACCGAAGAGGAGACGGAGGCCCCCATCGCCCTGGCCAGCTCCTCGGCCCTGGCCCTGCTCATGGAGGAGAGCTCCCCGGTGAAGACCACCTTCTTCCCCCTCAGAGGACCCTCCCCCACGGGGGCTCGCACCCCCTCCGGGGTCACGCCCAGCTCCAGGAGCTCCGACACCACCCTGGCGTTGGCCTCGTCCTCGAAGAAGGCCCTTATGGAGGAGGCTATCTGGGGCCCTATCCCCTCCACCGACAGGAGCTCCTCCTCCGGGGCCGACATGAGCCCTTTCAGCGAGCCGAACCGATCTGCCAGGATCTCGGCGGTCCTGAGCCCCACGTACCTGATCCCCAGGGCGTTTATCAGCTTGGGCAGGGGTCTCCTCTTGCTGCGCTCTATCGCCGAGAGGAGGTTTTGCGCCGACTTATCCCCCATCCTCTCGAGGGAGAGCAGGTCCTCCTTCCTCAGCCTGTAGAGGTCGGAGACGCTTTTGACCAGCCCCCTCTCCACCAGCTGGTCCACCAGCTTCTCCCCCAGCCCCCTTATGTCCATGCAGTCCCGGGAGGCGAAGTGCCTGATCCTCTCCTTCAGGACGGCCGGGCAGCTCATGTTGACGCAGCGGTGGGCCACCTCCCCCTCCAGCCGTACCACCGGGGACCCGCACACGGGACAGCTTTTGGGCATCTCGAAGGGGCGCTCCTCCCCGGTGCGGGCGCCCTCGTCCACCCTGACCACCTCGGGGATGATCTCCCCCGCCTTCCTCACCCAGACGTAGTCCCCTATCATGACCCCCTTGCGGCGCACCTCGTCCTCGTTGTGGAGGCTCGCCCTCCTCACCACCGTGCCGGAGAGCCTCACGGGCTCGAGGATCGCCACAGGAGTGAGGGTCCCGGTCCTCCCCACGTTGACCTGGATGTCCAGGACCTTGGTCCTCTTCTCCTCCGGCGGGTACTTGAAGGCCACGGCGAAGCGGGGCGCCTTGGCGGTGAAGCCCAGCTCCCTCTGAAGCCTGAAGCTGTCGAGCTTCACCACCACCCCGTCTATCACGTAGGGGAGATCGAACCTCCTCTCCCTCCAGCCCTCGCAGTAGCTCCACACCGCCTCCACGCCCCGACAGAGCTCGTTGTGGGGCTGGACCCGGAAGCCCAGCTCCGCCAGGAACCCGAGGGCCTCCCACTGCCCGGAGAGCCCGAACCTCTCGGGCTCCACCACCTGGTAGACGAAGCAGTCGAGCCTCCTGGAGGCGGTGATGGAGGGGTCCAGCTGCCTCAGGGACCCCGCCGCCGCGTTCCTGGGGTTGGCGAACAGGGGAAGCCCCTCCTCCTCCCTCTGGGCGTTGAGCTCGGCGAAGGCCTCCTTGGTCATGAGGACCTCCCCCCTCACCTCGAGCCTGCCCGGCACCTCCCTTAGGAGCCTGAGGGGGATGGTCCTTATGGTCCTGGCGTTAGGGGTCACGTCCTCGCCGACGAGCCCATCCCCCCTGGTGGAGGCCACCGACAGGACCCCGTCCTCGTAGACCAGGCTCACGGCCACCCCGTCGATCTTGAGCTCGCAGGTGTAGGTCAGCTCCTCCTCCCCCAGCTCCCTGGAGAGCCTGCCGTGGAACTCCAGGAGCTCCTCCCTGCTGAAGACGTTGTCCAGGCTCAGCATGGGCTCCGAGTGCCTGACCCTGGCGAACTCGTCCCTGGGCCTTCCCCCCACCCGCTGGGTGGGGGAGTCCGGCCTCACGAGCTCCGGGAAGGCCCGCTCTATCTCCCTGAGCTCCCTCACCAGGGCGTCGTACTCGTCGTCCGGGATCTCGGGGCTGTCCAGCACGTAGTACCTGTGGTCGTGGTAGTTTATGAGCCTTATGAGCTCCTCGAGCCTGGCCCTAGCCCTCTCCAGGTCCAAGCCCTATCCCTCCCTGGGCCTCATGGTGGGGAAGAGGATCACGTCCCTTATGGACCTGGAGTCGGTGAGGAACATGGTGAGCCTGTCTATACCCACCCCCAAACCCCCGGTGGGGGGAAGCCCGTACTCCAGGGCCATGACGAAGTCGGCGTCGAAGGCGTGGGCCTCCTCGTCCCCGGCCTGGCGCTTCCTGAGCTGATCCAGGAAGCGCTCCCTCTGGTCCAGGGGATCGTTGAGCTCGGAGAAGGCGTTCGCCACCTCCTTGCCCATCACGTACAGCTCGAAGCGGTTGGTGATCCTGGGGTCTTCCGGGTTCCTCTTGGCCAGAGGCGAGATCTCCACCGGGTGTCCTATCACGAAGGTGGGGCTCAGGAGCTTGTCCTCCACCAGCTCCTCGAAGAGGTGGGACATCACCAGCAGGGGAGAGGGCTCCTTGGGGAGCCCCTCCAGGGCGCCGAAACTCCTGGCTATCTCGAGGGCCTCGCCGGAGGTGTGGACCTTCTCGAAGTCCACCCCCAGGTGCTCCCTGACCGCTTCCGCCATCCCCACCCGCCTGAAGGGGGGCGTGAAGTCCAGCTCCACCCCGCCGTAGGTGGTCTTAAGCGTCCCGTTCACCGCCAGGGCGCAGTGGGCTATCATCTGCTCGGTTAACTCCATCACGTCCCTGTAGTCGGCGTAGGCCCAGTAGCACTCCATGGCGGTGAACTCGGGGTTGTGCATGCTGTCTATGCCCTCGTTGCGGAAGTTCTTCCCTATCTCGTAGACCTTCTCGAACATCCCCACTATCAGGCGCTTGAGGTAGAGCTCGGTGGCTATGCGCAGGTAAAGGTTCATCCCTAAGGCGTTGTGGTAGGTCACGAAGGGCCTGGCGTTGGCCCCACCGGCTATGGGGCTGAGTATCGGGGTCTCCACCTCCACGAAGCCCCTCTCCTCCAGGAAGGACCTCATGGCCGAGATGAGGGCGCTCCTCTTCCTGAAGACCTCGCGGACCCCAGGGTTGGCCATGAGGTCCACGTACCTCCTGCGGTAGCGGATCTCCACGTCCCTGAGCCCGTGCCACTTCTCCGGCAGCGGCCTCAGGGCCTTGGAGAGGAGCTGGTACTCCCTGACCATCACCGTGAGCTCCCCCGTCCTGGTCCTGAAGGGGAAGCCCAAAAGCCCCACGAAGTCCCCAGCCTCCACCCACCTCTTGAAGAAGCCGTAGGGCTCCTCGCCCAGCACGTCCTCCCTGAAGTAGAGCTGGATCCTGCCGGTGCAGTCCTCCAGGTGGGCGAAGCTCGCCCTGCCGTGGCGCCTTATCGACATGAGCCTTCCCGCCGTCTGGACCAGCTCCTCCGAGGAGCCGTCGGGGGGAAGTCCCTCGAAGCGGGCCCTTATGTCGGCCACGGAGTCCCTCTTCGGGTACCTCTCCACCTTGAAGGGATCGTAGCCCGTCTCCTCCTTCATCCGGAGGAACTTCTCGAGCCTCTGCCGGTATACCTCGTCCTCCTGCACCTCGAACTCCGAAAGCTCATCCCTTATCTCCTCGGACATCCCCCAAAACCCCTTTCAGACCGTGTTGAACCGATCGGACGCCGGGCGCCCCAGGAAGGAGGACAACACCTCCCTCACCTCGCCGCGGCTTCGCGCCCTCGAGACGAGGTCTCGACAGACGGCGGCCGAGGGAAACCCCTTCAGCGCCTGACAGAGGACCCTCTTGACCGCCTCCAGGGCGCTCCTTCCCCCCAGAGGGGATGGGTCCTCCTCCGCCAGGGCGAAAAGCGCCCTCCGGAGCTCCCCCTGGCCCGAGGGCCTCCCCTTGAACCTCAGCGCCAGCAAAGGGTCCCTCAAGAAGCCCCTGGCCAGCAGCACGCAGGCGCACCCCCCCTCCAGGTAGAGCTCGATCCCCTCGGGGGATAAGGCGTCGCCGCTAGCCCCTATCCTGCCGGGAAAGGCCCTGGCCAGCTCCACCACCGCGGCGCGGTCGGCGGGGCGCGAGTAGCCCTGGGAGGGGGTCCTGCCGTGGACCACCACCAGCGAGGCCCCCGCCTCGATCAGCCCCTCGACGAAGGCGAAGCTCCTGACCCTATCCTCGAAGACCCTGGTCTTAACCCACACCGGGACCCCGAGCCCCTTAAGGGAGCTCACCATCTCCAGGGCCAGGGGGCTACCCATCAGGGCCGCCCCCGCCCCGCTTCGGACCAGGGCCCTGGCCGGACAGCCCATGTTGATCGAGACGGCGTCGAAGGGGTGACAGCGCAAAGCCACCCTCACCCCTTCCGCCATCGCCTCCACCCTGGACCCGAAGACCTGAAGGGCCACGGGCCTCTCCCCCGGGGCGCAGGAGAGCATCTCCAGCGACCTGGGGTTCCGGTGGGCTATCCCCTCCACCCCCACCATCTCGGTGTGGACCAGGTCCAGGCCCAGCCTCAGGGCCCAGCGCCTCACGGGCGAGACGGTAAACCCCACCATGGGGGCCAGGAAGAGGGGGCCTCCCACCTCGACTCCGCCTATCCTCAAGGGGGCCTCACCTACCGCAGGGGGCTGAAGCCCGAGCCCAGGACCTCCGAGGCCTCCTGGACCACCACGAAGGCCGTGGGGTCCCTCTCGGCCAGGTGCCTCTTGAGCCTTATGAGCTGCCTGGGGGTGAGGGAGACCATGACCACGTGCTTGACCTCCCCCGTGTAG
>CAYRKT010000031.1:0-16725 GCA_964425005.1 uncultured Synergistia bacterium
ACCCTGGGGAGAGGGGGGTCGGACCTCACGGCTGTTGCCCTGGCGGCCTCCCTGGAGGTCCCCTGCGAGATCTACACCGACGTCCCGGGGATATTCACCGCGGACCCCCGGGTGGTCCCTAGGGCCCGGAGGATAGAGGCCGTGGACTACGAGGAGTGCATGGAGATGGCTCTGCTGGGGGCCAAGGTGATGCAGGCTAGAAGCGTGGAGTTGGCCTACAAGTACGGGGTCCCCATATACGTGGCTTCGACCTTCTTGGAGGAGGGGGGTAGCTGGATAATGGCCAGGTCCGTGTCGGAAGGGGTTGTGGTGAAGGCGGTGGTCCACGACAGGAACATAGCCAAGGTGGCGGTCCTGGGGGTGCCGGATCGTCCCGGGGTGGCCGCCTTCCTCTTCGAGAGCCTCTCTGGGGCGGGGGTGGCGGCGGAGATGATCATCCAGAGCACCATGAGGGGCGGTATAAACGACATCGCCTTCGTGGTTAAGCTCAAGGACCTGGGGGAGGCCATAGAGGTCTGCAAGAGGGTGGTCAAGGAGCTCAAGGCCCAGGGGGTGGTCTTCGACTCCGAGGTGGGCAGGGTCTCGGTGGTGGGAGCTGGTCTCTCGAGCGATCCCACCATACCCGCCAGGACCTTCAGGACCCTGGCCAGGGAGGGGATAAACATAGACATGATCGCCTCTGGGGGCTTGTCCATATCATGCGTGGTGAGGGCCTCTGAGCTGGAGCGGGCGGTCAGGGCCCTGCACGCCGAGTTCATAGAGGGGGTGAACGGGGTTGCTTAGGGTGGCGGTGGTGGGAGCCACCGGGCTGGTGGGCTCCCAGATGATGGCCATACTGGAGGAGAGGTCCTTCCCCGTCGCGGAGCTCGTCCCCGTGGCGAGCGAGCGGTCCGCCGGCAAGAGGGTCTCCTTCAGGGGGGAGGAGGTGGAGGTGAGGGTAGTCTCCGAGGAGGTCTTCGAGGGGGTGGACCTGGCTCTCTTCTCGGCCGGGTCCTCCGTCTCCAGGCGCTGGGCCCCCGTGGCCGTCTCCAGGGGGGCGGTGGTGGTGGACAACTCCTCGGCCTGGAGGATGGACCCAAAGGTCCCCCTGGTGGTCCCGGAGATAAACGGAGACGATCTTTCCTGGCACTCGGGGATAATAGCGAACCCCAACTGCGCCACCGTTCAGACCCTGATGGCCCTCTACCCACTCCACAGGCGCTTCGGCCTGGTGAGGTTTTTCGCCTCCACCTACCAGTCGGTCTCGGGCACCGGGGCCAGGGCCCTGGAGGAGCTCAGGATAGGGGCCCTCAGCTACCTGGATGGCAGGTCCTGGTCCGGTGGGGTCTATCCCCACCCCATAGCCTTCAACCTGATACCCGAGATAGGCCCCTTCCGGGATGACGGCTACTCGGAGGAGGAGCTCAAGATGGTCAACGAGTCGCGAAAGATCATGGGCCTTCCAGACCTCCAGGTGGACTGCACCACCGTCAGGGTTCCCGTCTTCAGGGGGCACTCGGTCTCGGTCTTCGCCTTCTTCCAGCGGGAGGTGGACGTGGAGGAGGCGAGGGGAGTCCTCTCCTCCTTCCCCGGGGTGAAGGTGGTGGACGATCCCTCCTCCCACCTCTATCCCATGCCGATGGATGCGGCCGGAAGGGACGAGGTCTTCGTGGGTAGGATCAGGAGGAGCCTGGCGGACCCCAGGGGGCTGGCGCTCTGGGTGGTCTCGGACAACGTCAGGAAGGGGGCGGCCCTGAACGCCGTCCAGATATCAGAAAAGCTCCTGGAGATGGGCCTGCTGAGGAGGGCTTAGAGGGGGCTGCTTCGGCAGCCCCCCGGTTCTATCTCGAAAGCCCTAGCTCCTTCAGGAAAGCCCTCGCCACCTCCAGGGGCTCTTTGCCCAGGACGTCGACCTGGTAGTTTAACCTCCTCATGGTCTCGTCGTCGAGCTTGCCCGACAGCAGCTTAAGCGTTCCCTCGAGCTCAGGGATGGCCCTGAGCACGTCTTCCCTTATCAGCACCGCCGCCTCGTAGGCCGGGAAGAAGCCCTTGTCGTCCTTCAGCACCGTGAGGTCGTACTTGAGGAGCATTCCGTCGGTGGCGTAGGCGTCCATCACCTGGATCTGGTCGTTCTCCATGGCCACGTACCTCAGGGCGGGGTTCATGGACCTGGTCTCCTTGAAGCGCATCCCGTAGACCTCCCTCAACCCCGGATATCCGTCGGGCCTCTCCAGGAACTCCAGGTCAGCTCCCAGGATCAAACCCTCGCTCACCCTCGCCAGGTCTGAGAAGGTCCTGAGATCGTGCTTTCTTGCCAGGTCCGCCTTGACCGCCAGGGTGTAGGTGTTGTTGAACCCGAGGGGGGGAAGCCAGATCAGGTCCCAGCGCCTCTTGAACTCCTCGCTCACCCTCCTGAAGGCCTCAGCTGGGTCGTCCACCTTGGGCATCTTTAGGACGCTCATTAGTCCCGTCCCCGTGTACTCCACGTAGAAGTCTATGCCGCCCCTTCTGCTCCCTCTCTTAAGGGCCTCCAGGCATATGAGGGTGCCCCCCAGCGGAAGCTTCCTCTCCACCTTTATCCCCAGGCGCGACTCCACCAGCTCCCCCAGCATGTGGGCCAGGACGAGCTGCTCCGTGAAGGGCTTCCCTCCGACCGCCAGGGCCTTGGGCCTCTCCTCGGCCGCCCCCTGCGAGGCGATGACGGCCGCGAGAGTAGCCGATAGGACCAGGATCGCCTTGAACCTCATCGCCCACAGCACCTCCCTCACCCCCTGAGCCCCCTGGGGGTCAGGATCTTTTCCAGCAAGGCCATGAGGTAGTCCACCGCCAGCACCAGGGCCATGGTGGGTATGGCTCCGGCCAGGATCATGGGGACGTTGACCATGAAGAGCCCACGGTATATGAGCTGGCCAAGCCCTCCGGCCCCGGCCAGGGCGGCCACGGTGGTGAACCCCACCGCCGTGACGGCCCCTATCCTCACCCCGGCCATGATGAAGGGGACGGCCAGGGGTAACCTGAGCCTCAGGGTGATCTGTCCCTCGGTCATCCCCATGCCCCTTCCCACCTCCACGAGGAAGTCGTCCACGTTGACCATCCCGGAGAAGGTGTTCTTCACTATGGGGAGAAGGGTGTATATGGCTATCATGGCCACCGAGGGCCTCTCCCCTATGCCGAGGAGGGGGATGAGGAAGCCCAGCAGGGCCAGGCTCGGGATGGCCTGGACCAGGTTGGCCAGACCTATCACGGGGGTGGCGGCCGACCTGTATCGGGATATCAGGATGCCCAGGGGTATGCCCACCGCCGAGGCTATGAGGAGCGCCAGGGAGGAGATCCTGAGGTGCTCCACCGCCAGGGAGAAGACCTCCTCCCTCCTATCCAGGATCATCCTGAGGCCCAGGGCTATCTCCATGGGACGCACCCCCCATCCCGCAGGTTCTTGAGGACGAAGCTCGCGAGCTCACTGGCGTCCACCTCGCAGAGGGCGATCCCTCCCTCCACGACCAGGGCCCTCTCCGACCTCTCCTTGGCCATGAGGCCCAGGGCCTCCAGGACGCTGGTGGAGCCCTCTATCTTGAGCCCGGCGCTATCGACCTCGGGCGCTGGGTCGGGGCCGGGGCCTCTCATCCTGAGGAAGTCCTTCATGGAGATCCTCTCCATCCTGCACATGGAGGAGGCGCTGGAGAAGAAGGACCTAACCTCGTCGCCCAGGGGGTTGAAGAGCAGCTCCGCGGGTGAGCCCTCCTGGATCAGCCTTCCCTCCTTCAGGAAGCATATCTTGTCGGCTATCCTCACGGCCTCCTCCACGTCGTGGGTCACGAAGAGCACGGTTTTGCCCAGCCCCCTCTGGATCCTCAGCAGCTCCATCTGGAGCTGCCTCCTGACCGATGGGTCCAGGTGGCTGAAGGGTTCGTCCATCAGGATGAGCCCTGGGTCTCCCGCCAGGGCCCTCGCCACGCCCACCCTCTGCTGCTGGCCCCCCGACAGCTGTTTGGGGTATCTCTTGAGGTACTGGGATGGCTCTAGCCCCACCAGCTCGAGCAGCTCGGCGGCCCTCCTCCTGGCCCTCCCCTCGTCCCACCCCTTGAGCCTGGGCACCAGGGCTATGTTCTCCTCCACCGTCATGTGGGGGAAGAGGCCTATCTGCTGCACCACGTATCCGGTGGACCTCCTTATCTCCAGGGGCTCCATGCCCGAGATGTCCTCGCCGTCCAGCAGTACCCTCCCCTCACTGGGCTCCACCAGACGGTTCGCCATCCTGAGAAGGGTGGTCTTGCCGCTCCCGCTCGGGCCCATGAGGACGGTGATCTTCCCCCTCTCGGCCCTGAAGCTGACCCCATCCACCACCTTCTTGCCCCCAAAGCTCTTGCCTACCCCTTCGTAGGTGAGCTCCGACATGCTGGCACCCCTTACCTCCCCTCGCCTTTATGATATCACGGGGAGAGGAGAGGAAAGGAAGCATTCACCTGGAGGCGGGAAGACCTCGCGGGAAGACCATGGACTTCGGAGGTTAAAAGATATGGTGGGCGATGCAGGACTTGAACCTGCGGCCTCTTCCGTGTGAGGGAAGCGCTCTTCCTCTGAGCTAATCGCCCACCGCGCCCCCAATTATACCACCGTCTGGTCGAGCCTTCAACCGACTGTCTCACCCTGCTCCGCGCGCCCTCTTCGCGAGGGCCGAAGACCATATGCCGGGGCCAGGCGGCTAATTTCCCCCCTCTCGCTCCGCCCCCGCGAGCTCCCACAGGTAATAGCGTTGGAGTTTTTTCTTGTTACTCGTTGATATTGAAGTTTTAAATTTATTAGATTTACAAACTGTTATGCGGAGGATTTGCTCCTCTGGGGCTCTCGGGAGGTGGTGTCGGGGGATAGGGCTTCGGTCTGAGGTCTTGGCGCTTCGGGGGCATCGGGAGGATCTCGCATGGGAGGTGAGAAGGGATGGCAGAGTCGGTGGACGAGCGCGAGGAGGAGCGCGTGGTGGACAAGGACTATCCGCTGACCCAGGTGCCCAGCCACGCGAGGGTGGGACTATTGGCGGTCAGCGCGGTGCTTTTGGGCTTTACCTTCTTCAGCCCCACGATGATAGCTGGTGCATCCCTGGGGTCCGCCTTCAGCCTGGCCGACTTCATGAAGGTGCTGGTCTTAGGCAGCGCGATACTGGGCTTCTACGTGGCCACCATATGTGCCATAGGGGCTAAGACCGGTCTCACGTCGGTCCTGTTGGCCAGGTACACCCTCGGAAAGGCTGGGGCCAAGTGGGCCGATTTCATCCTGGGGGGCACGCAGGTCGGTTGGTACGCGGTCACCTCGGCCTACGTGGGTTATCTGTTCGCGGCGGCTTTGGGGATCAGGCAGGCGGAGGTCCTGTTGACGGTATTTTGGTCGATAGTGATGGGGATCACCGCGCTCTACGGGATAAGGGCGATGAAGATAATATCCTACCTGGCCATGCCCATGATACTGCTGCTGGTCTTCTTGGTGCCCTACCTGGCGGTGCAGAAGGTGGGCAGCTGGTCGGCTCTGGCCCAGATAAAGCCCTCCTCGAACATGGGCCTCGCCGCCGCGATAACCGTGGTGGTGGGGACCTTCGCCTCGGGGGGCACGCAGGCCGCCAACTGGTCTCGCTTCGCCAGGACCCCCGCGGTCGGCTTCTGGGCCGGTCTGATAGCCTTCTTCGTCGGCAACGGGCTCATGATCTTCTCCGGCGGTATAGGGGCTTTGGCCTACAACAAGGGCGACTTCGTGGAGGTCCTCATAGACATGGGACTGATAACCTGGGCCTTGCTCATACTGACCCTTAACGTCTGGACCACCAACCACGCCGCGGCCTACGCCTTCGGGGTAGCCGGTGCCGAGTTCTTCAACAAGCCCGACAGGCGCCCCTTCATAGTGGGCGGCGTCGCCATAGCGACGGTCCTGGCGGCCACGGGGATATACGAGTACTTCATCCCCTGGCTCATAGCCCTGGGCACGTTCATACCGCCCTTAGGCGGCGCTATAATAGGCGACTACCTGTTCGTTTGGAAGGGGAACTTGCCCCAGCTCGGGCGCGTTGAGTTCAGAAACGTCAGATATGCACCCCTTGCCGCCTACCTGACGGGGACCCTGGCGGCGTACCTGGGCAACAGGACGGGGGTGGGTATACCGCCTCTTCAGGGCATAGTCGTGGCCGCCCTGTGCGTGCCGCTGTTCCACTCGATCCTCAGGCAGGCGGGCCACGAGGACGTGCACGGGGTAGCTGAGGAGGCCCAGCGGGCTTAAGGCGCTAACTCCCAGGGGGGTGGTGGACGTGGATTTCGATCTGATCGTGAGGAGGGCGAGGCTGAGGGGGGAGAAGGGGGTCAAGGACATAGCCGTAAGGGACGGGAGGTTCGTCGAGATAGCCGACAGGGTCGAGGCCAAGGCCCGGGAGGAGGTGGACGCCGAGGGCAGGCTGGTCTCCCCCTCCTTCGTGGACTCCCACCTGCACCTGGACGCCGTCCTCACCGTGGGCGAGCCCAGGTACAACATGAGCGGGACGCTGCTCGAGGGCATAGCCACCTGGGCCCTGCGCAAGGAGACCCTGACCTTCGAGGACGTGAAGAGGCGGGCCACCGAGGCCATAAAGTGGGAGGTGGCCCAGGGGGTGGGCTACATAAGGACCCACGTGGACGTCTGCGACCCGAACCTCACCGCCCTCAAGGCTCTGCTGGAGGTCAGGAGGGAGTGCCAGGACCTGGTGGACCTCCAGATAGTGGCCTTCCCCCAGGAGGGGATCATCTCCTACGAGGGCGGCAAGGAGCTGATGGAGGAGGCCATTAGGCTGGGGGCCGACGTGGTGGGGGGCATACCCCACTACGAGTTCACCAGGGAGTACGGCCTCGAGTCGCTGGACTTCGTCTTCGACCTGGCCAGGCGCTACGATAGGCTGATCGACGTGCACTGCGACGAGACCGACGACGACCACTCCAGGTTCGTGGAGACCCTGGCCGCCAGGACCATAAGGGAGGGCATGCAGGGCAGGGTCACCGCCGGCCACACCACCGCCATGCACTCCTACAACAACGCCTACGCCTTCAAGCTCTTCGGCGTACTGAAAAGGGCCCAGATGAACATGGTCACCAACCCTCTCGACAACAGCATCCTGCAGGGCAGGTTCGACACCTATCCGAAGCGCAGGGGCCTCACCAGGGTCAAGGAGCTGCTGGAGGCCGGCATCAACGTGTCCGTGGGACACGACTCCATAATGGATCCGTGGTATCCCCTGGGAAGGGGCAGCATGCTCCAGGCCGCCTTCGTGCTGCTGCACTTCGCCCACATGAGCGGCTACGAGGAGATATTCAGGGTCTTCGACACCATAACGGTGAACGGCGCTAAGACCCTCCACGTGGAGGACAAATACGGGATAGAGGTGGGCAAACAGGCCGACCTGGTGGTCCTGGACGCGGAGGACGAGTTCGAGGCCCTTAGGCTGTTGCCTCCATGCCTCTACGTGATCAAGAGGGGGAAGGTGGTGGCGAAGACCGAACCCTCCATGAGCTTCCTCCCCACCAGGGGAGAGGCAGTCACTTTCACCAGGAACCGATCCTGAAGCCCCAGGGATAGCGCCCCAGGGACAGACCCCCCTGGGGCGCAAAACCCCCTAGATCGCCCCAAGCCCGAGCGGATTCTTCCCCCCTCCTATTGACTTTCCCTGAGCTTCGTCTATAATTAGATTTGGTCAAAATAAGTCAAAGGTGATGGGGGATGGCCGAAAGCCTTTCTGAGCTCATAGGGAGCTACATAGAGAGGTTGATAGAGGAGAGCGGAGGGGTGGTTCTCCTCCGGAGGAAGGAGCTGGCCTCCCGTTTCGGCTGCGTGCCCAGCCAGATAAACTACGTCATAAAGAGCAGGTTCAGCGCCGAGAGGGGCTACCTGGTGGAGAGCCAGAGGGGGGAGTACGGCTTCATAAAGATAACGAAGGTCTCCTTCGCGGACGGGGAGGAGAGGCTCAGGCATCTGGAGTCCCTCTTCGATGATATAATCACCGAGGAGGAAGCTTCAAGAATTTTGGCTCAGATGCAGGAGAGGGGCCTCATGACCCCCAGGGAGAGGCTTCTGGTGGAGGTGGCCTTAAGCGGACAGGACGCTGTGCTGAGGGACCTCTTCGACGTTCCATCCCCCAGGAGGGGCCTTCTGAGGGCGCGCCTCCTTCGAGCTCTCCTGAGGGCCTTGTGCCTGTGCTGACCTTCGCGGGGTGATGCGGATGCTTTGCGACTTCTGCGGCAAGAGGGAGGCCACCGTGCACATAACGCAGGTGGCGGGGGGCAAGAAGACGGAGATGCACCTTTGCCCCGAGTGCGCCAAGCAGCTGGGGGGCGAGAAGGAGGGCTCCTTCATCACCCTCTCGTTGCCCAAGCTTATATCCTCCGTCTTCGTGGGGGACGAGTGGAGGGGCTTCGCCAGGAAGGTGCCCTCCCCCAGGAGCTGTGAGCGCTGCGGCATGACCATGGAGGAGTTCGGCAAGGTGGGCAAGTTCGGCTGCTCCAACTGCTACAGGACCTTCAGGGGCGCGATATCCAACGTCCTGAGGCAGGTCCACGGGAGCACCAGGCACGTGGGGAGGAGACCCAGGTGCTTGGCCTCCGAGATGTTCGACCCCACCTCCGAGCTCGACGAGCTTAGTCGCCTCAAGGAGGAGCTCAAGAGGGCCGTCGAGAGCGAGGACTACGAGAGGGCTGCCCAGATAAGGGACAGGATCAAGGCCCTCGAGTCGCCCAGGTGCTGAGGGGTGGTCCTCCCATGGGACCCTCTCAGGTCCTCTCCCTGCCCCTCGAGTGGAAGGGAGGGGGTTTCGGGGAGCTCACGGGGCTGGTGGTCACCAGCAGGGTGAGGCTGGCCAGGAACGTGGCCCGTTTCCCCTTCTCGGTGGCCATATCCCCTGAGGAGGCGGAGAAGCTGGTGGAGTTGGCCTTCGAGGCGGCCTCCAGGTCCCCTCTGTTCAGGGAGGCGGTCAAGCTCAGGCTCGATCGGATGGACGAGATATCCAGGGGTGTCCTCTTCGAGAGGCACCAGATCTCCTTCGACATGATGCGGGCATCCCCCCAGATGCCGAGGGGGCTGATCCTGGACGGCTCGGGGACCGTATCGGTCATGGTCAACGAGGAGGACCACCTGAGGATCCAGGTCCTGCTGGGGGGTTTCAGGCTGAGGGAGGCCCTGGACATCGCCTTCAAGGTGGACGAGGTCTTCGAGGCCCTGGGCTACGCCTTCGACGACGAGTTCGGCCACCTGACCTCCTGCCCCACCAACGTGGGGACGGGTCTGAGGGCCTCGGTGATGCTCCACCTTCCGGCCATGCAGAGCTCAGGGGTGATGGACGAGCTGCTGAAGCACTGCAACCAGCTGGGGCTCACCGTGAGGGGGACCTACGGCGAGGGCTCGGCCGTCTTCGGGGCGCTCTACCAGCTCTCCAACCAGGTCACGCTGGGGAGGAAGGAGGAGGAGATAGCCGAGCTGGTCTCCCGCGTCACCAGGGAGGTGGCCGAGGAGGAGATAGCCAGGAGGGACAGGACCCGAAGGGAGAGGGGCAAGGCCTTCCTGGACCACCTGTGGAGGGCCTGGGGGACCCTCAGGTACGCCCAGGTCATAACCTCTAAGGAGGCGCTGGAGAAGCTATCGGTGGTGCGGGTGGGGTCGGACATGCGGATACTGCCGGAGATACCGATGAACATGTGGAACGAGCTGGTCTTGCTCACCCAGCCCTACCACATACAGGCCATGGCCGGGAGGGAGCTCTCTCCGGAGGAGAGGGACGTCCACAGGGCCTCCTTCCTGAGGTCCAAGATGGAGCTCCTCTCGTGATCTCGAGCTCGTAAGCAGACGGGTTTTCCCTGAGCAGAGGTGATGGACATGTGGCAGTTCTTCACCGAGAGGGCCAGGAGGGTGATGCAGCTGGCCCGCGACGAGGCCATAAACTTGGGCCACAACGTGATAGGTACGGAGCACATACTCCTCGGTCTCCTGGCCGAGGGGGAGGGGGTCGCCGCCCAGGTGCTCCGCAAGATGGGGGTGGACACCGAAGAGGTCAGGGCGGAGGTGGCCCGACAGGTCGGAAGGGGAGATGCCTCCCTGTCCAAGACTGCCGACATACCCCTTACGTCCAAGGCCAAGCGAGTCCTGGACCTCGCCGTCTCCGAGGCCCGGAAGATGGGGGTGAACTACGTGGGGACGGAGCACATACTCCTCGGTCTCCTGGCCGAGGGGGAGGGGGTCGCCGCCCAGGTGCTCCTGGGGCTCGGTCTCAACCTGGACGCGGTGAGGCAGGAGGTCAAGAACTTCCTCTCCGGAGCCTCCGACGACTACCCCACTCAGGAGGCCGCCAGCGCCAAGGGCGAGCAGAGGAGGTCCAAGACCCCCATGCTGTCCCAGTTCGGAGTGGACCTCACCGAGATGGCCAAGGACGGGGAGCTGGACCCCATAGTGGGGAGGGAGAAGGAGATCAGAAGGGTCATACAGATCCTCTCCCGAAGGACCAAGAACAACCCCGTCCTCATAGGGGACCCGGGGGTGGGCAAGACCGCCATAGTGGAGGGGCTCGCGCAGAAGATCGCCTCCGGCGACGTCCCCGAGGTCCTGAAGAACAAGCGGGTGGTCCAGCTGAACATAGCCAACCTGGTGGCGGGGACCAAGTACAGGGGCGAGTTCGAGGAGAGGATGAGGAAGCTCCTCAAGGAGCTCACCACCAGCAAGGACACGATAGTCTTCATAGACGAGATCCACACCCTGGTGGGGGCTGGGGCCGCTGAGGGGGCGGTGGACGCGGCCAACATCCTAAAGCCCAGCCTGGCCAGGGGCGACTTCCAGGTGATAGGGGCGACCACCCTGGACGAGTACAGGAAGCACATCGAGAAGGACGCGGCCCTGGAGAGGCGCTTCCAGCCGGTCTTCGTGGAGGAGCCCTCCGTGGAGGACACCGTCGAGATACTCAAGGGGCTTCGCGACAGGTACGAGTCGCACCACAGGGTCAAGATCACCGACGAGGCCATAGAGGCCGCGGCCAAGCTCTCCGCCCGCTACATCACCGACCGCTTCCTGCCGGACAAGGCCATAGACGTGCTGGACGAGGCCTGCGCCAAGGTGAGGCTCGGCACCCTGGAGGAGCCACAGGAGATAAAGCGGCTCGAGGCCGAGCTCGCCAAGGTGAGGAAGGAGAAGGAGGCGGCGGTCAACGCCCAGGAGTTCGAGAAGGCCGCCGAGCTCAGGGACAAAGAGAGGCAGATCCTGAGGGAGCTCGAGGAGAGGAAGGCCAGATGGGTGGCCGAGAGGGGCAAGAGGGAGCCGGTGGTGACGGGCGAGCACATGGCCATGGTGGTCTCCGAGTGGACCGGCATACCCGTCTCCCACATGACCGAGCAGGAGTCGGAGAAGCTCCTCAGGATGGAGGAGTACATACACCAGAGGCTGGTGGACCAGGAGGAGGCCGTCTCGGCCGTCTGCAGGGCCATAAGGAGGGCCCGAAGCGGGCTCAAGGACCCCAGGAGGCCCATAGGGAGTTTCCTCTTCCTGGGGCCCACCGGGGTGGGCAAGACCGAGCTGGCCAAGGCCCTGGCGAGCTTCCTCTTCGGCAGCGAGGACGCCCTGGTCCGCTTCGACATGAGCGAGTTCATGGAGAGGCACGAGGTGTCCAAGCTCATAGGCGCCCCTCCGGGGTACGTGGGCTACGAGGAGGGCGGCAAGCTCACCGAGAGGATAAGGAGGCGTCCCTACTCGGTGGTGTTGCTCGACGAGATCGAGAAGGCCCACCCGGACGTCTTCAACATACTGCTCCAGGTGATGGAGGATGGGCGCCTCACCGACGGCCAGGGCAGGACGGTGGACTTCAAGAACACCGTGATAATAATGACCAGCAACGTGGGGAGCCAGGAGATCACGGGGGGCAAGAGGGTGGGCTTCGCGGAGCTCGCCTCCAGCAAGGAGTTCAAGCTGGACAGGGAGAAGCTCATGCAGGAGGTGCACCGCACCTTCAAGCCCGAGTTCATCAACAGGCTGGACGAGATAGTGGTCTTCAAGCCCCTGGGGAGGGAGGAGCTCTCCAGGATCGTGAAGCTGATGCTGGCCGACGTGGCGAAGCGCATAGCTGAGAGCGGGATAAAGGTGGAGTTCACCCCGGAGGCCGAGGAGCTCCTCATGGAGTCGGGCTTCGATCCCAAGTTCGGCGCAAGGCCCCTGAGGCGCACCATCCAGCGCATGGTGGAGGACAGGCTGGCGGACCTGGTGCTGGAGGGCACTTTCAAGGAGGGCGACTCGGTGCTGGTGGACGTGGAGAGCTCCGAGGAGGGGAAGCGCTTGACCTTCAGGAAGAAGGAGTAGTCGGCGGGATAACCCTGAAGGGGGGGCATTGCCCCCCCTTTTTTGTTGCCCTCGGGGCAGTTAGAATCGTGTAGCGATGTCTTCGAGGAGGTGGTGAGGTTGGCGGCCTTCGGGGACGTCTTTTGGCTCTTGCTCATGTTCTTCGCGGTGATGCCCATGTTCAAGCAGTGGAACCTGGAGAGGGAGAGGATGGCGCTCATCAGGCGCATCGAGAAGAAGAGGGGGAGCAGGGTCATATCCCTCATCCATCGGCAGGAGCAGACCGGGTTCATGGCCTTCTTCTCCAGGCGCTTCATAGACATAGAGGACTCGGAGGAGGTCCTGAGGGCGATAAAGCTGACCCCCCCTGACGTCCCCATAGACCTCATAGTGCACACCCCTGGGGGGCTGTTGCTCGCCGCCGAGCAGATAGCCATGGCCCTAAAGAAGCACCGGGGCAAGGTCACCGTCTTCGTCCCCCACTACGCCATGTCGGGAGGGACCTTGATAGCCCTCGCCGCCGACGAGATAGTGATGGACGAGAACGCCGTCCTGGGTCCCGTGGACCCGCAGCTGGGCAACATGCCCGCGGCCTCCATCCTCAAGGTGGTTAGGTCCAAGCCCATCTCCGAGATAGACGACCAGACCCTGATAATGGCGGACGTGGCCGAGAAGGCCATATCCCAGACGGAGCGCTTCGTCTTCGAGCTGCTCTCGGACAAGATGAGCGAGGACAGGGCGAAGGAGCTGGCCAGGGCCCTCACCGAGGGCAGGTGGACCCACGACTACCCCATAACCTGCGATGAGGCCTCGAGGCTCGGGCTCCCCATAAGCTGCGACATGCCCGAGGAGGTATACGAGCTCATGGATCTGTATCCGCAGGCGGCCAACAGGAGACCCTCGGTGCACTACATACCCTACCCCTACAGGGTGCCCGCCGGCGGTGAGGGCAGGGGAGAGGTGCGCGACCGTTTCGTCTGGTAAAATAGCCGTTGGCCGACGGAGACGACGAGGAGGCCAAAGAGGGATGATGCCTTGAGCGAAGGGGATCTGGTGGCCAGGCTGATCGAAGGCGGTTCCCTCCACAAAGTAGGCCTGGACAGGGTGCTCGCCGAGTTGGACGAGGAGCAAAGGGACGCCGTGCTGCTGTCGGGGGGCAGGAGCCTGGTCCTGGCCGGCCCCGGGTCGGGCAAGACCACGGTTATAACCCACAAGATAGCCCACCTGGTCTTCGGTGGGGTTCCGCCCAGCAGGATAATGCTCGTGACCTTCACCCGCCAGGCCGCGAGGGAGATGATATCCAGGGCCTCGTCCCTGGTGGGGAAGGCCGCCTCGGAGATAACCGCCGGCACCTTCCACCACGTCTGCAACCTGTGGCTAAGGCGCTTCGGACCCAGGGTGGGACTCGAACGAAACTACTCCATCCTGGACAGGGAGGACTACCTGGAGATCATAAAGGCCGCCTCCAGGGACGCCCTGGCGGAGGGCGCAGAGGTCCCCTCCGGCAAGGTCCCATCCCCTTCGGTGATCGCCTCGGTCTTCACCCTCTTCAGGGGGCTCGGGATGGGCCTCGACGAGGTGGTGGGCAAAAGCTTCCCCTACCTCAGGGATTGCCTGCCCTTCCTGTCCAAGACCCTGGTCCTCTACGAGGCCAGGAAGAGGAAGATGAACGCCCTGGACTACGACGACCTGCTGGTTTGGACCTGCCGGCTACTGGAGGGAGACGAGGAGGTCAGGAGAAAGCTCCAGGAGCATTTCGCCTGGATACTGGTGGACGAGTTCCAGGACACCAACGCGCTGCAGCTGAGGCTTCTGGAGCTCCTCTACAGCGGGAAGAACAACCTCTTCGTGGTGGCGGACGAGTCCCAGAGCATCTACTCCTTCAGGGGGGCGAGGTACCAGAACGTCCTGGACTTCGCCTCAAAGCCCGGCTGCAAGGTCTTCAAGATCCAGACCAACTACAGGAGCACCCCGGAGATAGTTTACCTGGCGAACCACTGCATCCCCAACAACGTGTTCGGCAAGAGGCTTCGAGCGGTTCGGCCCTCGGGCCCCATCCCCCTGGTGGTCAAGACCTCCGATCGGCACCAGGAGGCGGCCTTCGTGGCATCCGCCGTGAGGGATCTCCTGGACGAGGGCTTTAAGCTCAGGGACATGGCGGTGCTGTATCGGGCTCACGCCCACTCGATGGAGCTCCAGCTGGAGCTGGCCTCCCTGGGGATACCCTTCGTGGTCTACTCGGGCCCCGGCCTCCTGGAGGGAGCCCACATAAAGGACGTGATGTCCTTCCTGAGGGTCAAGGTCAACCCCCAGGACGAGGTCTCCTGGATCCGGGTGGTGAAGCTATTTCCCGGGCTGGGAGGGGCCACCGCCTCCAAGGTGGCCTCGGCGCTGGCGGAGAGAAGGCCCTCCTCCCTCGATGAGGCCTTGGCCTTCCTCGAGGACGAGCTCCTGGGGGGGCTCGACGCCAGGAGGGCCACCCCGATGGCCGCCATGCTGGTGGCCCTGAAGGGGATGTCGCCCCTCAGGACGCCGGCCGAGCTGATCTCCTACGCGAGGAGGTCTTTCTACGACGAGTACCTTCGCTTCAACTTCGAGGACTACGGGGACAGGATGATGGACCTGGACAGGTTCGAGGAGTTCGCCGCCGGCTACGAGGAGATAGAGGCCTTCCTCTCGGACGTCCTCCTGGCCGAGGAGATATCGCTCAGGAGGAGGGCTTCGGCGGAGGACGGGGACAGGATCACCCTTTCCACCGTCCACCAGGCGAAGGGGCTGGAGTGGCGGGTGGTTTTCTTGATCTCCGTGAACCCCGGCGACTTCCCCAGCGCCTACGCCAGGACGGAGGAGGAGCTGATGGAGGAGAGGCGGATCTTCTACGTGGGGATAACCAGGGCCAGGGACGTGCTGGTCATCACCAGGCAGGGGGATTCGGGCTTCTCCTTCAGGGGGAACAGGCTGGTGCGGGTGCGGGGAGGGGTGGACTTCCTGGAGGAGATCCCGCCCTACGCGGTGGAGGCGCGGGATATAAGCTTCTAGGGGAGGTGCTCGACCGTGTCGGTTCCCGACAGGAACTTGGCTCTGGAGCTGGTGAGGGTCACCGAGGCCGCGGCCATGGCGGCGGCCAGGTGGATGGGCAAGGGCGACAGGGACAGCGCCGACAGGGCGGCTGTCGAGGCCATGAGGTTCGTGCTCAACAGCATCCCCATGGACGGGATAATAGTGATAGGGGAAGGGGAAAAGGACGAGGCACCCATGCTCTACAACGGCGAGCGCATAGGGAACGGCACCCCTCCCGAGGTGGACATAGCGGTCGACCCCATAGACGGGACCAGGCTGCTGTCGCTGGGCAGGCCCAACTCCCTGTCGGTCATAGCCCTTTCCGAGAGGGGGACCATGTTCAACCCCAGGGACATCTTCTACATGGACAAGATAGCCGTCGGTCCCGAGGCCAAGGGGATGATAGACATAGAGGCCCCGGTGGAGCACAACATAAAGATGGTGGCCAAGGCCAAGGGGAAGTCGGTGGAGGACGTGACGGTGGTGATCCTCGACAGGCCCAGGCACGAGAAGCTCATAGCCGAGGTGAGGGCGGTGGGGGCCAGGATAAAGCTCATCACCGACGGGGACGTGTCGGGGGCGCTGGTCACCTGCAAGGAGGACTCGGGCATAGACATGCTGCTGGGGATAGGAGGTTCCCCGGAGGGGGTCATAGCGGCTTGCGCCCTCAAGTGCCTGGGCGGGGACATGCAGTGCAAGCTGTGGTGCAAGGACGAGCGGGAGAGGGAGAAGGTCAGGGACTACGGGATGGACCCCGATAGGGTGCTCACCATAGACGACCTGGTCAGGGGGGACAACGTGTTCTTCGCCGCCACGGGTATCACCGACGGGGATCTGCTGGATGGGGTCAGGTACGAGGGCAGGCGCATAAGGACCTCCTCCATGGTGATGCGCAGCAAGAGCGGAACGGTCAGGTTCGTGGAGGCCTACCATCAGCCCGCCAAGCTCGCCCAGATAAGCCAGGTGATCAGGTACTGATGGACTACTCCGTCGAGGATGGGCTCGACGAGCTGATAAGGGGGCTGTCCGTCGACGAGATAAGGCTTGGCCTGGGCAGGGCTGCGGAGGCCCTGCTCAGGCTCGATAACCCCGAGAGGTCCTATAGAGTGGTGCAGGTGGTTGGGACCAACGGCAAGGGGTCCGTCTGCAGCTACCTGGACTCGATCCTCAGGGCCTCGGGTCTCAGGGTGGGACTTTACACCTCGCCCCACCTGGTGAGCCCCAGGGAGAGGATCAGGGTGGACGGGGCTATGGTGGGGGCAAAGGAGATCGAGGGAGTCCTCCGCCGCGTCCACGAGCTCTGCTTCGACCTGGAGCTAACCTACTTCGAGCTCATGACGGTCTGCTGCGCCCTCCTGTTCGCCGAGAGGGGGGTGGAGG
>CAYRKT010000032.1:0-16658 GCA_964425005.1 uncultured Synergistia bacterium
AGGAGGGTCTGCCCCCTCCTCACCGCCCAGCTCCTCTCCAGGTCCCCTCCGGTCAGGAGATGCCCCGCCGCCAGGGACCTCCTCGCCACCGCCCCCACCGCCGAGGCCGGATCGGAAATCCACCTGGCGTCCTGCCTCCAGGCCACCTCCACCACCTGAAGGTCAGAGGCCTCTATCCTCTTGCCCCTCGGCACGGAGGACCTGAGCGCCAGGGCCCTGCCGAACCACCGAAGGGAGATGGGGACGGAAAACCGCCTCCCTCCCTTCTCCACCCAAAGGGTGGCCGCCTGCGAACCCGGGGCAATCCGTCCCGGCGGCAAGATCCGCCCACCCCTTATGGTATCGACGAAAGAGGGGGAGACGCTTAGCTCCACCCTACCGTCGAAGCCCGAAGCCCTCGCTATGGCCGCGCCCACCTCCGCGAGGAGAAAACCCCCCGCTCCATCCACCCCGCCCGAGACGAGCTCCACCCTAGAAGGGCCGCGGAAGGCCAGCCTGGCGGGGACCCTGGAGGAGGAGGCCACCATCTCGGCGAGCTCCTCCAGGCCGACGAAGCCGCCGGCGGGGTCCAGACGAAGCTCCACCGACCCCAGGGAGGAGGCGAGCCCCTCGTCGTCGCAGGAGATGGAGGCCAGCTCGCGGACCTTGAGGACGCCCGAGGGGGGGACCTCGACCCTGGGCTTCACAGCTAGCTCCACCAACCTCGGCCCAGCGCCCGCCGGGCTAGCCGAGAGCAGGAGGAAAACGACGAGGCAAAGGAGGGAACCCCTCAAGGCCTACCACCGCCCGCGCTACCTCCTGAGGTTGTTGACTATCCTCAAGATCTCGTCGGCCGTCTGGACGGACTTGGAGTTGGCCTCGTAGGCCCTCTGGGCCACTATCATGTTGACCATCTCCTCCACCACCTGCACGTTGGACATCTCCAGGAAGCCCTGCTGGATCTGCCCAAGCCCCTCCTCGCCTGGGTTCGCCACTATCGGGGCCCCCGAGGCCACGGTCTCCACGAAGAGGTTCTTCCCTATCGCCTTCAAGCCGGCCGGGTTCACGAACCTGGCGAGCTGGATCTGCCCTATCTCCTCCTGCTCCACCTGCCCCTGGAGGGTCACCAGCACCCTGCCCTCGGGGGTTATGGTTATGGAGGTGGCCTCCTGGGGCACGACTATGGCCGGCTCTATAAGGTAGCCGTCGGAGGTGACTATCTGCCCCTCCCCGTCTATCTTCCAGGCCCCATCCCTGGTGTAGGCCACGGTGCCGTCCGGCAACAGCACCTGAAAGAAGCCGGCCCCCTCTATCGCCACGTCCAGGGGGTTCTCGGTCTGCTGGTAGTTGCCCTGGGTGAAGATCTTCTGGGTCGCCGCCACCCTGGCCCCGAGCCCTATCTGGATGCCGGTGGGGACCACCGTACCCCCGCCCAGCGGAGCGCCCGGCTCCCTGTGGATCTGGTAGAACAGGTCGTCGAAGTCCGCCCTGTTCTTCTTGAAGCCCACGGTGTTAACGTTGGCCAGGTTGTTGGTGATCACGTCCAGGTTGACCTGCTGGGCTATCATCCCCGTGGCCGCCGTCCAGAGGGACCTAAGCAAAGCCGTTCACCCCCGTCCTAGACCCTTCCGAAGCTATCTATCATCCTGCCGGTGGACTCGTCGTGGAGCTGAACCATCCTGGAGGCCGCCTCGTAGGCCCTGCTAGCCTCCACCATGGCGACCATCTCCTCCACCGCGTTGACGTTCGAGGCCTCCAGATACCTGCTCCGAAGGCTTACCTCCTCCACGGGCACGGCCGGACCGCTCCAGGGCGTCTCCTGCCAGAGGTTTTTCCCCACCTGCCTCATCCTGCCCGGGTCCTCGAAGGAGTACAGGGCCAGGGCCCCCACCGCCTCCCCGTCGACGAAGACCTCCCCGTTCTCCCCTATCTCCACAGCCTGCCCCTCCACGGCTATCGGCTCATCCCCCTCCCCCAGGACGTAGAAGCCGTCCTGGGTGACCAGGTTGCCCTCCGGGTCCAAGGTGAAGCTGCCGGCCCTGGTGTAGAAGACGTTGCCGTTCCCGTCGGAGACCTTGAAGAAGTGCCCCTCCTGCAGGATGCAGACGTCCAGCGGGTTGTCGGTGTGGATCATGGTCCCCATCTCCTGGACCGAGTAGGTCTCGTTCATCACCACGGTGGTGTACATACCCCCGATGAGGACGCGGTTGAAGAGGACCCCGTCCGGCCCAGCCCAGGGAGCGCCCCTGTTGGCCTCGCGCCTCTCCACCAGGTAACCCGGGAAGGATTCCCCTATGGGCTTCCTCCTCTTGAAGCCCACGGTCGAGACGTTGGCGAGGTTGTTGGCCACCACGTCCAGCCCGTACTGCTGGACCAGCATCGCCGAAGCGCCGGCGTACAACCCCCTGTGCAAGATCTACCTCCTCCTGGTTATGGACACCAGCCTCAGCCTGTCGAGCTCCTCGAGGGCCTTGCCGGTCCCTATGGCCACGCACTCCACCGCGTTGTCGGCCACGTAGGCCGGTATGTCCGTCTCCTTCGTGACCAGCTCGGCAAAGCCATCCAGCAAGGAGCCTCCCCCCGTGAGCACTATCCCTCTATCTATAATGTCGGCAGCGAGCTCGGGCGGCGTTAGCTCCAGGACCCTCTTTATGCCGTTGATTATCTCCCTCACCGGTTCCATCAAGGCCTCGGCTATGTCCTCGTTGGTGATCTCCACCGAAGAGGGCAGCCCCTTCACCAGGTCCCTGCCCCTCACCTCCTCCGACACCTTGTCCCTGGGCATGACGGTCCCTATCCTGAGCTTCAGGGCCTCTGCGGTCTGCTCCCCTATCAGCAGGTTGTACTTCTTACGGATGTACTTGAGGATGCACTCGTCCATCTTGTTCCCGGCCACCCGAAGCGACTCGCTGGTGACTATGCCCCCCAGGGAGATCACCGCTATGTCGGTGGTCCCACCCCCTATGTCCACCACCATGTTCCCGGTGGGCTCCGACACGTCGAGGCCCGCCCCTATCGCCGCCGCCATGGGCTCCTCTATGAGGAAGGCGTCCCGCGCCCCCACGTGGATGGTGGCCTCCAGCACCGCCCTCTTCTCCACGTCGGTGGCCCCCGAGGGGATGCACACCATGACCCTGGGCCTGAAGAACCTCATGCTGCCGCACACCTTCTGGAGGAAGTACTTGAGCATCGCCTCTGTGACGGCGTAGTCCGCTATCACCCCGTCCCGAAGCGGCCTTATGGCCACCACGTTGCCGGGGGTCCGGCCCAGCATCCTCTTGGCCTCCTCGCCCACGGCCAGGATCTTGTTGGTGTCCTTGTCTATGGCCACCACCGAGGGCTCCCTGAGCACCACCCCCTCGCCGCGGACGTAGAGCAACACCGTGGCAGTCCCCAGATCCACCCCTATGTCCTTGCCCATCAAGGCTATCTACCTCCCCGAAAGCTCCAACAGATCCTTGAGTCCCGGCACGGCCCTAAAACCCTCCCTCTCGAAGTCCGAAACCCCGAAGGCGCCGGTGGCCACGCCCAGGAAGTCCACCCCCGCGCCCCTGGCGCACCTGGCGTCTATCATGCTGTCCCCCACGAAGAGGGCCTCCTCCCTGGACAATCCCAGGGCCGTGAGGGCGTGCTCCAAGGCCCTGGGGCTGGGCTTGGGCTCGGGCACGTCCAGCATCCCCCAGAAGCCGTCGAAGTAGCCGAGGATGCCAAGGTGCTCCAGGACCAGCCCGACGTCCTTCCTGTTGCTCAAAACCCCTAGCAGGAAACCCATCCCCCTCAGCCCCTCCAGGACCTCCTCAGCCCCATCCATCGTCCGAAGCAGGGAGCCCTCGTGCTCCCAGAACAGGCGCCGATAGAGCGACAGCATCCCCCCATCGCAGAAGCCCCAGAGCTCCCTCATGGACTCCTCGAGGGGCATCCCTATGAGGGGGACCACCTCCTCCCTGCCCACCCCCCTCAGCCCCAGCTCCGCGGCCACGGCGTTGAGGGTGGCCGTGATGGCCTCGGAGGAGTCCACCAGCGTCATGTCCAGGTCGAAGAGCACTCCCCTCTTGCCGGAGAGAGGCCCCATGGCTAAGACCTCAAAGGCCCAGCTCCGAGGCTATACCCTTCATGGCCTCGAGAGCCAGGCCCAGGAACTCGGGGAGGGGGATGCCCAGACCCTCCTCGCAGGAGGCGATGATGGACCTGTCCGCCCCGGCGGCGAAGCGCTTCTCCTTGAAGCGCTTGAGCATGAAGTCCACGTCTATGGACGAAAGCCTCCTGTCCTTGTGGATCATGGCGCAGGCTATGACGAACCCGGTGGTGGGATCCACCGCGTAGATGGCCCTCTCGAGCAGGGTCCTCGGCTCCGCCCCTGGATGGCCCGCATGGGCCTCTATGGCGCGAAGGACGAAGTCCGGAAGATCAACCCCGTATCCCTCCCTCAGTATCCTCGGGGTGAGCCTGCCGTGCCTGGAGAAGTCCTCCTTGGCCTCCTCGTAGTCCAGGTCGTGCAGCAACCCCACCAGACCCCATATCTCTGGGTCCTCCCCGAACCTGGTGGCCAAAGCCCTCATCACCGCCTCGCACGCCAGGCAGTGCTTGACCATCCTCTCGTCCTTGACGTAGTCCTTCAGTATCTCGTAAGCCCTTTCCCTGCTGATCAAAAACTCACACCTCCCGATCCTTCGAGGAGATCTCGACGCCCTTCAGAAGCGGGACGAACCTGCACCCCTCTCCCACCTTGACCTTAAGCCCCTCCTCCGTCTTGACGCACACGTGGAGCTCCTGGAAGAGGGGACCCCCTATCGGCGCCACCAAAACCCCTCCCGGGGAGAGCTGCTCCACCAGGGCTTCGGGGATCCTCTCGGCGGCCGCGGTGACCACGATCCTATCGAAGGGGGCCTCCTCGGGCCAGCCCAGGGAACCATCCCCCAGCTTCAACCTCACCCTCCCCAGATAACCTAGCTCCCCCAGGAGCCTCAGGGCCCTCAGGTAGAGGGGCTCTATCCTCTCCACCGAGAAGACCTCGCACCCCATCTCCGCCAGTATGGCCGCCTGATAGCCCGACCCAGTCCCCACCTCCAGCACCTTGAGGCCTGGCCTCACCTTGAGCTCCCTGGTCATCACGGCCACCATGTACGGCTGGGATATGGTCTGCCCGTAGCCTATGGGGAGGGGGTGATCCCCGTAGGCCCAGCGCCTCTCCTCCTCGGGGACGAAGAGGTGCCTGGGCACCCTGGCGAAGGCGGAGAGCAGAGCCTCGTCCCTTATCCCCCTCGCCCTTATCTGCTCCTCCACCATCTCCACCCTGAGCCTGTCGAAGTCCAAGACCAAACCGCGAAGACCCCCCTTCAGAAGAGGTGAGGGTTCGCCCTCACGAACGACTCCAGGGCCGAAAGGGCCCTCCCGGCCATGGCGGCGTTCCGGGCTGCCCTGTCCCTTATCCGCCTCCCCAGGGGGGGCATCAGCCCGAAGTTCGCGTTCATCGGCTTGAAATCCCTGGGGTTCCCCGTCGAAAGGTAGTGCAGCAGGGACCCCACCATGGTCTCCCTCGGGAAGATGGGGCAATCCCTCCCCATGGCCGTCGAGGCCAGGTTCAGGGCGGCCACAAGCCCCATGGCCACCGACTCCACGTAGCCCTCCACCCCCACCAGCTGTCCGGCCAGGAAGACGTTGGGCGCCCTCTTGAGCCTGAGGCACCCGTCCAGCACGACCGGCGCGTTCACGTAGGCGTTCCTGTGCATGACCCCGTATCTTACGAACTCCGCGTTCCTCAAAGCAGGTATCATCCTGAAGATCCTATCCTGCTCCCCCCATCTGAGGCTGGTCTGAAAGCCCACCATCCCCAGCAGGGTGCCCTCCACGTTCTCCTGCCTGAGCTGGACCACCGCGTAGGGCTCCTCGCCCGTCCTGGGATCCACCAACCCCACGGGCTTCATCGGACCAAACCTGAGGGTGTCGATCCCCCTTCGCGCCATCTCCTCCACCGGCAGACACCCCTCGAAGAAGACGGCCCTCTCGAAGTCGTGGGGTATGTGCCTTTCGGCCCTGACCAGCTCACCCACGAAGGCCTCGTACTCCTCCCTGGTCAGGGGGCAGTTCAGGTAGTCCTCGTCGTGGCCGTACCTGCCCCCCCTGAAGGCCGACCCCAAGTCCACGCTCTCGGCCAGCACGACGGGGGCTACCGCGTCGAAGAAGTAGAGGAAGCCACCACCTATCGCCTCCCCGAGGCTCCTCATCATCGCCTCCGAGGTCAGGGGCCCCGTCGCGACCACGGCCAACCCATCGGGCAGGGACGTCACCTCCTCCCTCACCAGGAGGACGTTAGGCAAAGAGAGGAGCCTGCTCTCCACCTCCCTCGACATGAGCTCCCTGTCCACCGCGAGGGCCTTCCCGGCAGGCACCCTCGCCCTCTCGGCGCAGGAAATCACCAGGCTGCCCAGACGCCTCAGCTCCTCCTTGAGGAGCCCGGAGGCGCTGACCACCTCCGCCGAACCCAGGGAGTTGCTGCAGACCAGCTCGGCCAGGGCGCCGCTCCTGTGGGCGGGCGTCATCTTGAGGGGCCTCATCTCGTATAGGACCACCTCGAAGCCCCTGCCAGCCAGTTGCCAGGCGGCCTCGCTCCCGGCGAGACCTCCTCCCACCACCGCGACCCTCATCCCTCGAACGCCCCCTCTCCCCTCCTGGGGAGCCTCCACGCCACGTAGGAGCACTCCGGATACCTGCTGCAGCCGAAGAAGGGCCTGCCCCGCTTGCTCCTCCTCCTAACCAGAGGGGCGCCGCAGACGGGACAGGGAACTCCCACCTGCTCCTGGTAGGAGCGGGAGTAGTCGCACCTGGGGTAGTCGCTGCAGGAGACGAACCTGCCGTACCTCCCATCCCTTATCACCAGAGGGCTCCCGCACTTGGGGCAGCTCTCCTCGAGCCTCTCCGGCTCCAGCTTCACCCTCTCCTGTTCCCGGTAGACCCGATCGAGCAGCGGCTTGAAGCGCTCGTAGAAGCCCCTAACCACCTCGACCCATCCCTTGCTGCCCTCCTCCACCTGGTCCAGCTCCTCCTCCATCCTGGCGGTGAACTGGACGTCCACCACCTCGGGGAAGTTGGAGACCAAAAGCTCGTTCACCAGCTCCCCCAGGGCGGTCGGCTTGAGCTTCCCCTCCTCCAGGACCACGTACCTCCTCTCGTGGAGGGTCTGCACTATGGTGGCGTAGGTGGAAGGCCTTCCCACCCCGTTCTCCTCCAGGGCCTTTATGAGCCCCGCCTCCGAGTAGCGCGACGGGGGCTGGGTGAAGCGCTGCTGAGGCCTTATCTCCTTGATCTTCAGGACCTCTCCTGGGTCCAGCCTGGGCATCTCCCTCTCCCCTATGCCCAGGGGCCAAAGCCTCCCGAAGGACTCGAACTCCACCGATATCCCCTCGTACTTGAGCTCGTACGGGCCGGCCTCCACCCACAGGACGCCCTTGAGCAGCACCGCCGGGGCCATCTGGCTGGCCACGAACCTGTTCCATATGAGCTGATAGAGCCTGAACTGATCGGGGCTCAGGTGCTCCTTCACCTCCTCGGGGGTGAGCCTCACGTAGGTGGGCCTTATGGCCTCGTGGGCGTCCTGGACGTTCGCCCCCCCCTTGTGGTGGACGTTCGGCCTCTCGGGTAGGTAGGCCTCGCCGAAGAGCTCCCCTATGAGGGAAAGGACCTCCTCCTGGGCCTCCTTCGATACCCGGAGGGAGTCAGTCCTCATGTAGGTGATTAGCCCAACCGTGCCCAGGCCAGGCACGTCCACCCCCTCGTAGAGCTGCTGGGCCACCGTCATGGTCTTGCGGGGAGAGAAGGACAGCCTCCTAGCCGCCTCCTGCTGCAACGTGCTCGTCTTGAAGGGAGGAGGGGCAGCCCTGTATATCCTCCCCACGTTCAGGGAGGAGACCGAAAGGGGGTACCTCCTCAGGTCCTCCTCCACCCTCCTGGCCTCCTCGGCGGAGGAGATCTTGACGGGCCTGCCGTTGAGCCTGGAGAGCCTGAGGGTGAGCTCGCCCCCGGAGCTCAGGACCACCACGTCTATCACCCAGTACTCCTCGGGCTTGAAGTCCCTTATCTCCTTCTCCCTCTCGCACACCATCCTCAGGGCCACCGACTGGACCCGCCCCGCGGAAAGCCCCCTCTTCACCTTCCTCCAGAGGAGGGGCGATAGCTCGTAGCCCAGGAGCCTGTCCAGGACCCTCCTGGCCTGCTGGGCGAAGACCTTGTTCATGTCTATGGGCTCCACCCGGGAGAAGGCGCTCTTAACCCCCGAGGGGGTTATCTCGTACATCCTCACCCTGCAGGGGGAGCTCACGTCTATCCCCAGGAGGTTCGCGACCTGCCAGGCTATGGACTCCCCCTCCCTGTCGGGGTCCGAGGCCAGTATCACCCCCGAGGCCTTCCTGTAGGCCCCAAGGAGCCTGGAGACCACCTCCCCCTTGCCCCTGATCTTTATGTACTCGGGGGAAAAGCCGTTCTCCACGTCCACCCCCATCCTGCTCTTGGGCAGGTCCATCAGGTGTCCGTAGGACGCCATCACCTCGTATCCCTTGCCCAGGATCTTCTTTATGGTCTTGGCCTTGGCAGGGGACTCCACGACCACCAGGTACCTATCGGCCAAAGGACACCACTCCCTAGATCAACCTGACCATCCCATCGGAGGTCAACTCCACCAACGAGGCCCCCTCCAGCTCGGAGAGGGCCCTGAGCAGGTCGAGGTAGCCCATGGAGCTCTCGGCGGCCAGCAGGTCGAAGCTCATGTCACCCTTGAGCTCCAGTAGCTCCAGGACCCTGGAGGCCCCCTCGCTCAGAGGGGGCCGCCCCATCGCGGGAGACGGCGAACCAGAGATCAAGGCCTCGGAGGGGAGCACGTCGTCGGGGGAGAGGGCCACCAGGGCCCCATCCCTTATGAGGGCGTTGGAACCAGCCCCCATGGGGTCGAACACCCTGGACGGGACCGAGTAGACGTCTATACCCGCCCCCATAGCGAGCCGGGCGGTTATGAGGGCCCCGCTCCTCTCGGGGGCCTCGACGACCAGCACGGCCCTGCTCAGTCCCGCTATCAACCTGTTCCTCCGGGGGAAGTGCTCCCTCAGGGGGGGAGCGCCGAAGGGGAGCTCGCTCAGCAAGGCCCCCCTCTCCGAGACCTCCTCGAAGAGGCCCCTGTGCTGGGGCGGATAGACCACGTCCAGGCCGCATCCCAGGACCACCGCGGTGAAACCCCCACTATCCAGGGCCGCCCTGTGGGCCACCCCGTCCACGCCCAGGGCACCTCCCGACACGATCCCGAAGCCCCTCTCCGCCAGCCTCCCGGCGAAGGAGCAGGCCACCTTCCTGCCGTAGGCCGTGGCCCTCCTGGTGCCCACCACCGCCACCAGGGGCCTATCCTCCTCCAAGCGCCCCTTGCAGTAGAGAAGGAGCGGCGGCCTGAGGGTGGGGGGAAACCAACCGAGGCGACCGTCCCACAGGGATACCAGCTCCACTCCTGCCCGGTCGACCAGCTCCATCTCCTTGAGGTGAAGGCCCTTATCCAGCACCTCCCCGAGCCTCCTGGCCCTGGAGCTGGAGGAAGCCTCGCCCCGCGACAGCAGGAAGGAGAGGATGGCCTCGACGTCCCTCGAGCCCACGCGGGAGGCCACCTCCCTCAGGCCCACCAGGCCGAAGCCCGCCATGTGAAGGGCTAGGAGAAGCTCCGAGGACAAGGCCTACCACCCCTCGAACAGGTCTCCCCTGGGCCTGTAGGAGAGAGCCTCGGCGAGGTGCGCCACGCCCACCTCGTCGGCCCCCTCCAGGTCAGCTATGGTCCTGGCCACCTTGAGGACCCGGCTGTAGCTCCTGCCCGTCAGGCCAAACCTCATCACAGCCCCCTCCATGAAGGACCTGCCGTCGGGGGAGAGCCTCAGGTACTTCCTCACGTGCCTCTCCCTCATCTGGGAGTTCAGCCGAACCTCCGCCCCCTCGGAGGAAAAGCGCTCGGCCTGCCTCCTCCTGGCCCTCAGGACCCGCTCCAGGACGGCACGGGAGCTCTCCCCCCCGCCCACGGAGGAGAGCTCCCTCGGCGAAAGCCGGGGCACCGGCACGAAGAGGTCTATCCTGTCCAGGATCGGCCCCGAGAGCTTCCTCCTGTAGCGGGCCATGTCCCCCGAGGAGCACACGCAACCCCTCACCGGATCCGGGCCGCAGGGACAGGGGTTCGCCGCGGCCACCAGGGAGAACGAGGCCGGGAAGGTCATGGCCCCGGAGGCCCTGGAGACCGTTATCCTCCCCTCCTCCAGCGGCTGTCTTAGGGCCTCCAGCACGTCCCTTCGGAACTCGGGGAGCTCGTCCAGGAAGAGCACGCCCCTGTGGGCCAGGCTTATCTCACCAGGCCTCACGGAGTTCCCACCCCCGCAAATGGCGGGGACGCTGGCCGAGTGATGCGGGGCCCTGAAGGGAGGCAACCTCGAGAAGCCTTTGTCCAGGAGACCAGCGGCGCTGTAGATGGAGGCCACCTCCAGGAGCTCCTCGTCGCTCAAAGGCGGCAGGATCCCCCTCAAGGCCCTGGCCAGCATGCTCTTCCCCGACCCAGGGGGTCCCACCATCAGCAGGCTGTGCCCCCCCGCGGCAGATATCTCGAGGCACCTCTTGGCCATGGCCTGTCCCTTTATCTCCGATAGGTCCACCTCGGGCGCGGCGGAGGCACCTAACACCTCGCCCCTGGGGGAGGGAAGGTCCCTCTCCCCCCTGAGGTGGGAGAGGAGCTCGCCCAGGGAGGAGACCAGACCCACCTCGAGCCCCCTCACCATGGAGAGCTCCCCCTCGTTGGCGAGGGGCGCAAAGAGCTTGACCCCCAGCTCCTTGGCGAGGAGGGCGACGCACAGCGACCCCCTCACTCCCCTCACCTCCCCCTCGAGGGAGAGCTCGCCGCAGAAGAGGGCGGGACTTCCCATCCTGAAGAGGCCCATAGCCTCCAGCACGGCCATGGCTATGGGGAGGTCGAGGAGGCTTCCCTCCTTCCTGAGGTCAGCTGGGGCCAGGTTCACCGATATCTCGCCCCTGAGCTTAACCCCCAGGGAGGAGAGGGCCGCCCTCACCCTCTCCCTCGACTCCTTGACCGCCGCATCGGGCAGACCCACCAGGTTGAAGGAGAAGAGGCCCGAGGAGACGAAGGTCTCCACCTCCACCTTGAAGGCCCTCACCCCCAGCAGGGAGGCCCCCCAGACGGAAGAGGCCACGAGCGCCACCCCCTAGAGCCTGACCACGTCCACCAGGTGCTCCACGCGGTAGCTTCCGTCCCGACAAACCGTGATGGCCACCACGTCCACCCTCCAGTTGCCGCAGAAGTCCCACATCTCCACGCAGCTTCTGGCGCAAAGCAACACCTTCCTCATCTTCCGGGGTCCCACGCTCTCCAGGGCGCCCTGGAAGGGGTTATCCGTCCGGCACCTAACCTCGACGAAGACCAGCTCATCGCCGTCCAGGCAGACCAGGTCCACCTCGCCGGTCCTCAGGCGCAGGTTCCTGGCGAGCACCCTGAAGCCCTTCTCGCCCAGGTACTTAGAGGCCAGGTCCTCGGCCCACCTACCCAGCTCCCGACCTCTCCCTCTCATAGCTCCTCCCGGAGGAGTAGACGAAGGCCAACACCTGGGCGACCGCCTCGTAGAGGTGCGGCGGTATGGGAGAACCCACATCCACCGAGATCAAGGCCGCCACCAGGGCGGCGTCCTCCACCACCGGGACCCGATGCTCCCTGGCGACCTCCACTATCCTCTCGGCGACGTAACCTCTCCCCGAGGCCATCACCCTGGGCGCCTCGTCGACCCCCTGCTCGTACCTCAAGGCCACAGCCATCTTCGGCCTGGACCTCCTCCCCTCAGCCACGAGGCACCACCTCAGGCTAGCACGTCCAGGCCCAGGGGCAAGGGGCCTTCCCCGCCCCGCCCCGCGGCCGGACCCGCCCTCAGGGCGACCAGCGTCAGGCCCAGGGCGAGGAGGCTCTCTTTGAGCTCCTCCGCCCTGGCCTCGAGAAAAGCCCCCTTCTCGGCGGAGTCCACCTCCAGGGTCACCGCCGCCCTCGAGCCGGAGGAGACCACCTCTCCCCTGGTGGGCCCAAACCCGGGGAAATCCCCCTCGAACTCGGCCCTCAGGAACTCCAAACCCTCCTCGCCCCTGCGGTAGCGCAGGAAGACCCTGCACACCGAGCTCTCCTCCCCCATCGGCAGGTCCAGCCTGGTGGGAACGTGCCTCGATAGATCCCCCCTCGGAGGGATCAGGGATAGCTTTTGCCCCAGCAGATAGAGCCTCTCGTCCTCCTCTAGCTCCAAGAGCTCCTCGAGGGGCTTTCCTCCCTCTAAGCCCTCCCGGGAGAGGGCTCTCCTCAGCTTCTTGCGCACGGAGGACCAGAGGTAGGAGGCCTCCTCCCTGCTCAGGCTGGAGAAGAGAGCCATAGCCCTCAGGTTCTCCTCCGTGAAGGGCAAACCCCTCACCCAGAGCTCCACCAGGGCCCTGGAGGCCCCCGGTAGCCCCCTGCCCCTGAGCCTCTCCGCCAGGGCCCTCACGGTCCCAGGCATCACGGGAAGGCCCACCTCCATGAGAGCCAGGGCCACCTCCCTCTCCACCCCGGAGAAGGAGGCCATCGCCTCCATCCCTCCGCCCATCAGGCGAAGGAGGGGGACCGGACCGCTCTTGTCCAGCACCGCGGAGAAGGCCTGGCCCACCCTCAAGGGCACCGTCGACTGGGCGAGCAGAGTCTTGTCCCCTATCCTCACCAGGTAGCCCTCCCCAGACTCGGAGAGCACCTGCCCCCTCACGGTCTGACCGTGCTGGAGCTCCGCCAGGAGCCTCCTCGCCTCGCCCCTCTGCCCCAGCTCCCCCGATACGGGCCTCACGCCCTCGGTCGGCCCGACCCTCTCGATGGGCAACCTAGCTCACCACCTGAAGCTCCTCCTGTGCTGGGGGGTCGGCCCGAGCCTCCTGATGGCCTCCCTGTGGCGGGGCGTGGGGTAGCCCTTGTGCTCTGAGAGACCGTAGCCCGGGAAGATCCGATCCAGAACGAGCATCACCCTGTCCCGGCAGACCTTGGCCAGCACCGATGCAGCTCCCACCAGGGGCGCCCTCTCGTCCCCCCGCACCAGCGCCGTCTGCCTGAAGGGCAGATTGGGTATGGGGTAGGGCCCGTCCACCAGCACCAGGTCCAGCTCCAGCCCCAGCTTCAGGACAGCCCTCCGCATGGCCAGGAGCGAAGCCCCAAGCACCCCCAGCTCGTCCACCTCCTTCGCGGAGGAGCAGGCCAGGGCGCTCCTGAGGGAGCCCAAGCGGATCACCTCGAAGAGCTCCTCCCTTCGAGCTGGTGACAAACCCTTGGAGTCCAGGCACCCGAGGCGATTGATGGCCTTAAGCCCCTCGAGATCGACGGCCACGGCGGCAGCCACCACGGGGCCGCACAGCGGACCCCTTCCCGCCTCGTCCACCCCCGCTAGGACGAGGCGCCGGACGCTACGGGGGCACCTCAAGGCTCACCCTCCCAAGCCCGCCGGAGGAGAACTCCATCAGGAGGTCCTTGGCAGCCTCCTCCAGGTTGACTTCACCCCCCCTGAGCAGGAACCCCCTGCTCCTCCCTATGCGCGAGATCACCTCCATAGCCTCCCCCTCGGCCTCGTCAAACCCGTACCGGGAGAGGACCCTTCCCATGAGCCCCCTGCTCCTGAGGAAGGACAGGAGCTCGACGGCGAGCTTGTAGTGGCCCCCTATCACGTCAGCCCTGACGCAGCCTATCCAGGCGAGCCTCCTCTGGAGCTCCGCCCCCTCCCCGGGCTCGAGCACCCCAGGCGTGTCCAAAAGCAGGAAACCCTCGGCCCGATAGAACTGGAGCCCCCTGGTGTGCCCCGGCACCGGGGCCACCGAAGCCCTCCTCCTGCCCGCCAGGGCGTTTATCAGGGTGGACTTGCCCACGTTGGGTATGCCCACCACCATGACCCTCCTCTCCCTCCTCGCGTCGGGGCGAGGACCCCTCCTCACCAGGCGCGAGAGCTCCCTCCTGCAGGAGCCCTCCCTGAGGTCGAGGGCCACGCAGAACTCGAACCCCTCCCGCGCGAGGAGCTCCAACCAGCGCCCGGTGACCTCCTCCTCGGCCAGGTCGGCCTTCGAGAGCACCACGCCCACCGGCTTCCTGGACGAGATCAGCCCGGACTCCGGGGAGCGCGAGGAGAGGGGAGCCCTCGCGTCCCTCACCTCCACCACCAGGTCCACCATGGGCAGGACCTCTAGGATCTTGGCCCGGGCCCGGGCCATGTGCCCCGGATACCATACGCTCCTCATCGGACCAACCCCAGCCTGGTGAGGGGCCAGTAGCGGAAGAAGGCCGGGCCCAAGATCAGGTTCTTCGGGACGAAGCCCCAGAACCTGCTGTCCTGCGAGTTGGGGCGGTTGTCCCCCATCACGAAGTAGCTCCCCTCGGGCACCCTGACCGGGGACATCTGGTACCTGTCCCTGTGGAACACGTAGGGCTCATCCAGCCTCCTGCCGTTGAGGAAGACCACCCCGTCGGATATCTCCACCACGTCCCCAGGAAGCCCCACCACCCTCTTTATGAAGTCCTTGGACGTGTCGTAGGGGAAGCGAAAGACCACGATCTGCCCCCTCTTGGGCTCGAAGAACCTGTACCAGAACTTGCACACCAGGACCCGGTCGCCCGGCTCGAGGGTCGGCACCATGGAGCCGCTGGGTATCCAGAAGGCCTGCACGATAAAGGTCCTTATGATCAGGGCCATGACCAGGGCGTAGGCCAAGGTCTCGATGGTCTCGCGCCACCAGGGCTTGCCAGCCAAAGGGAAAACACCTCCGAGCTGAAGGGGGCAGCTCCCGCTGCCCCCCTCTCAAACCTCAGTAGTCCTTGAGCTCCTTGACCCTAGCCGCCTTGCCGGTCCTCTTGCGGAGGTAGTAGAGCTTGGCCCTCCTCACCTTGCCCCTCCTCACCACCTCTATCTGCTCTATGAGGGGCGAGTGAAGGGGGAATATCCTCTCCACGCCTACGCCGTAGGAGACCTTCCTCACGGTGAAGGTCTCCCTGACCCCGCCGCCGGACCTGGCTATCACGATCCCCTCGAAGACCTGGATCCTCTCCTTGCCCCCCTCTTTCACCTTGAAGTGCACCCTCACCGTGTCCCCCGGCCTGAAGTCCGGGACGTCCTGCCTGAGATACTTACCCTCCACGAGCATGACCTTGGGATCCATGGCGAGATACCTCCCTCGAAGCGTTCATCTGCTGCCCAGGAATCTATCCAGCACTATGGCCACAGCGCTCCTCACCGAAAGGTGATTGTAGTCGTAAAACCCGCCCACTATGGGCTCCATTATAGCATCGAGCCCCCTCATGAACTCCTCCGTCAACCCCCACCCGGTGCCGAAGACGAAGAGCACGGGCCGCTTGAGGCCCAGGACGTGGGCCTTGAGCGTCAACCAGTGCCAGGCCCCCTCCACCCTCCTGGCCGTGGTGGCGACCGCGAAAGGGGGGGCTCCCTCCTTCCTCTCTATCCAACCTCTGAGCTCCTCGAAGGAGCGGAAGACCTTGACCAGGCGCAGGGCCTCCCCCCTCTTGGGGTTGAAGTCGGCCCCGTAGCCCTCGATCCAGTGGGAGAGAAGCCTTTCCACCATATCGTGCTGGGACCTCATGGGGTTGACGACGGCGAACCGCCTTACCCCGAAGGTCCTGCAGGCCCTGGCTATGTCGTGCAGGTCGAGGCCGGTGATGGCGGTGGTAGAGACCTCCCCACGCCTGTTGTAGACGGGATGGTGGACGAGCGCCACGTAGAAGCCCTTCTCCAGGTAAGGAGCCACGTTGGCCCGGGAAAGCAGATCCGGCCTCTTCCTTATGGTGGCCTCCACGGCCTGCTCCCTCCTGAAGCTCGCCACCTTGCCGTGGTCGCCGCTCAGGAGCACCTCCGGCACCGCCAGCCCCTCCCACTCGCGGGGCCTGGTGTAGCTGGGCCAATCCAGCATCCCGTCGCCGAAGGAGTCCTCTTCCACGGACTTGGACGAGCCCACCACCCCCGGCACGAGGCGGGAGACCACGTCTATGACCACCGCCGCCGCGAGCTCCCCGCCGCTCAGCACGTAGTCCCCTATGGAGAGCTCCACGTCCACGTGCCTCTCGACGAAGCGCTGGTCCACCCCCTCGTACCTGCCGCATATGAGAGCTATCTCCTCCATCCCGGCCAGGGACCTGGCGAACTCCTGGGTCAGGGGAACCCCCTGGGGGGAGAGGTACACGGTGAAGGGACGCCTCCCGCCCTCCCTCAGGGAGATAAGGGCCCTGGACAGGGGCTCGGCCATCATAACCATGCCCCCGCCCCCGTAGGCGTAGTCGTCGACCTGCTTGTACGAGCCCTCGGCGAAGTCGCGGGGGTTTATCACCCTGACCTTTATCTTCCCCTCCTGGACGGCCCTCCCCACCACACCGCTCTCGAACAGGGCGGAGAACAGCCAGGGCATAGTGGATATCACGTCGAAGGTCATGGCTCCCTCATCCCATCCACGAGGCTCACCTCCACGCGGCCGGAGGCGAGGTCCACCTTCCTCACGAAGGCGCCCACGAAGGGTATCATGAACCGCGCACCCCCCTCGTCCTCGACCACCAGCACGTCGTGGGCCCTGGTCCTGACCACGTCCACCACCTTGCCCACCGGCCCGCCGCCCTCCTCCAC
>CAYRKT010000033.1:0-16429 GCA_964425005.1 uncultured Synergistia bacterium
CTCCCACCCGCCCGGATCAGGTCGTACCTGTGCTCCGGATGGAGGGCCACAGCCATGCTGGCCGGCAACGTCCACGGCGTGGTGGTCCAGATCAGGACCCCGGCCTCCAGCTCGCCGGGTATCCCGAGCCTGCTCCGGGTCTCAGGGGGGAAGGGATAGAAGACGTAGATGGATGGGGACTCCTTGTCGTGGTACTCTATCTCGGCGGCCGCGAGGGCCGTCTCGCAGTCGACGCACCAGAATATCGACTTGAGGCCCCGATACACGTATCCCTTCTCCACCATCCTCTTGAAGACCCTTATCTGCTCGGCCTCGTAGCTGGGAGATAGGGTGATGTAGGGGTTGTCCCAGTCCCCCAGGACGCCGAGCCTCTTGAAGTCCTCCCGCTGCAGCTCCACGTACCTGAGGGCGTACTCCCTGCACCTGCGCCTGAGCTCCACGGGGTCCAGGTCCCCCTTCCTGAGCCCCATCTCCTTCAGGACCTGGAGCTCTATGGGGAGGCCATGGGTGTCCCATCCCGGCACGTAAGGGGCCCTGTAGCCCCTCATCCACTTGAACTTGGGGACGAAGTCCTTGAGGATCTTGTTGAAGGCGGTCCCTATGTGGATCCTGCCGTTGGCGTAGGGGGGACCGTCGTGCAGGACGAAGAGCTCGCCCTCTCCCCTCGCCCTGAGCCTGTCGTAGAGCCCGATCTCGTCCCAAAACCTCAGCAGCTCCACCTCTTTGACGACGAGGTTGGCCTTCATCGGGAAGTCCGTCCTCGGCAGGTTCAAAGATGGGCTGTAGTCCTTCTCCTCAAGGCCCATAGAGCACACCTCCACAAGAGCGCTGATCGCCTAGACCCCTTCCGATGGATTATAAAACCTGAACGGCGAAACGTTCAACCGGAGGGGAGAGGAGCGCTCCTGGAGCGTGGAACTGCTGGGCCGAAGCGTTATATAATGATAACAAAACGAAGAGGGGGTGGTCGAAGGAGGGGGGATTGGTTCTCGCGAGGAAGGACGGACGCATCGGAGTCGAGGTCTCGGTTAAAACCACTGAACGAGGAGGGAGATGGGGCGATGCGCGGACTTAAGTGGTTGGCTTTGTGGAGCACCGTGGTCTTCGTCTTCACGGGAAGCGCCCTGGGCGCCACCACCTGGCAGGCCAACTCGGTCTGGCCTCCCGAGAACCACCACAGCAAGGCCCTGATCGAGTTCGCCCAGAAGGTGGAGGAGAAGACCGGCAAGGAGCTGGTCTTGAAGGTGAGCACGGGCGGCGCCCTGGGTTTCAAGGGTCCTGAGCTCCTCAAGGTGGTCAGGGACGGCCTGGTGCACGTATCCGACATGCTCATGAGCGGCGTGGCCGGGGACGAGCCCATATTCGGTATAACCACCCTGCCCTTCCTGGTGAAGGACTTCGCCGAGGCGAAGATCCTGAACGAGGTAGCCAGGCCCTACTACGACAAGGCCGCCGAGAAGTGGAACCAGAAGATCCTCTACACGGTCCCGTGGCCGGCCGCGGGGCTCTTCAGCAAGAAACCGATCAAATCCATCGAGGACATGAAGGGGCTTAAGACCAGGACCTACGACAAGAACGGCGCCCTGGTCATCCAGGCATTAGGTGCCACTCCCCATCCCTTGCCCTTCTCCGAGGTCTACACCGCCCTGGCCACGGGCCTCATAGACTCGGTCCTGACCTCCACGCCGACCGCCGTGGACGCCAAGTTCTGGGAGGTATTGAAGTACTTCCAGAGGATAAACATCACCCAGGGGGTGGACATGGTCAACGTCAACCTGACGGCCTTCAACAAGCTGGACAGGAAGCTCCAGGAGGCCTTGGTGGAGGTCGGCAGGGAGATGGAGGAGAAGTGGTGGAAGGAGGTCGAGAGGATAGACGCCGAGATGGAGAAGAAGTGCAACGACAACGGGATAGAGTCCGTGCCGCCCTCGGAGGAGTTCATGAAGAGCCTCTCCGAGGTGGCCAGACAGATCCACCAGGACTGGCTGGCCTCGGCCCCTGCGGAGGCCAAGGAGGTCTACCACAAGTTCCTGGAGAAGGTGGGAAGAAAGCAGTAACCCCGGATCAGGGCCTGCGGTTGGGGCCCTCTCTTACAGGGCCCCAACCGCGGCGCGAGGGACCAAAAGGCGCTTTCGGGGGTGACTAAGGTATGATCGGTCTCATCCACAGGATCTCTCAGGTCGGAGGAGCTCTATCCGCTGCGGCGATAGCCCTGGGAATGACCCTGGTCCTGGGGGAGATAGCGGCGAGGGGGCTCTTCTCCTCCACCCTCTACGTCACGGAGGAGTACTCGGGGTACCTCATGGCGGCCTCGGTCTACCTGGGCCTGGCCTACACCCTCAGGGAGGGAGCCCACATCCGCATGGGTTTCATCTTCCACGCTTTGCCCGAGGGGATGAGCGAGCTGGTGGAGAGGCTGTGCTCTCTGCTGGGTCTGATCTTCTCCCTTGTGCTACTGCACGCCACCTTCGCCCTCTTCTGGGACTCCTACAGGAGCGGAACCGTATCCATGCAGATATCCAGCACACCCCTGGCGATACCGCAGTTCTTCTTGCCCGCCGGGATCCTCATGATGTCGTTGCAGCACCTGGCGGACCTCCTCAGCGGAAGCCGAAGGCGATGAGAGAGGTGTGAGAGATGGAGGTCCTCCTGACCACAGCTGTCATCCTGGGCTTCATGGCCCTGTTGCTCGTCTTCGGCGTATGGATAGGGACGGCCCTATTCATGACGGGGGCCTTCGGCTTCATGGTATACCTGGGGCTGCCCTGGGAGAGGATCATGGCCAACATAGCCTGGAACAGCTCCAGCGGCTCCACCATGCTGGCGCTCCCTCTCTTCGTCCTGATGGGCGAGATATTGTTCAGGAGCAAAATATCCGAGAACCTCTTCGAGGGCCTGGCCCCCTGGATGGACAGGATACCCGGCAGGTTGGTCCACGTGAACGTCGTGGCCAGCACCATCTTCGCCGCCGTCAGCGGATCCTCGGCGGCCACCACCGCCACGGTGGGGAAGATCACCCTGCCGGAGCTCCTGAAAAGGGGGTACGACGAGGGCATATCCATAGGTTCGCTCGCGGGAAGCGGTACGCTGGGCTTCATGATACCGCCGAGCATGATGATGATGGTCTACGGCATGCTGGCCGACGTGAGCATAGGCAAGCTCTTCATCGCCGGGATCATCCCAGGACTCATTATAGCCTCCCTCTTCAGCGCCTACATAGCCCTGATGGCCCTGAGGAACCCTCATCTGGCACCGGGCGGAGACAGCGCCTTCACCTGGAGAGACAGGTTCAAGGCCATACCCCTCATAGCGCCCACGGTCGTGCTGGTGGTGGCCGTGCTGGGCAGCATATACACGGGCTGGGCTACCCCCACCGAGGCCGCGGCGGTGGGGGTTATAGGGTCTTTGGCCTTCGCCATGGTCACCAGGAGCTTGAGCCTCCGGGTGCTGAAGGAGGCGCTCATGGGGACCGTCAAGACCAGCTGCATGATCATGTGGATAGTGTGCGGGGCCGCCTTCTTCTCGGTGAGCGTGGGCTACCTGGGCATACCTCAGGAGCTGGCCAGCTTCATCGTGGGCCTCGGGCTCTCCAAGTACACCCTGGTGGCCATACTGACCGTCTTCTACCTGATCCTCGGATGCCTGCTCGACGGCTTCTCCATGATAGTCATGAGCCTGCCCATAACTCTGCCCCTCGTGAAGGCCTCCGGCTTCGATCCCCTCTGGTTCGGCATCTACCTGGTGATCATGATACAGCTGGCCCAGATAACGCCCCCGGTGGGGTTTAACCTCTTCGTCATCAGAGGGCTCACCAACAAGGAGCTGCCCGAGATAGCCTGGCACGCCCTTCCCTTCTTCCTCCTCATGCTGGTCGCCACGGCGCTGATCACGGTCTTCCCCGGCCTGGTCCTGTTTCTGCCCAGCATGATGAGCGGTCGATGAGATCCGCAAGGCCCGTAGAGCGAGACGTCCTGAAGTTCCTGGGAACCGGGGGAGCCCGCTTCGTGCTGATAAGGCAGCTTCGAGGAAGCGGGGGGATGTTCCTCCGCCTGGCTGGCCTAAAGCTGGCCCTGGACCCCGGTCCAGGGGCTCTGGTCAGGATGTGGAGGTCCAAACCGCCCATAGACCCCACGGAGCTGGACGCGGTGATCCTCACCCATCGGCACCTGGACCACTCGGGAGATGCCAACGTCGTGGTGGAGGCCATGACGGGGGGTGGAAACAGGAGGAGGGGGACCCTGATCCTCACCAGGGACTCCCTGGGGGAGGAGCCCGTGGTCTTCTCCCAGATCAGGAGGAACGTGGAGAGGATGGAGCTCTGGGAGGAGGGGGCTTCGGTGGAGCTGGGGCCGCTGAGGCTGAAGCCCTTCTCCCTGATCCACCACGGGGTGGAGTGCTTCGGCTTCAACGTCGAGACGGCAGAGGGCAGGAGGAAGCTCTCGGTTATAAGCGACACGGCCATGTTCGACGACCTCCCCGGGAAGGTGGACGGCGCCGAGAACCTGGTCTTGAACCTCACCCTATACGAGAGGATGGCGGTGGACCACCTCTGCCTGGAGGACGCAGCGGAACTCCTGAGAGCCGCTAGGCCCGGCAGGGCCATCGTGACCCACTTCGGCATGGGGATCCTCAGGAGAGGACCAGAGGTGGTGGCCAGGGAGCTGGAGGAGAGGGGCGGGGTGCCGGTGATACCCGCCCGAGATGGCATGGAGCTGGAGCTGTAGCTAAAATCGTATGGGGAGGCCAAGGGGAGGTAGATCGCGTTGCCCGACTACTTGCTGGACGCTCACCTGGATGCCCCCAACAGGCTGGCCCTCGAGCGGTCCCTGGGGCGAAGGGGCAAGCTCAAGGAGCTGTTCCTCGACCCCATGGACAGGGGAGGGATAAAGGCCTGCTTCATGGCCATATGGCCGGAGGAGGAGCACCGCAGGGACGCGAGGGCTTGCTTTAGGCGATCGCTGGAGCTGCTCGAGATCGCCGAGGAGGAGATAGCCCTGGAGCCCTCCTCCCTGCTGGTGAAAACCGGAGACGACTACGCCGCGGCCCTGAAGGACCCCCAGAGGAGGGCGATCTTCCTCTCCGCGGAGGGGCTCACAGGGCTGGAGGAGAGGATGGAGGCGCTGGACGAAATGAGGGCCAGGGGTGTGTTGATGGCAGGGCTCACCTGGAACGAGCCCAACGCCCTGGCCGGGGGGGTTTCGGAGGAGGAAATGGGCATAACTCCCCTGGGAAGATCTTGCCTGAGGCGCATGGAGGAGCTGGGGATGATCCTGGACCTCGCTCACCTCAACGACAGGTCCTTCTTCCAGGCCCTGGACCTGTTCGAGGGAGCCGTGGTGGACAGCCACACCGCCTGCAGGGAGCTTTGTCCCCACAGGAGGAACCTGACCAGGCGCATGATGGCGCTGCTGGCCGAGAGGGGGGGCGTGGTGGGGATGGCCGCCGTCTCGGGCTTCCTGAGGGAGAACGGAGCTGACCTGGAGGACTTCCTGGACCACCTGTGCTTCGCCGTCGAGGCGATCGGCGTCGACCACGTGGGCCTGGGCCTCGACTTCTCCTACATGCTGGAGGAGGTCGGCCTCCTGAAGGATAGCGCCCAAGTCCGCGGTCTCTCGAGGCCCGAGGAGGCGTCCGCGCTGGCGGAGGGCCTCAGGAGGAGGGGCTTTCTCCCCGACGAGATATCCTCCTTGTGCCACGGCAACTGGGAGAGGATCCTGTCCCAGGTCCTCGACGGTTCGATAGGAAGATAGGGGGGGTGTTGGACTTGTGGGTCTCCAGGCTCATAGCGGGGGAGGAGAAGGGCGTCTTCGCGCACCTGAACGAGTGCAAGAGGAAGGCCCTCTCGGAGGGCAAGGACCTGATAGATCTCAGCGTCGGAAGCCCCAACAGGAGTCCAGCGGACTTCATAGTGGAGAGGTTGATCGAGGAGTCGAGGAGACCGGACAGCTACAGATACCCGTTCGTCAGCGCCGAGCTCAAGGAGTCGATAGCGGCCTGGTATCTGGAGAGGTTCGGGGTGGAGCTGGACCCAGCGGAGGAGGTCGAGGTGCTTTGGGGGACCCAGGAGGGGATAGCCCACCTCCCGCTGGCGGTGATGGACTTCGGAGACGCCTGCCTGGTGCCGGATCCGGCCTATCCGATATACCTTTTCGCCCCCAAGCTGGTGGGGGCCAGGATCCACAGATACCCGCTCAGGGAGGAGAACGGCTTCCTCCCGGACCTGAGCTCCATCCCCGAGGAGGTCCTGCGCCAGGCCAGGGTGATGATAGTTAACTACCCCAACAATCCCCTGGCCGTGCTCGCTCCCAGGAAGCTCTTCGAGGACCTGGTGGAGCTGGCCAGCAGGTGGAGGATCCTCGTGGTGCACGACGCGGCCTACACCGAGCTGGTGTTCGACGGCAAGAGGGCCGACAGCTTCCTCTCCGTGCCGGGCGCCAAGGAGGTGGGGGTGGAGTTCAACTCCTTCTCCAAGACCTTCAACATGGCGGGGATGAGGATAGGCTTCGTGGTGGGCAACAGGCAGGCGGTCAAGGCCATATCCCAGCTCAAGAGCAACATAGACTACGGTATATTCATGCCCATCCAGATGGCGGCGATGGAGGCGCTCAAAAACCCCAAGAGGGATGAGTTCATAGCCAGCGTCAGGGAGACCTACCGAAGGAGGAGGGACGTCCTGGTGGAGGGGCTTTCCAGCTATGGGTGGAGGGTGAGGAAGCCCGAGGCCACCATGTTCGTGTGGGCCAAGGTCCCCGAGGGCTTCTCCTCGGTGGAGTTCTCCTGCTTCTGCCTGGAGAGGGCAGGGGTGGTGGTCACCCCGGGCAACGCCTTCGGCGAGATGGGCGAGGGGTACGTGAGGATGGCGCTGGTGGAGGAGGAAGAGAGGCTTCTGGAGGCCTCCAGGAGGATAGGGGAGAGCCTCAAGGCCTTGAGGTAGGGCGGGTGAGAGCATGGACTACAGCTCGGAGAAGGCCCTAGAGCTCCACAGGCTCAAGAGGGGAAAGGTGGGGATATACTCCAAGGTCTCCATAAGGAGCGAGGAGGAGCTTCGCCTGGCCTACGTGCCGGGTTCTTCCGTGCCGGCCCTGGAGATAAGCCGCGACAGGGACCTGATCAACGAGTACACGGGGAGAGGCAACAGGCTGGCCATAATAACCAACGGCACGGCCGTCTTGGGGCTGGGGGACGTGGGCCCCTACGCGGCGATGCCGGTGATGGAGGGCAAATGCGCCCTCCTCAAGAACCTGGCCGACGTGGACGCCTTCCCCATATGCATAGAGAGCCGCGACCCCGACGATTTCGTCGCCTTCGCGAGGCTTCTGGGGCCCACCTTCGGCGCCATCAACGTGGAGGACGTGAGGTCGCCCGACAGCTTCTACGTCACCAGGAAGCTCCAGGAGGTCATGTCCGTCCCCGTCCTCTGCGACGACCAGCACGGGAGCGCCGCGGTGGTCCTGGCGGCCCTCTCCAACGCCTTCAAGGTGGTGGAGAAGGACGCCAAGAAGTCCAAGATATGCATAGTGGGGGCCGGGGTAGCGGGGGTAGCCACCGCGGAGCTTTTGCTCAAGGTGGGCGTCAAAAACCTGATCCTGGTGGACAAAAAGGGCATCCTCGATCCGGAGGACCCAGACCTCAACGACTTCCAGAGGGACCTGGCGAGGAGGACGAACCCCGAGGGGCTAAGGGGTGGGCTCTCGGAGGCCGTCAGGGGAGCGGACGCCCTGGTCGGGCTATCGGTGGGGGGGGTCATAAAGTCCGAGCACGTCAAGGCCATGGGGCCAAGGCCCATAGTCCTGGCGTTGGCCATACCGACGCCCGAGATATCCGCGGCCGAGGCGAAGGCCGCAGGCGCCTACGTGGTGGCAACCGGGGTAGGAGACTGCCCCAACCACATATCCAACGTGCTGGCCTTCCCCGGCATGGTCAGGGGACTGCTGGACGTGGAGGCCACCTCCTTCCACGCTGACCTGCTGGTGAAGGCCGCCGAGACCATAGCGGAGGCCGTCGAGAGGAGGAAGCTGGGCCCCAACCACATAGTCCCCGACCCCCTCGAGGAGGAGGTGGCCCCCAGGGTGGCCGAGGCGGTGGCGCAGGCGGCAGTGAAGCTTCACATAGCCAAGAAGGAGCCCAAACCGGGCAAGGTCTACAAGAGCACCATAGGGCGCATATACGGAGAGCACAACCCCAGGGCCTTTTGACCGTCTCCCTTGACCTCGAGAGCGCTCCTGTGCTACTTTAAATCGTCGATGAAAAAAAGTTAGGGCAAGTCCCGAGATCCGCAAAAGTCCTTTCACGGCGGGGGGTGATGGAGGGGAGGTGCGACGAAGCCACGCTGGACCCATCAGGAGGAGGTCACAAAACAGCTAAGAGAGGGGTGTGGAAGGAAGATGAGAAGGGCATTCCTAGCGGCTGCGGTGGTTCTAGGTCTTCTGGCTTCTGCAGCGTGCGCCTTCGCGCAGGAGTTCAACTTCAAGATGGCCACCTTCTACGTGAAGGGCGACCCCGCCTTCGACGTGATCGACCACTTCAGGAACCTGGTGGCCGAGAAGACCGGCGGCAAGGTGAAGATAGACGCCTTCCAGGCGGGCGAGCTGGGCTTCCCGGTGACGGAGATACTGGAGGCGACCTCTAAGGGCGTCGTGGAGATGGCCATATTCTACACCAACTACAAGGCCGCCCAGGACCCAGTGATGGCCCTGGCGGGCGGAAGGCCTGGTCCCGTATCCAACTTCGACGAGCAGACCAAGCAGGTCAAGGCCATCGAGGACCTGGTGGCTAACAGCTTCAAGAAGTTCGGGGTTCACTACGTGGCGCCTTTGATCTACGGCGAGCCGGAGATACTCATCTCCACCAAGCCTCTCGCCAAGCTCGACGACCTGAAGGGCAGGATATTCAGGGCGTCCGGCATGGCCGCGGAGTTCTACACCGCCATGGGGGCTCAGGCGGTCATGATAGCGGCTGGCGAGCTCTACCAGGCGCTGCAGCTGGGCACCATAGACGGGCTCGAGTGGACCGATTTCACCGCCAACTACAGGCTGGGCTACCACGAGGTGGCCAAGAACGTGCTGGAGCCCACCAAGGGGGTCAACCTCCACAGCGAGTCGGCCGTCCACGCCTTCGTGGTCTTCAATCCCTCGGTGTGGGAGAAGCTCCCCGAGGACTACAAGAAGGCCATAGTCGAGGCCTGCGGAGAGGCCTACAAGTGGAGCGGCGTCTACATGACGAAGCTCAACAAGGAGTACAGGCAGAAGTGGGCTGAGGCGGGCGCCAAGATATCCGAGCTTCCCGCCGAGGACCAGGACAAGGTCATCCAGGTGAGCGCCAAGTTGCTTTCCAACTACGCCGCCAAGGCGCCCGAGGCCAAGGAGTTCTGTCAGAGGCTGATAGACCTCTGGAAGGAGATCGGCTACGAGAAGTGGAGCAAGGCGCTGGCGGAGCTGATCAAGTAGGTCGCGGCGATCGGCGATACCCTGAGCGATCTGCACCTTGAAGCCACCGGCGGGAGATCCCGCCGGTGGCTTCAAGCGTTAACGAGCGAAATCCAGCACGGGGAGAGGAGTGATAGGGTTTTGCGATTCGTGGACGATCTGAACAGATGGTTGGGGAAGTTCTTGATGTGGTTGACCCTGCTGATAACCGGGGTCGTGGTCTACGGCGTCGCCGCCAGGTACTTCGTCGGCAGGGCCGACGTCAGGGTCATATTCGTTTCGGTCTGGATGTACGGAACGCTGTTCGTCCTGGGGGGAGGCTACACCCTTCTGGAGAGGGGACACGTGTCGGTGGACATCCTGTACTCCAGGCTTCCGTCCAGGGCCAGGAGGTTCCTGGACCTCCTCAACCTGTCGCTCATAGTCCTGTGTTGCGCGGTGATACTCTACGTAAACGTCCCGCTGGCCTATCAGTCCTTCGTCCAGAGGGAGGTGGACTCGAGCCTGGGGGTGGTCTTCGCTCCGCCCATATGGTGGTTCAAGTGGGTTCCGGTCTTCGGGACCGCCCTCCTGGGTCTACAGGCCGCCTCGCTGCTCCTCAAGCAGGTCAAGGAAGGAGCTGTTGAGAGATGAGCGGGACAGCGCCAGTCGTGATGTTCGCCGTCCTCTTCGGCATGATACTGCTGAACTTACCCGTGGCCTTCGCCCTATTCTTGACCTCCATAGTCTTCGGCCTCTTCTTCTGGGGATGGGGCGGGCTATACGTGGTCTTCCAGGGGATATGGACGCTGATGAACAACTGGGCCTTGGTGGCCCTGCCGCTCTTCGTCTTCATGTCGGCGATCCTGGAGAAAAGCGGCGTGGCCGAGGAGCTTTTCACCACCCTCTACGACATCTTCGGGAGGATAAGGGGTTCTTTGGCCATCATAGCCGTCCTCTTTGGGTACCTCATAGGGGCGATGTCCGGGGTCATAGCCGCCGCCGTCTCGGCGCTGGCGCTGATAGTCTTCCCGGTGATGGAGAAGCACGGCTACGACAGAAAGCTCTCCATAGGGTCCTTGCTGGCAGCGGGTTGTCTGCCCCAGATAGTGCCCCCCAGCTTCAACATGATAGTCTACGGCTCGGTGGCCGGGGTGTCCGTGGGCAAGCTCTTCGCCGGGGGGTTGGGCGTGGGTCTCGTGATGGCCGTCGTGTTCATCGCGTACATCTACGCGTGGAGCGCGTTCCACAAGGATAGGGTGCCGGTGATCACGGAGGAGATACCCCTGAGGGAGAAGATAGCCTCCTTGAGGTTCGTCGTGGGACCCTTCGTGATAATACTCGGGGTCCTGGGATCCATATTCACCGGCATGGCCACCCCCACCGAGGCGGCCGGGGTTGGAGCCTTCCTGAGCCTCCTCTACGTCGTCGTAAGGGGCAAGCTCACCTACAAGATCCTGGCCGACTCGCTCTTGGTCACCCTCAAGGTCACCGCCATGGCCTGCTGGATAATGGCGGCTGGCTCGGCCTTCAGCTCCGTCTTCAACGGCATAGGGGGAAGGAGGCTGATGGTGGACTTTCTGACCTCCCTGCCCGCGGCCAGGTTCACGGTTCTGGTCTTCTCCTCCCTGGTGATCTTCTTCCTGGGCATGTTCATAGACCCCGTCTCGATAATAATGATCATGACCCCGATACTCACGCCGGCAGTGGTGGCCCTGAGGTACGATCCCATATGGTGGGGAGTGATCTTCTGCGCCCTGCTGCTCCTCTCCTACATAACGCCACCCGTCGGGCTCGGACTGTACTACTTCAAGGGGGTGGCGGAACACGTGCCCATGGAGGAGATATACAAGAGCGTGGTGCCGTTCGTGGCGCTGATGTTCATAGCCGTCATCGTATGCATGGCCTTCCCCCAGACGGTCCTGTGGTTCGTGAGGAACCTGGGCAAGGTGTGAGCCCGGAGGTCCCAGGGAAGAGGGCCGAGGGGCTTAAGCCCCTCGGCCCTAAACTCATCTCTCAGACCTCCACCACGTCGGCGTCCCCTTCCTTGCGGTAGAAGATCCCTATGCCCATGAAGGCCATCGCTATGGCCACCAGGGGGTTGAGGTAGTTCAAGAAGGCGTAGGGCATGTACTGAAGGGTGGGAACCCCCAGGACGGAGCTGTTGTAGGCACCGCAGGTGTTCCAGGGCACCAGCACGGAGGTGAGGGTTCCCGAGTCCTCCAGAGACCTGGAAAGCAGGCGTGGGTGCAGTCCCCTCTTTCGGAAGACCGGGGCGAACATCCTGCCGGGCATGACTATGGAGAGGTACTGATCGCCGAGGAAGAGGTTAGAAACGAAGCAGGAGGCTATGACGGCGCTCACCAGCCCCCCCACACCTTTGATCCCCTTGAGGACGTTCTCCAGCAGCACCTCCAGGAAGCCGGCCTTCTCCATTATCCCGCCGAAGGAGAGGGCCAAAAGTATCAAGGAGATAGTCCACATCATGGAGTCCAGCCCGCCGCGATTCAAGAGCTCCGATAGCATGCCGCCTACCTCCTTGGCCAGCTCCGGATCCAGCGCGCCGAGCCCCTTCTCGGCCAGGATCTGGGACAAGGCCGCCGTGTCGGCCGCCCCGGATATGTCGGCGGCCAAAGTCGACTTGTAGCCGTAGTGCAAAGCGCCGATGATGTCGCCCAGGCCAGCACCCTTGAACAGGGCCAGCAGAACCCCCAGGAAGATGCCCAGGATCAGACCGGGTATGGCTGGCATCTTCATGGCCATGGCGGTTATCACCAACGCCGGCGGGACGAAGCCCAGGGGGCTAACGAAGAACTCGGCCCTTATCATCTCCTGGATGGTCCTTATCTTGCTGACGTCCAGCTCGCCGCCGCCGTACTTAAGGCCCAGGACCAGCGCCAGGGCGGCGACTATGAGGTAGGTCGGACCAGTGGTCCAAACCATAGCCCGGATATGGCTGAACAGGGTGGTGCCAGCCACGGCCGGCGCCAGGTTCGTGGTGTCGGACAGCGGGGACATCTTGTCCCCGAAGTACGCCCCCGAGATTATCAGGCCGGCCGCCATGGGGGCGGGAACCCCGAGGCCCGCGGCAACGCCCATCAGCGCTATGCCCACAGTCCCGGTGGTCCCCCAGGAGGTCCCGGTGGCGAGGGAGACTATGGAGCATATCAGCAACGAGGCCAGCAGGAAGTAGGAGGGGGAGAGGATCTCCAAACCGTAGTATATCAGGGTGGGGACCACGCCGCTGAATATCCATATGCCCACGAGCATGCCGACGATCGCTAGTATCATTACCGCCTGAAGGGCCACGTATATGCCGTAGAACATACCCTTCTCCAGCTCCGACCACGGGACCCCCACCATGAACTTCGCCACCAGGGCGGCGAAGACCGCCGAGGAGGCTATGGGGATGTGGGCGTCCACCTCCAGCTTCAACACGCTATAACTAATGAGGCCAGCCGCGAAGGCCACCACCAGAAGGCACTCCCAGAGCTTCGGCTTCCTGTACCCACCTTCGGCCATCAGAACGCACCCCCTTGAGCGAACTTTGCGAAGCCGACGAGGACGAACTATTCCTCTGCCCCTATACCACCTCCCCGCCTCTGTTTTAACATTGAGAAAAGAGCCACCCCCGAGATAGTGTATCCAATCTCGCTCTAAAATAAAAGATAACGCTTGCGAATATTTAGGCCGCAGGAGGTGATCCGCCTTGCCGAGCCCTTCCAGGGCCATGTGGGAGGGAAACGCCGAGATGGCGAGGGCCTGTCTTTCGCACCCTTTCGTCAGGGGCATAGCCGACGGCACGTTGAGGCTCGAATCCTTTAAGTTCTACGTGGGCCAGGACGCCTTCTTCCTGGACTCCTTCTGCAGGGCCTACGCCCTGGCGACGGCTAAAGCCCCCGACGCCGAGGCCATGAGGTCGACCGTGCGCTTCCTGGAGGGAGCCCTCGAGGAGCTAAAGCTGCACGGGAGCTACGCCAGGCGCTGGGGCATAGAGCTGAAGCCCAAGCCAGCCCCGGTCACCAGGGCTTACGCCGACTTCCTGCTCAGGGTCGCGTGGAGCGAACCTTTCCACAGGATCCTGGCGGCCATGATGCCCTGCATGAAGCTCTACTTCTACCTGGGCTGTGAGCTAAAGCCCGAGGCGAACCCCGGAAGCCCATACCTGGACTGGGTTAAGACCTACTCCGACCCGATGTTCGGAGAGCTGGTGGAGGAGATGGAAGGGCTCTACGATAGAACCGCACCATCCCTGGATCCGACCGCCGAGGAGAACTACCGAAACGCCATGGAGCTGGAGCTCGCCTTCTTCGAACAGGCCTACCGCACCGCGGGCTGATCCGACGACCGAGAGAAGAGATCTCAAGATGGTGGAGCAAGGGGGACTCGAACCCCCGACCCCCTGCTTGCAAAGCAGGTGCTCTCCCCCTGAGCTACTGCCCCACCCAGCGCGCAAGCGTCGAAGGGGACATTAAAAATGGTGGGCCAGGGCGGAATCGAACCACCGACCTTACGCTTATCAGGCGTACGCTCTGACCATCTGAGCTACTGGCCCACGAACAGCTGTGATTATAGCAAAACCAGCCTCCCAAGACAACTCGCTGCCCCTCTGGCCTCGAGATGGGGAGTCATCGATCTGGCCCTACGTCGAACGAGGGAAGGGCGAGCTCGACCCGCCTCAACAACTCGCTCGCTCCACCCCCAATACCCCCTGGATCGGGTGGAGCGCAGGGCGCCTCGGGAGCTCGCTGAAATAGGCCGACAAAAAAGGGGAGAGGAACGGAGGTCCCTCCTTCGCCCTCGCGCCCGAACCACCCGGGGGATCAACCCTGGTCCCCGGGCGATGTCCGGCGGAGCTGGTCGTAGAGCACCCTCCAGACCCCTATGCCGCCGCTCTGACAGAGGAAGGCGCTCACTTCCTCTATGGAGAGCTCCTGCAAAACCTTGAAGCCGCTCCCGGCGGAGCCTCCGGGATACCTCCACATCTCCTTGAGCATCCTCGAGAGCAGCAGCGCCTCGAAGTCCTGGCAGGCGCGCTTGAGTCGCCCATCCCGGACCTCTGAACCTCCCTCCGCCCGGCGCGGCGCCAAGACCCCTTCGGCCCGCCCTACCCTCACCCTACATCACCACCAGCTCTGCCTGGAGCGCACCGGCGCTCTTCATGGCCTGAAGGATGCTTATGATGTCCCTGGGGGTGGCGCCCACCGCGTTCAGAGCCCTCACCACGTCCCCCACTGTGGCGGATTCCGAGAGCTCCACCACCCTGCCCTGCTGCTCCAACGCCCCCACCTCCGTCCTGGGGACCACCGCCGTCTGCCCTCCTCCCAGGGGCTGGGGCTGCACGACCTCGGGCCTCTCGGAGACCCGCAGGGTCAGGTTCCCGTGGGCTATGGCCACCCTGGATATCCTCACGTTTTCGCCCATCACCACGGTGCCCGTGGCCTCGTTGACCACCACCCTGGCCGGCGCGTCGGCCTTTAGCTCCAGACCCTCTATCCTGGCGACGAACCCCACCAGGTCCCTCCCGAACTGAGAGGGGACCAGCACCTCCACAGTGGAGGGATCCACCGCTCTGGCCACGGATCCCACGGCGGCGTTTATGACTGAGGCTATCCTGTGGGCCGTGGTGAAGTCGGGATTCCTCAGGGAGAGCCTCAAGACCCCCTCAGGGGCAAGCCCTCCGGGAACGGCCCTCTCCACTATAGCCCCTCCGGGGATCCTTCCCACCGTCGGGACGTTGACCTGAACGGCGGCGGCCTCCCCCCCCACCGAGAAGCCTCCCACCAGGACCGACCCCTGGGCCACGGCGTAGACGTTGCCGTCGGCGGCCTTCAGGGGGGTCTGAAGCAGTACGCCCCCCTGGAGGCTCTTGGCGTCTCCCATGGAGCTCACCTGGACGTCTATCCGCTGGCCCGGCCTGGCGAAGGGGGGCAGGTTGGCCGTGACCGTGACCACCGCCACGTTCCTGGACTTGAGGTCCCTCTCGCTCACGTTGAGACCGAAGTGGCCCATCACGTTCCTGGCCATCCTCAGGGCGGCGGGAGACTTGTCCCCCGTGCCGCTGAGGCCCACCACCAGGCCAACCCCCACCAGCTGGTTGTCCCTGAGCCCCTCGAACTGCACCACGTCCTTGATCCTCACCGAGACCGAGGAGAGGGAGGGCGACGCCAAAAGCCCAAAGATCAGGAGGATCGAGCAGGTCCGAAAGAGTCCCCTCAAGGAGGATCACCCCTCTAGAAGAGCACGTTCAGTATCTGGGTTATGATGCCCGGCTTTCTCACGGTGGACGAGACGCCCTTGCCCTTTATCACCACCTCGGCGTTGGCCAAGAGGTAAGAGGGAACGGTGTTGTCCGGCCTCACGTCCTGGGGCCTCACCACCCCTCTGACCACCGCCGTGAGCTCGCTGTCCACCGCCGAGACCCTCCTGGTGCCCTCGACCACCAGGTTGCCGTTGGGCAACACCTCCACCACCAGGGCGGATATCCTGGTGGACAGGGTCTTGTTGTTCTTGACGGAGTCGCTCCCCGAGAAGGAGTTGCTGGCGTTCAGGCCCAACCCCTTTATGAAGCTCAGCAACCCCGTCCCGTCGCTCACGTTGGCCTTGCTGTCCTTCTTGGAGTCGGCCTGAAGGCTGTCCTGCAGGGTGGCCCGCTCCTCCACCACTATGGTGATCAGATCCCCCACCTTGGAGGGGAGCCTGTCGGCCACCAGGTTGAACCCGTCGTTCCAGAGGGAGGCCGTCGCCCAGGAAGAGGAACAGACGAACGCGCCGCAGATCGCCGCCAGAGCCAGGCCCAATGACCTCCTCATATCGATCCCTCCACGATCGCCACCCCACCCTCCAGGACCTTCCCCACGAAGATCCTGCCGGACAGGAGGTTTTTAAGCCTTATCGAGTCCCCCACGGCCCCGTCGTCGAGGCTCTTAGCCCTCACCGAGACCTCCACCCCCCCGAACCTGGCCAACGCCAGGTTCGGGGGGGGTGGAGGTCTCGGTGAGGGCTAAGAGCCTCGACGACGGGGC
>CAYRKT010000034.1:0-4886 GCA_964425005.1 uncultured Synergistia bacterium
GGGCGGGACCATAGTGGGAGTGCTGATAATGGGGGTTTTGAGGAACGGGCTAAACCTGCTCAACGTCTCGGCCTACTGGCAGACGGTGGTGATAGGGGTGGTGGTGATCCTGGCCGTGTGGGTCGACGTGCTCAGGAGACAGGCCGAGTACAAGGCCTCCATAAGGGCTCCCAGGGGTTAAGGGGGGTGAGCGGACTTGGAGAGGCTGAGCGAGGGCCTTCTGAGGTCCGGAAGGATAGAGGCGAAGGGGCTTAAGCTTCCCCCGAAGGGGATCCTGGAGGCCCCCGTGAGGGTCCTGCAGTTCGGGGAGGGAAACTTCCTAAGGGCCTTCGTGGACTGGATGCTCCAGAGGGCCTTCGAGGCGGGGGTCTTCCAGGGGAGGGCCGTGGCCGTCCAGCCCATCCCCGAGGGCAGGGCGAAGGAGCTCAACGCCTCCGACTGCCTCTTCACGGTGGTGGCAAGGGGGCTCAGGGGAGGGAAGCCCTGCGAGGAGATGGAGCTGGTGGGAAGCCTGAGGAGGGTAGTCAGGGCCTACGGGGAGTGGGAGGAGGTCCTGAGGACGGCCAGATCCCCGGACCTTCGCCTCATCGCGTCCAACACCACCGAGGCGGGCATAGCGCTGGACCCCAACGACCGGTACGAGGACGACCCCCCCAGGTCCTTCCCGGCCAAGCTCACCAGGCTCCTCCACGAGCGCTACAGGGCCCTCGGGAGGGACGGAAGCGGCCTCGTCGTCGTGCCCTGCGAGCTGATAGACAGAAACGGGGAGGCCTTGAGGGACTGCGTCCTGGAGCTGTGCGGGCGCTGGGGCCTGGAAGGGGACTTCGTCGACTGGGTCAGGGAGGAGTGCGCTTTCTGCTCCTCCCTGGTGGACAGGATAGTGACGGGCTTCCCGAGGGAGGAGGCCGAGGAGCTGTTCGAGAGGCTCGGGTACAGGGACGAGAACCTGGTGTCCTGCGAGCTCTTCCACCTCTGGGCGATAGAGGCGCCCGATTGGGTCGCCGAGGAGATCCCCCTTCACAGGGCAGGTTTGAACGTGGTCTTCGCCGAAGACATAAGGCCCTACAGGGAGAGGAAGGTGAGGCTTCTCAACGGAGGGCACACCTCCTCCGTGGCCGCAGGGTATCTCTCGGGGCTCGAGACGGTGGGGGAGGTGATGGAGGACCCGGTTCTGGGGGGCTTCGTGAGGAAGGTGGTGCTCGAGGAGATCCTCCCCACCGTGCCGGGAGACGAGGGCTCCTGCAGGGCCTTCGCCCTGGAGGTGCTGGAGCGCTTCAAGAACCCCTACTTGAGGCATCCCCTGCTGAGCATAGCTTTGAACTCGGCGAGCAAGATGCGGGTGAGGGTCGTGCCCCCGCTCCTGGACCACCTGCGGCTCAGGGGAGCGCTCCCCAGGGGGCTCGTCTTCTCCCTAGCCTCCTTCGCCCTCTTCTACAGGGCGAGGAGGGGCGAGGGGGGCTACTTCGGCCTGAGGGACGGGAAGCCATACCCCCTGAGGGACGAGGAGGAGCACCTCTCCTTCATGGCGAGGGTCTGGGAGGAGTTCGAGAGGGGGCCTTCGGACCTCGACGGGCTCGTCCGGAGGGTGCTCTCGCGAAGGGAGATATGGGGGGTGGACCTGACGGAGGTCGAGGGGCTTCCCGAGGCGGTCGGATCGAGCCTGAGGCTGGCGATGGAGAAGGGGATCAGGGGAGCCCTGGTCGAGCTGGGCCTCTGCTGAGGAGCTGTAAGGAGGGGGTGGTGAGGTTGGCCCTGCGCAGGGAGGAGGCGCTCAGGAGGATAGAGGAGATAGGGGTAATAGCGGTGGTCAGGGCGAGAAGCGGCGAGGAGGGGCTCAGGATAGCCGAAGCCGTGATGGAGGGGGGCATAAGGGCTCTGGAGCTCACCATGACCGTCCCGGGGGCGGTGGAGATCATCGCCTCCCTGAGGAGGAGGTTCTCCGAGGGGGAGCTGATCCTGGGGGCGGGCACGGTGCTCGACGAGGCGACCGCTGCGGCCTGCGCGGCGGCCGGGGCTGACTTCGTGGTGTCTCCCTGCCTGGTAGAGGGGGCGGCCAGGGCCTGCGGCAGGCAGGCGATCCTCTACATGCCGGGGGTTGCCACCCCCACGGAGGTGCTTCGGGCCCTGGAGATGGGCTGCGACGTGGTTAAGGTCTTCCCCGGGGAGGTGCTCGGGCCCGCCTTCGTGAGGGCTCTAAAGGGCCCCTTCCCCCAGGTCAGGGCCGTCCCCACCGGAGGGGTCTCCCCCTCCAACGTCAAGGAGTGGTTCGAGGCGGGGGTCCTGGCGGTGGGGGTGGGGACCCACCTCACCAGGCCGGCCCTCGAGGGCGACCTGGAGGGGGTAAGGAGGGTCGCCTCGGAGCTGCTCAGGGCCATAGCGGAGGTGAGGGGGAAGCGTGGCTAAGAGGGCTTTGAGGATACATCCCGAGGACGACGTGGCGGTGGTCCTGGAGGAGGTCTCGCCGGGGGAGGAGGTGGAGGCGGAAGGGGCTAGTGTGGTGGCCCTGGAGCGCGTGGAGAGGGGCCACAAGGTGGCCCTCAGGCCCCTCGAGAGGGGAAGGCTGGTGGTCAAGTACGGCTTCCCCATAGGGAGGGCTAAGCTCGACATCCCGGCGGGCTCCTGGGTCCACTCCCACAACCTGGAGAGCGCCCTATCCGAGGGGGAGGTCTACAGCTACGGGGGGCCGAAGGGTTGGAGGGCGCCCAGGGCCAAGGACAGGAGCTTCATGGGCTATCGTCGCCCCGACGGCTCCGTGGGGATAAGGAACGAGATCTGGGTGATCCCCACGGTGGGCTGCATAAACGACCTCTGCCGGGGGCTCGCCCTCTGGGCCAAGGGGGCCTTCGGCGACGGGGTGGAGGACGTGGTGGCGCTGACCCACCCCTTCGGCTGCTCCCAGCTGGGGGACGACCACGAGAGGACCAGGAGGGTCCTGGCCTCCCTGGCCTGTCACCCCAACGCCTGCGGGGTGCTGCTGGTGGGGCTTGGGTGCGAGAACAACCAGCTGGAGGAGCTGATGGAGCTGATAGACCCCCCCTTCCGCTGGAAGGTGAGGAGCATGGTGGTCCAGCGGGAGAGGGACGAGGTGGAGGTGGGCAAGGGGCTCCTCGGGGAGCTCCGAGAGCTGGCCTCGGGCTTCGAGAGGGAGGAGATCCACCTGGGAGAGCTGGTCCTCGGGCTCAAGTGCGGGGGGTCGGACGCCTTCTCGGGCATAACGGCCAACCCCCTGGTGGGGAGGGTCTGCGACGAGGTGATAGCCCTGGGGGGAAGCGCGCTGCTGTCGGAGGTCCCCGAGATGTTCGGCGCCGAGAGGACCCTGATGGAGAGGGCAGAGAGCCTCGAGGTCTTCTCGGCCATCGTCGACCTGATAGAGGGTTTCAAGCGCTACTTCACCTCGAACGGACACCCCGTGTACGAGAACCCCTCCCCGGGCAACAGGGCTGGGGGCATAACCACCCTGGAGGAGAAGTCCCTGGGCTGCGTCCAGAAGGGGGGTAGCTCCCCGGTGGTGGACGTCATCCCCTACGGGGGGAGGACGAGGAAGAGGGGGTTGTCGCTGCTCGAGGCCCCGGGTAACGACCTGGTCTCATCCACCGCTTTGGCGGCGGCAGGAGCCCACCTGGTGCTGTTCACCACCGGCAGGGGAACCCCCTACGGGACGGTGGTCCCAACCCTGAAGATCTCCTCCAACGGCGAGCTGGCCTCCGGCAAACCCCGGTGGGTGGACTTCGACGCCGGAAGGCTGCTCTCGGGGGAGAGCGCGGAGGCCCTGGCCGAGGAGATGCTCGAGCTCGTGGTCCAGGTGGCCTCGGGCAAGAGGACGAAGAACGAAGAGAACGGCCACAAGGGGATAGCCATATGGAAGGACGGGGTGACGCTGTGAGGGACCACCGGGGGTCCCATCGTCACCCCTCCCCCACGCCCCCAGGAGACCCGTCAAGCCCTCGCCCCACACCGACGGAGCCGACCGGGAGGAAGCAGAGCAACTGACCCGCTGAAGTCCCCCTCGGGTGGTTGAATTTTCGCACGCCTTGTTGTATACAATGTAGTATCCTAAATAGCATACTCTTACTTTAGGGGGTATTGGCTCTTGATAGGAGAGAGGACTGCAGAGGCGAGGGCTTACAGGTACGTGCTCGAGCTGTTGTTGAGGCACGAGGTCCTACCTGGGGGCAGGCTGGCGGAGATGGACATAGCTAAAAGGCTTGGGATATCTCGTACCCCTGTGCGCAACGCCCTTCGCAAGCTAGTGGCCGAGGGGCTTTTGGAGATTCGAGAAAACTGGGGTTGTTACGTCCCAAGTCTATCCCCGGGCGATATGGCTGCCGTATTCGAGGTCAGAGAGATGCTGGAGTCTAAGGCCGCTGAGCTCGCAGCCCTCAACCTCGAGGAGGGGGAAGAACAGAGCTTGCTGGAGATCCTGACGGAGGAGAGGTCTCACTACAGGAGCGGCGACCTGCTGGAGTACACCATGGCGAACAACAAGCTCCATCTGAAAATAGCATCCCTCTCCAAGAACCCTTACCTAGAGAGGTTCGTAAGGCAATCGCTGTGGAGATCGGAGATATACGTGTTCTTCTTTGACCGCTTTTACTCGCCCAAATCGGGCGAGCCGCTACTCCGCGACCCGGATAGCTCCGTCAGCTGCCAGGAGCACGCGAGGATAGTAAGGGCCATAACCTCCAGAGACCCAGGGCTCGCGAGAGAGCTGATGGCCTCGCACGTCAGGACCACCTATTCCCTGTTGACCCACAGGGCCTTCTACCTGTGACCCTTAACCCCACGGCAGACAGGGCAAATCCCAGGATAAGGGGGTGGTGCTATACCGAAGAGCGATCCGAGAAGGCGAAAAGCGAAAAATCCGAGGGAAAGGGAGGGGGCAAAAA
>CAYRKT010000034.1:4986-15736 GCA_964425005.1 uncultured Synergistia bacterium
ATGGGGCCACGGCGGCGCTCATCTCGTTCGCCTTCGTCCTCTTCGCTTCGTTCTCTTTTGCCGCGAGCGCATCTCCCCAGATGGAGCTTTCCGCGCCCGGCAAGGAGCTCACCGTGGGGCAGGACACCACGGTGGACCTCCTGTTGATCCTGCCCGCCGATGCTGAGCTACCCCGAAGTCACTCCTTCGTGTTGACCTTCGACCCAGCGGTGCTGAAGCTCGAGGAGGCGAGGGAACTAGAGATAAGGGGCCTGTCGTGGGGGGAGAAGGAGTTTGAGCCCGAGAAAGGGATCCTCAAGGCCAAGGTCGAGATACTCCAAGAGGCAGCAGAGGCCCTGATGGGTAAGGGCACGATCGCGTCGATCAGGTTCAAGGCGCTAAAGGAGGCTCCCGGAACCCCCTTGAGGCTTACCTTCTTCGACGCCAAGCTGGGAGACATAGGCTTTCAGGAGCTAAAGCTCTCCCTCAAGAGCCCACCACCCCAGCCTAAAAATTACGGATTTCTAGCGGTTTTACCTCCTTTTGTGGCAGTGCTCCTCGGCCTCATATCCAAAAGCGTCCTTCTAGCGCTGTTCGTCGGGACTTTCCTTGGCACCCTCATACTGAGCGGGGGCAACCCGATCAACGCGCTGACCACGTTGATAAAGGACTACATATTCGTCCAGGCCGCGGACAGCTACAACTCTAACCTCCTGGTGATGATGATATTCATAGGGGGATTCGTGGGGATAGTGACCCGCTCCGGGGCTGCTTCAGCATTCGCGGACTCCCTGGCCAGGTGGGTCAACACCAGGACTAAGGCACAGCTGGCCGTCTGGTTAGGAGGGCTAGCCATATTCTTCTCCGACTCCGCCAACCCTCTGGTCTTAGGCCCAACGTTCCAGCCCATCACGGATAAGCTGAGGATAAGCAGGGAAAAGCTCGCCTGGATCCTGGACACCACCTCGTCGCCGGTGTGCATACTCGTCCCCTTCATTGGTTGGGGCATATACATCATGGGGTTGATACAGAAGGAGTTCTCGGCTTTGAACATACCCATCTCCGAGTTCGATGCCTTCATCGGCGCAATACCCTATCAGTTCTACGCCCTTGGAGCGCTATTTATGGTGCCAATGGTGGCCCTAACGGGGCTGGACTTCAGCGAAATGTATAAAGCGGAGAGGAGAACGATAGAAACAGGACAACCCTTCTGGCCCACCGCAAGACCTCCGAGGATGTCCATATCGACGGACCTGGCAAAGGGCGAAGGTCACCCCGCCCCGAGAGCCTCCATGATGGCGGTTCCGTTGTTAGTCCTATTCCTCTGCCTCTTCGGCCTCCTTATGCCGCTGGGATTCCCATTCAAGAGAGTGCCAGGAGCGATGCTCAGGACAGCACTTTGCACTGGCTATTTCCTGGGGGCCCTGTCCTGCGCCGTCCTGGCCTACGCCTATAAGGTCAAGGGCCTGAGGGAATCCTTCACCAGCTACCTAGAAGGCACCAAAGAGGTGGTCTTCATTCTGCTAATACTGGTCCTGGCCTGGTCCCTGGGCTCTGTTTGCAAAAACCTGGGGACAGCCAACTACATAGTGGGGCTCGCGAAAGGCACGATACCACCATGGTCTATCTACGTCCTCATCTTCGCGGTGGGGGCTTTAATAAGCTTTGCCACGGGATCCTCTTGGGGAACCTTCGCGATAATGATGCCCCTGGCTATACCAATGGCTCACTCCTTCGGAGGCTCGCTCTACGCAGCCATAGGAGCAGTTCTTTCGGGAGGCCTCTTCGGCGACCACTGCTCTCCCATATCCGACACCACCATATTATCCTCCATGGGCGCGGCCTGCGACCACATAGACCACGTCAGAACGCAGCTGCCCTACGCGCTCCTGGTAGCGTTGGCCAGCGCCACAGGATACCTGGTGGCCGCCCAGTTCGAGAGCTCGTTTCTCCTCCTGGGGCTAACGTTGGGTCTAACGGCCGCCATGACCTTCATAGCCAGCAAAACAATAGGTCAAAAGGTCGCCTAGCTCAGCCGAGGCGAGATCGAAAAACCACACGAGGGGGGAAACGCTATGGGTGAAGGAGAGGTAGTCCTGGTCCTAGGGGCTGGGCGCGTCTCAAAGCCTTGCGTGGCATATCTTTCAGCCAAAACCAGAGCTCAGGTGGTCGTCGCGGACAGGGACGGGGACAACCTGGCCAGGATAGAGGAAGCATGCCCAGGGGTTAAAACCATAGAGTTCGACGCCTCAAACGGCATCCTAGAGCTCCTGGAAAGAACCAAGCCCGCGCTAGTTTTGAATCTGCTGCCCGCCAACCTCGTCTCCTTCGTGGCAAAGGAGTGCGTCGAACACGGCACCAGCATGATAAACGTCTCGTACAAGACGGACGAAATAAGCGAGCTGGACCCTCTCGCCAGGGAGAAAAATCTGCTTCTGCTCTGCGAAATGGGCTTAGACCCCGGCATAGATCACATGCTGGCCTCTCAGACAGCTCGAGAGATCCACCAGAAGGGCGGACAGGTGATCGAGTTCAGCTCCTACTGCGGCGCCATTCCATCCCCGGAGTCTAACAACAATCCCTTCGGATACAAGATCTCCTGGTCCCCCTATGGGCTCGCCAACGCCACCCGGAGAGAGGCCCGAGCGCTCAGGAACGGGGAAGTCATCGTCTATCCTCCTGGAGAGGTCTTCCGACATCCGTTTCTCACGGAGATAGAGGGCCTTGGCTGGTTCGAGGTGTACCCTAACGGCAACGCGATATCTTATGTGGATCTCTACGGGATACCCGAGGTGAAGAGCATATACAGGGGCACCATACGCTACGCTGGCTGGTGCGAAACCACGTACAAGATGCTCAAAATGGGGCTTTTCGACGACAAAAAAATCCTCCAACTCGGGGACAAAAGCTATAGGGAGTTCACTTCACTGCTTCTGGGCATAGAGCCCAGCGAGGACCTGGAGGAGGCGCTGTGCGAGAGGCTAAACCTGGAGCCGTACTCCCTTGCCTTCCAGAAGCTCAAATGGCTGGGCCTCCTGGACGAGGAGAGAATACCGTTGAAAGTCGGGACGCCCTGTGACGTCGTGGTCGACCTGATGGCCAGAAAGCTGCGCTACGAACGAGGCGAAAAGGACATGGTTGTGATGGAACACCGTTTCACCGTTAACTTCGGCGGCGAGCAAAGGACGACGACGATAACCATGGTGGACGAGGGCACGGTGGGCGAGGAGACGTCCATAGCTCGCACCACAGGACTACCCGCGGCCATAGCGGCCAGGCTTTTCCTGGAGGGCAAGATCGCGAGAAGAGGCGTGACCTTGCCCACCTGCCCGGAGATCTACGAGCCCTCCCTGCGCGAGCTGCGCGAGCTCGGCATAACGTTCCAAAGAAGAGATAAACCGCTAAAAATCTAGCCAGATCGGAGTTCGCCTTCCCGATCGGCCCAGAGCGGCTCTGGCGACCGCGAGAGGGAGGGGAAAGCGCCTGGATCGGTCTTCAGGAGCGCCTTCCCCTCCCTCTTGACGGACGAATCCTACCTCGCGAGAAGACACCCCGCCTCCGGGGCGGGGGAGGACAAAGCCCGACAGAGCGGCTGGATCCGAGGCAAAACCCAAAAAGAGGAGCGCAAAGGGGGCCAGGCAACCTCTTTCTTGACACAAATTTCTCGAATGCCTATACTATAGTGGGCGTTTTTTGGCAATTTTCAAAACTATATCAGGTCGGGAGGCATCGTAAAGATGAGCAGGGTTTTCGCGACCGTCGACGGCAACGAGGCCGTCGCGAGGGTGGCCTACAAGGTCAACGAGGTGATAGCCATCTACCCGATCACCCCGTCCTCCCCGATGGGGGAGTGGGCTGACGAGTGGGCGGCGAAGGGGGTGCCCAACATATGGGGCACCGTTCCCACGGTGGTGGAGATGCAGTCCGAGGGGGGTGCGGCGGCGGCGGTCCACGGGGCGGTGCAGACCGGCTCCCTCTGCACCACCTTCACGGCCTCCCAGGGTTTACTCCTCATGATACCCAACATGTTCAAGATCGCCGGCGAGCTCACCCCGGCGGTCATCCACGTCTCGGCCAGGACGGTGGCCACCCATGCCCTCTCCATCTTCGGCGATCACTCGGACGTCATGGCCGTGAGGCAGACCGGCTGGGCCTTGCTCGCCTCCTCCTCCGTGCAGGAGGCCCACGACAACGCCCTGATAGCCCAGGCGGCCACCTTGAGGTCGAGGGTGCCCTTCCTGCACTTCTTCGACGGGTTCAGGACCTCCCACGAGGTGAACAAGATAGAGCTGATATCCGAGGAAGTCATGGCCAGGATGATCACCCCCGAGCTGGTGGCCAAGCACAGGGAGAGGGCCCTGAGCCCGGACAGGCCCGTCATCAGGGGGACCGCCCAGAACCCGGACGTCTTCTTCCAGGCCCGCGAGAGGTGCAACCCCTTCTACGCGGCCTGTCCCGAGGTGGTCCAGCAGGTCATGGACGAGTTCGCCTCGCTGACCGGCAGGCGCTACAACCTCTTCGACTACGTGGGAAGCCCCAACGCCGAGCGGGTGATCGTGATCATGGGCTCCGGCGCCGAGACGGCCTCCGAGACGGCCCGCTACCTGGCGGACAGGGGCGAGAAGGTGGGCGTGGTGGTGGTGAGGCTCTATCGGCCCTTCTCGGCCAGGCACTTCCTCAGGGCCCTTCCCGCCACCGTGAAGGCCATAGCCGTCATGGACAGGACCAAGGAGCCCGGCGCCGTGGGCGAGCCCCTCTTCGAGGACGTGGTCTCCGCCCTGGCCGAGGGGATCCGGGACGGCGTTGCCCCCTTCAGCTCCATGCCCCTGGTGATAGGGGGTAGGTACGGGCTTTCCTCCAAGGAGTTCACCCCCGCCATGGTCAAGGCGGTCTTCGACGAGCTCGCCAAGGAGAGCCCCAAGCCCCGCTTCACCGTGGGGATAGAGGACGACGTGACCCACCTGAGCCTGAAGTACGACCCCTCCTTCTCGGTGGAGGATCCTAAGGTGAAGCGGTGCGTCTTCTTCGGCCTCGGGGCCGACGGCACGGTGAGCGCCAACAAGAACTCCATAAAGATCATAGGGGAGGAGACCGACAACTACGCCCAGGGCTACTTCGTCTACGACTCCAAGAAGTCCGGGTCGGTCACGGTCTCCCACCTGCGCTTCGGTCCCAACCCCATAAGGGCGCCTTACCTCATAGGGGAGAACGAGGCCGACTTCGTGGCCTGCCACCAGTTCTCCTTCCTGGAGAAGTTCGACATGCTCAAGTACGCCAAGAGGGGCGCCACCTTCCTGCTCAACAGCATCTACCCCGCCGAGGAGGTCTGGGACCACCTCCCCAGGGAGGTTCAGAGGCAGATCGTCGACAAGGAGCTCAAGTTCTACGTCATAGACGCCTACAGGGTGGCCAAGGATACCGGTCTGGGCGTCAGGATAAACACCATAATGCAGACCTGCTTCTTCGCGATCGCCGACATAATACCGGTGGACGAGGCCATAGAGAGGATCAAGCAGGGCATAAAGAAGAGCTACGCCAAGGCGGGCGAGGCGGTGCTCAAGCGGAACTTCTCCGCCGTCGACCAGGCCCTCTCCCACCTCAGGGAGGTCAAGGTGCCCGGGGAGGTCACCTCCAAGATCTCCATGAGGAAGCCCGTCTCCGACCAGGCCCCGGCCTTCGTGAGGGAGGTTCTATCCCCCATGTTCGTCTTCGAGGGGGACAGGCTCCCGGTGAGCGCTATGCCGGTGGACGGCACCTTCCCCACCGCCACCTCCCAGTGGGAGAAGCGCAACATCGCCCTGGAGATACCGGTCTGGGACCCCGAGACCTGCGTGCAGTGCGGCCGTTGCTCCATGTTCTGCCCCCACGCCACCATCAGGATGAAGGTCTACGACCCCAAGTACCTGGAGAACGCCCCCAGGACCTTCAAGAGCGCCGAGGCCAAGCTTAAGCAGTTCGCGGGGATGAGGTTCACCATCCAGGTGGCCCCGGAGGACTGCACCGGGTGCGGCCTCTGCGTGGAGAACTGCCCCGCCAAGAACAAGGCCAACCCATCCCGCAGGGCCATAAACATGGAGATGCAGCCCCCCATCAGGGAGCAGGAGGCCGAGAACTGGGCCTACTTCCTATCCATACCCGACGTGGACAGGTCCTCGCTCAACGTCTCGGTGGTGAGGGAGTCGCAGCTCCTGAGGCCCCTCTTCGAGTTCTCCGGGGCCTGCGCCGGCTGCGGCGAGACGCCCTACGTCAAGCTCCTGACCCAGCTCTTCGGGGATCGGCTCTACATAGCCAACGCCACCGGTTGCTCCTCCATCTACGGCGGGAACCTGCCCACCACCCCCTACGCGGTGGACGAGCACGGCAGGGGCCCCACCTGGAGCAACAGCCTCTTCGAGGACAACGCCGAGTTCGGCCTCGGGATGAGGCTCACCATAGACAAGCAGAGGGCCTTCGCCGAGGAGCTCCTCAGGTCCCTCTCCTCCCAGGTGGGCGAGCGGCTGGTGGAGGAGATCCTCTTCGCCGACCAGCGCTCCGAGAAGGGGATAGCCGAGCAGAGGGAGAGGGTCAGGATCCTCAAGGAGAAGCTCTCCTCCATGGACGATCCCAGGGCCAAGCTGCTCATGGGGGTGGCCGACTTCCTGGTGAGGAAGACGGTCTGGATCGTGGGCGGAGACGGGTGGGCCTACGACATAGGCTACGGCGGGCTCGACCACGTGCTGGCCTCCGGCAGGGACGTCAACGTGCTGGTCCTGGACACCGAGGTCTACTCCAACACGGGCGGCCAGTCCTCCAAGTCCACCCCCGTGGGCGCCATAGCCAAGTTCGCCGCGGGGGGCAAGGACCTTCCCAAGAAGGACCTCAGGCTCATGGCCATCACCTACGGCTACGTCTACGTGGCGAGCGTCGCCATGGGGGCCAACGAGACCCAGACCCTCAAGGCCTTCCTGGAGGCCGACTCCTACGAGGGGCCGTCCCTGATAGTGGCCTACAGCCACTGCATCGCCCACGGCATAGACATGAAGAAGGGCATGGAGCAGCAAAAGCTCGCCGTATCCTCCGGCATATGGCCGCTCCTGCGCTACGACCCGAGGCTCAAGGAGGAGGGCAAGAACCCGCTGATCCTGGACAGCAAGGACCCCTCCACCCCGGTGGAGGATTACATGAAGCGGGAGGCCAGGTTCGCGGCGCTCTTCGCCTCCAACCCCGATAGGGCCAGGATGCTGGCCGAGCGCGCCCAGAGGGTGGTCAACGAGCGCTGGGCCTTCTACAAGCACCTGGCGAGCATGCAACCCTAGGGCGTCGTGGGTACCCGAGGGGGGCGGCATTTGCCGCCCCCCTTTAGCGCCATAATGGGCCTTAGCGGCCCCTCAGAGGAGGAGGTGAAAGGGGATGGATCTGTCTTCCAGCTACATGGGGATAGCCATGGACAACCCCATAGTGGCGACCTCCACCCCCCTGACCAAGGACGGGGTGGACGCGGTCATGGGCCTGGTGGAGGCGGGAGCTGGGGCGATAGTGCTGCACTCCCTCTTCGAGGAGCAGATAGAGATGGAGGGCAAGGCCCTGGTCCACAACCTCGAGAGGGGGAGCGAGTCCTTCCCGGAGGCCTTGACCTACTTCCCCAGGGTGGAGGACTTCAAGATGGGCCCGGAGGAGTACCTTCGGCTCATCCAGGAGGTCAAGAGGAGGACTTACGTGCCGGTGATAGGGAGCATAAACGGGACCACCCTGGGGGGATGGGTGAAGTACGCCAGGCTCATCGAGGAGGCGGGCGCCGACGGTCTGGAGCTCAACCTCTACCTCTCCCCCATCTACAAGGAGATAGAGGGCAAGGACCTGGAGGACATCCTGGTGAGCCTGGTGAAGGAGGTCAGGAGGCAGACCTCCCTCCCCCTGTCGGTGAAGATCTCCCCCTTCTTCACCTCCATCCCCAACGTCTGCCACAGGCTGGTGAGAGCCGGGGCCAACGGGCTTGCCCTCTTCAACAGGTTCTACGAGCCGGACCTGGACCTGAAGAACATGGAGCTGGTCATGAGGCCTAAGCTGAGCTCCTCGTACGAGATGCTCCTCCCCATGCGCTGGATAGCGGCCCTCTACGGGAAGATAGAGGCGGACTTTCTCCTCACCACCGGCGTCAAGACGGGCCTGGACGCGGCGAAGGCCCTCGCCGTGGGGGCCAGGGCGGTGGGGGTGGCCTCGGCCATACTGCAGAACGGCCCCTCCCACATAGGGAAGATGCTCGAGGAGCTCAAGTCCACCCTCGAGGAGCTGGGGTACGGCTCGGCCAGGGAGCTAGTGGGGGTGGCCTCCAACACGGCCATAGGGGATCCGCTGCAGTACGAGTTCGAGAGGATCCACTACATGAAGGTGCTTTTGGGCTACGACCCGGACCACCTCTACTAGGAAACAGCGCAAAAAAGGTCTCGGGCGGGACGGATCCGTCCCGCCCGAGACACAAGACCAGGGGACCTCACACGTCCAGGTTCCTTACCTCCCTCACGTGCCTCTCGATGAAGCGCCTCCTGGGCTCGACCTTTCCCCCCATGAGGAGGGATAAGAGCTCCTCCGCCGCCGCCGCGTCCTCCAGCTCCACCTGGTACAGCACGCGCCTCCTCGGGTCCATGGTGGTCTCCCATAGCTGCCTGGGGTTCATCTCCCCTAGCCCCTTGTAGCGCTGGACGGTGTAGCCATCGAGCCCCGAGGTGACCCTCCTGAGCTCCTCCTCGGAGTAGCAGTACACCTCGCCCTTCCTGTGCCTCACCAGGTAGAGGGGGGGCTGGGCTATGTAGAGGTGCCCCCCCTCTATGAGCTCCCTGATGTACCTGAAGAAGAAGGTCAGAAGGAGGGTCCTTATGTGGGCCCCGTCCACGTCGGCGTCGGTCATGAGGATGACCTTGTGGTAGCGAAGCCTCGAAAGGTCCACCTTGGTCCCGAAGCCGCAGCCCAGAGACTGGATTATGGCCTTTATCTCCGCGTTGGAGAGGGCCTTGTGGAGGTTGGCCTTCTCCACGTTCAGGATCTTGCCCCTCAGGGGGAGTATAGCCTGGAAGTGCCTGTCCCGGGCCTGCTTGGCGCTTCCGCCCGCCGAATCCCCCTCCACTATGAAGAGCTCGCACTCCCTGGGGTCGCGGCTCGAGCAGTCGGCCAGCTTGCAGGGGAGGTCCAGGGAGGACAGAGTCCCCTTCCTGGAGACCAGCTCCCTGGCCCTCCTCTCGGCCTCCCGGATCTCCCTGGTCTTTATAGCCTTCTCCACTATGGCCTTGAGGGCCTCCTCCCTCTCCTCGAAGAGGGAGCAAAGCCCCTCGTACACGACCGACTCGACCGCCCCCTTGACCTCCACGTTGCCCAGCTTGCCCTTGGTCTGCCCCTCGAACTGGGGATCGGGGAGCTTGACCGACAGGACAGCCACCAGCCCCTCCCTCAGGTCGTCCCCCGAGATGGAGTCGAACTTCTTGCCGTTCAGGAGCTTCCTCCTGGAGCAGACCTCGTTGACCGCCCTGGTCAGGGCCGACCTGAAGCCCGATACGTGGGTGCCCCCGTCCCGGGTGGGGATCAGGTTGGCGAAGGAGTAAAGCCTCTCTATGTCGGAGTCCTCGTAGAGCAAGGCCACCTCCACCGACACACCATCCCTCTCCCCGGACACCACCAGGGGCTCGTCGAAGAGCCTTTCGGAGCCCTCGCACAGGAGGTCCACGAAGTCGGCGAGCCCTCCCCTCTGGAGGAAGACCTCCTCGAAGGGCTCATCCCCCCTATCGTCCCTGAAGACGAGGACGAGCCCGGGGACCAGGAAGGAGAGCTCCCGAAGCCTCCCCCTGACGGCGTCGGCCGAGAAGGACCTGTCGCCGAAGATCTCCCTGTCGGGCTTGAACCTCACCGTGGTCCCGCTTCCCTGGGCGGGGCCCACCTTGACCAGCTCCGAGGTGGGGTTGCCCCTGGAGAAGGTCTGCCTCCATAGGTAGCCGTCCCTCGTCACCTCCACCTCCGTCCACTCGCTCAGGGCGTTCACCACCGAGGCCCCCACCCCGTGGAGCCCTCCCGAGACCTTGTAGACCTTGCCGCTGAACTTGCCGCCGGCGTGGAGGACCGTCATCACCACCTCCACCCCGGGCCTGCCCAGCAAGGGGTGCAGGTCCACGGGGATCCCCCTGCCGTCGTCCCTGACCGAGGCGCTCCCGTCCGCGTGGAGCGTCACCTCCACCCTCGAGGCGAAACCCGCCAGCGCCTCGTCCACCGAGTTGTCCAGTATCTCGTAGAGGAGATGGTGGAACCCCCTGGGCCCGGTGTCGCCTATGTACATCCCGGGCCTCCTCCTGACCGCCTCAAGCCCCTCCAGCACGTCTATGGAAGAGGCGTCGTAGCTCAACCCAACGGAAGCCACGGCACATCACCCCTTGGAAGCTCTCCTGAGGAGGACGGCGCTCCCCTCCAGAAAGGATCTAAAGCGCTCGACCAGGCCGAAGGGCCTGTAGTAGGTCCGATACTTCCTCCCGTCCACCAGATAGACCACGCTGCCCCCGATCTCGGGGTCCCTCACCAGGGCCACCACCCTGTCGGCCATCAACACGTCTCCACCCTCGAGGAAGAGGATCAAGCCCCAGACCTCCTCCTCAAGGCCCTGTAGGCCGAGACGAAGGACCTCCTCAGGGCCGGGTCCGATATCTCCAGGGCGAAGGGCGGGATCTTTCCCCCTCCGGGAGCGCGGGGGGCATCGCCCCTGCCCGCGCTCCCGGAGGGGGAAAGATCCCGCCCTTCGCCCTGGAGATATCGGACC
>CAYRKT010000035.1:0-15133 GCA_964425005.1 uncultured Synergistia bacterium
CGCCCCTCCTCACCTCGTAGAGGGCCACGAGGTCGAGCCCTAGGAAGTCCCTGAATATGGACAAGAAGCTCCTCAACGCCCTGCCGAAGGGCTCCTCCAGGAACAGCTTGTAGGCTCGAAGCAAAAGATCCTGTTCCCTCTTGCGCTCCGCCTCCACCAGTAGATACAAACCACATCGACCCCCAACAACGCAGCAGGGGGGCGATGCGGCCGATCGCCCCCCTCGCTAGACCTCAAGGAGCGAAGCTTCAAACCTCCAGAAGTCCCTCCGCCCGCGCTATCAGCTGGTCCACCTGGGATGGGGAGAAAGCCTCGGCGTATATCCGGACCATGTCCTCCGTGCCGGACGGCCTGATCAACACCCAGGATCCGTCCTCGAAGACCAGCTTGAGCCCATCCACCCTGAGCTCCTTGGAGACTGGTAGCCCGAACCGCGACGAGAGATCCTCTCCCTCCATCCTGGCGAGGATCCGCGCCTTCTCCTCGGAGGAGCACTCCACGTCCCTCCTCCGGGAGTAGAGCTGAAAGCCCAGCTCCTCCACCAGCTCCTCCCAGAGGGCGGAAAGGCTCATGCCGGTGGACGAGACCATCTTGACCACCAGAAGACAAGCCAGAACGCCGTCCTTCTCGGGGACGTGCCCCTTGACGCTCATGCCGCCGGACTCCTCCCCAGCCAGCAGCACGTCCTCGGCCAGCATCAGCTTGGCCAGGTGTTTGAAGCCCACTGGGGTCTCGAAACAGCGCTGCGAGCGCCTGGAGGCGATCGCATCCAGCATGTGGGTCGTGGAGACGGTCCTTGCCACACCTCCCCTCTTGCCCTCCCTGAGTAGATACCAGTAAAGGAGGGCGAGGACGCGGTTCGCCGGGAAGAAGACCCCCCCTATGTCCACCACCCCGAACCTGTCGGCGTCGCCGTCGGTGGCGAGGCCCAGGTAGCCGTCGCGCTCGCAGAGGGAGATGAGGTCCCTCAGGGTTTCGGCCTTCGGCTCGGGAGAGACGCCCCCGAAGGTGGGATCTGGTCTCTCCCTGAGGCAGACGAAGTCCACCCCCAGGCTCTGGAGCAAGGGCTTGACGTACCTGCCGCCCGAGCCGTGCATCCCGTCGTAGGCCACCCTGACGCCGTCGAGGCGCCCGAGGTCTCCCACCAGAGAGCGGACGTGATCCAGGTAGGCCTGCGAGAGGTCGACCTCCTCGCCCTCGAAGGGCCTTCTCTTCGGCCTGGGCTCAGATACCAGAAGATCCGCTATGTTCCTCTCTATCTCGGAGGTTATCTCGGAGAAAGCAGGACCCCCGTAGTGGGGGATGAACTTCATGCCCTGGTAGTGAGGGGGGTTATGGCTGGCGGTGAACATCACGGCCCCAGCCGCCCTCCGGGAGACTATGGCGTGGGCGCAGGCGGGGGTGGCGGAGACCCCCTCCAGCAACACGGGCTCGAGGCCCATCGAGCTCAGCTCCCCCGCGCAGAGCCTGCTGAACGCGTCGCCCAGGAAGCGGGCATCCCTGGCCACCAGGACCTCGCGGCCTCCCATCCCGTGGTCCAACAGGTATCTCCCTATGGCCCTGGAGACCACCAAGACCCCGTCGAAGGTGAAGTCGTCAGCTATCACCCCCCTCCACCCATCCGTGCCGAACCTCACCGCGGACAATGGATCACCACCCCCCTCATCGCAACACCCTCAGCGGGTTGATGGGCGAGCCGTGCCTCCTGACCTCGAAGTGCAGATGGCTTCCGGTAGCCCTCCCGGTGGCCCCCACGTAGCCTATCACCTGACCCGCCGACACCACCTGTCCCACCGAGACAGCGAGCCTGGAGGCGTGGGCGTAGAGGGTGTTCCAGCCGTCGCCGTGGTCCAGGACTACGGTGAGCCCATAGCTGCCCATCCACCCGGCGAAGACCACCCTGCCGGCGGCAGCCGCCCTGAACGGCGTCCCCCTGGGGGCCCTCACGTCTATCGCCGAGTGGAACTCCCTCCTCCTGGGCCTGAACGGGTCCGACCTCCAGCCGAAGTGGCTCGAGATCTCCCCCCTCAGGGGCCAGACGAACCTGCCGGAGGCGACGTACACCCCCCTGGAACCCTGGGCAGAGGACGGCGCCGCCGGCGGAGCGCTCTCCACCCTCAGCACAGCGCCGGGCAGGAAGAGGATCATCCCCCTCTCGAGCTTTGAGCCCTCCTCCAGCCTGTTGGCCGAGATTATGGCCTCCTTGGTCACGTTGAAGCGCCTGGATATGGAGTCCAAAGTGTCCCTATCCCCCACCCTGACCAGAGCACCGTCCTGGTTCGGGATCCTGAGCTTCATCCCCGGCTTCAGAAGGTCGGGGTCCTTGAGGTGGTCGTTGCAGCCAATGATGGTGTCCAGCGTGAGGTTGAACCTGCCCGCTATGCTCCAGAGGGTGTCCCCGGGGGCCACCACGTAGTCCGTGAAGGATACGGGCTCGGCGTTCCTCCTGGCGTCCTCGGCCAGGGCCCTGCGCCTCGCCATCTCCCTCCTGACCTCGTCCACCAAGCTCCTGTCGGAGGGGATCAGGAGCTGCTGCCCAACCCTAAGGAGATGGGGGTTCTTGAGGTCGTTCGCCCTCACCAGGGAGTCCACGTCGAGGCCGAAGCGCCTGGCTATGACCTCGAGCGTCTCCCCCTCGGCGACGGTGTGCTCGCTCCACCTGGCCCTGGGGACAGCCTTCACCCTCGAGAGGAGGGACACCCCGGCGGCCAGGGAGACGGCGGGTATGCTGGGGGAGACCACAGACAACGAGGCCCCCCGGGATATCCCCTCTATCGCCCGGGAGACCTCCTTCAGCTCCGGGACGCCGAGGAACCTGGAGCTGTAGGCTTTGACCTCGGGGGAGAAGAGGGAGCTACCTCCTAGACCGACGCCCACGGAGGAGTCGAGCTCGAGGCCACCGCCCCCCCACCTGCTCCACTTGAACGCCAAGGCCTCTCCCAGCTCGTTGCCGCTGGAGGCCAGGGCGACGAAGAGCTCCAGGTCGCCGGGCAACCTCGACAGGATGGCCTCGCCCACCTCGCGCTCCCCGGCGAAGGGGACGAACCGCTGCGACCCGAAGCCCGAGCCGAAGAACGGCCCCACCTCCACGGACCAGAGGGCGCTGGAAGAGACCTGGGACCTTCCGAAGGGATCACCCCACCAGGATAGCTCCACCCTAGAACTCGAGGCCAAACCCACGGCCGACAGGAGAACCGAGAGGGCCAACAGGAGAAGCCGCCGCCTCTTGCGCCTTCTGCCGCCAGGAGTAAAGCGCGAAGGTGTCGAGGACACCCTCTCCCCCCTCCTTTCACGCCAGGCTAGAGGATGAACCTGATTTTAAAAAACCGTCAACTCGAGAGCTTTAAAAGCTTCTCGGCACATGCTAGCACAAAAGCGACGCTGATTTCAAGACAGTATAGCTGGGTCTCATATCTTTATGCTGCCCAGGAACTCCCTGTTGGTCTTGGTGTTCTTGAGCTTCTCTATCACCTTGCTCAGGGCCTCCACCTCGTCCATGTTGAGCATGGCCCTGCGCAAGGTCCACACCTTCTGGAGGGTCTCCTCGTCGAGCAATAACTCCTCCCTCCTGGTGCCGGACCTGGCTATGTCTATGGCGGGGAATATCCTCTGCTCGGCTATCTTGCGGCTCAGGTGTATCTCCATGTTGCCGGTCCCCTTGAACTCCTCGTATATCACGTCGTCCATGCGGCTTCCGGTGTCCACCAGCGCCGTGGCTATTATGGTGAGGCTACCGCCCCCTTCGATGTTCCTGGCGGCACCGAAGAACTTCTTGGGCACGTAGAGGGCGCTGGGGTCCAACCCCCCGGAGAGGGTCCTGCCGCTGGGCGGCACCACCAGGTTCGAGGCCCTGGTCATCCTGGTGATGCTGTCCAGCAGCACCACCACGTCCTTGCCCAGCTCCACCAGTCTCTTGACCTTCTCCAGGGTGAGGCTAGCCACCCTCATGTGGTCGTTCGGCGTCCTGTCGAAGGTGGAGTAGATGATCTCCCCGTCCACCGACCTCTTCATGTCGGTGACCTCCTCCGGCCTCTCGTCGATGAGGAGCACGAAGAGCAAGACCTCGGGGTGGTTCTTGGTGATGGCGTTGGCTATCTTCTTCAACAGGGTCGTCTTACCGGCCTTCGGGGGTGAGACTATCAGGGCCCTCTGCCCCTTGCCTATGGGGGCGAACATGTCGACCAGACGGGTGGAGATGTCCTTGGGGTCGTGCTCCAGCTGGAACTTCTCGGTGGGGAAGATGGGGACCAGCTGATCGAAGTGAGGCCTCTTCCTTATCTCCTCGGGCGGCAGGTCGTTCACGGCCTCCACCCGCAGCAGTGCGGCGTAGTGCTCCTGGTCCTTGGGAAGCCTCACGAAGCCCCAGACCACGTCCCCGTCCCTCAGGGCGAACTTCTTTATCTGGGACCCCGAGACGTATATGTCCTCGTTGCTGGGCTTCATGGTCTCCATGCGCAGGAACCCGTAGCCGGCCTCCTGGAGTATCTCCAGCGTGCCCCCGGCGAACTTGAGGTTGAGGGCCTGGGCCTGGGCCTGCATCAGGGCGTTCACCAGCTCCTCCTTGCGCATGGTGGAGTATCCGGCTACGCCGGCCTCCTTGGCCAGCCTCCTCAGGTTGGCTATGGTGTCCTGCTTCAAAGCGATGTAGCTGTAGGCCGGCTTGAGAGGCTCGCCCGAGGGGGAGCTAGCCGCCCTAGATACCCCCCTGCCCTGGGACGCCTGCGGGGCTACCTCCCTGGCGGCCTCCTGAGGTGCGCCGCCGTTTTGAGAGCCCGGTTCCCCGCCGCTCGAGACCGCCTCGGACCCATCCCTAGAGGTCGTCGTTTGCTCCATCTCCAGCTCCACCGTCCTCCTCTTATACATGTTCCCTCATCAACTCCTCCCAGTCCCTCTTGAACCTCTCGAGGCCTGAGCTGGTCAGGTGGTGCGAAACAGACGACGAGATCACCCCGAACGGAACGGTGGCCACGTGACATCCCATCCTGGCCACCTCTATCAGCTGCCTCACGTTCCTGATGCTCGCGGCTATGACCTCGCAGCGCAACCCCGAGCCCAGAAGCACCTCGAGCGTCTGCCCCACCAGGGAAAGGCCGTCGAACCCCGCGTCCTCCATCCTGCCCACGAAGGGGCTTACGTACCTGGCCCCTGCCAGGGCGGCCAGGAGGGCCTGCGCCGGCGAGAAGACCAGCGTGACGTTCACCTTGATCCCCTTGGAGGAGAGCAGCTTGGTGGCCTTAAGCCCCTCTTCGGTCATGGGGATCTTCACCACCACCCTGGAGGGATGGATCTCCACCAGCCCCAGGGCCTCCTCGACCATGCCCTCGAATTCCTGCGACAGGACCTCGACGCTCACGTCCCCCTCCACCAGCTCGCATATCCTCCTCACGTGCCCCCTGAAATCCCTGGCCCCTTCCTTGCGGAGCAACGACGGGTTGGTGGTCACGCCGCTTATCACGCCCATCGACCAGGCCCTGGCTATCTCCTCCAGGTTGGCGCTGTCCAGGAAAAGCCGCATGGTTTCACCTCTCTCCTCTAAAGAGGATCTCAGCCCCTGTGGGATGGAACCTCCGAAGCAGGGATTTGCCCGTAAGGAGCGCGGAGCTACGGTCACCCCTCGCAGACGTGCCAGAAAGCCGCCCACGAGACCACCATCTGGATTACCGCCCCTATGCTAAATTCATAAAATCTCGTTGTCAAGGCTCAATCGAACTCGAGGAGGAGATGAGGACATGAGGCTAAGCGGTAGTTTCACCGTGGCGGTGGCACTGATGGCCAGCTTCACCGCCGTCGCCACCATGGTCCACGTGCCAGTGGTGGGCGGCAAGGTCTACTTCAACCTGGGGGACGTGGTGGTGCTGTCCTCCGCCTACCTGCTGGGCAGGTTGGGCGGCGCGCTGGCGGGAGGGATGGGGAGCGCCCTGGCCGACCTGCTCCTGGGATACCCCATCTGGGCTCCCATAACCCTGGTGATAAAGGGGATCGAGGGCCTCGTGGCTGGTAGCCTGTGCCGCAGGAGGAGCAGACTCCTGGCCTTCTCGGCAGGCGCCTCGGTCGTAGCGGTGGGCTACCCCATCGCCGCCGGGATCCTGTACGGGCCAGCGGTGGTGCCGGCTGAGATCGTCACAGATCTGGTTCAGGCGTCAGCGGGAGTGCTGGGGGCGATGGTCCTGACCTCCGCGGCCGACCGCATCGGGCTAACCCTGGCGGCCCAGAACCTCCTGAGCCCCCTCAAGCGTTGAGGGCGAGGGAGTATATCGTGTCCACCATGTCCAGGTATAGGGGCAGGGGGATCGCGTCCACGGTCCCCCTCCCCAGGGTTATGCCGTCCACGCACCCCACCTCAGACATGGCCTCCAGCATCTTGGCCTCGAGGGACCTCCCGTCCCAAACCCTCGATCCCGAGGAGAGCGCCAGCGCCGCGGCCAGGGCGTGCCCGCCCAGGTTCGATACGTTGCAGGGTACGGCCACGTCCGAGTCCACCACGGTGAGAAAGGGGGCCATCTGCGGCGCAGAGGCGCATATCCTCTCCCTGAAGTTGGCCATCCCCATCTCGTTCCCCCCGTCGCCGATGCCCACCCGAAAGACCACCCCCTCGCTCCCCCCCAGGAAGAGGAGGTCGAGAGGGGCGGTGAAGGGGGAGACGTCCTCCCCCCGCATGTTGTAGAACCTCCCGTCAGAAGCCCTCCCAAGCCTCTCCAGGGCGACCACCAGCTCCGCCCCCAGCGCCCCCAGGGCCTCCACCTCCTGGGAGGAGTCGGCCACTAGCAAGGGCACCTCCAGCTCGACGGCCTCCAGACAAGCGATGACGGCTGGAGCGCAGAGGGAGTCTGTGACCAACCTGACCTCCTTTTCGCACTCCAGCAGGGCTCTAGCCAGGGCCACCGCACCCATAGGACCGTCCGTCTCAGGAGCCCCGGCCCTGGGCACGAAGAAGCCCGTGACGACCAGCGCGCTACTTGCGCGAAGGCAAAGGTCCAAGGCCTCGAGCAACAGAGAGGGCGAGAGCAGATGGCTCACCCCTCGCCCCCCCAAGTCCCTCGAGAGGATCTCGGCAACCCCCTCCGCGTAGAGGCTCAGCCTCAGGGCCTTCCCTTCCAAGGGATCAGGTCCTCCCCCAGATGGGTCAGAGCTCCCTCTGGATCTCCTCTATCCTGGCCGTCACCCTCCTGATCTCCTCTTCTATCTCTTTGATCCTCTTCTCCAGGGAATCCCTCTCCTTGGCGAGCTTGTCCAGCCGCTCCAGCAGCCTCCCCAGCTCCAGCTTCAACCCAGCCTTGCCCGTGAAGGGCTCCAGCTTGTCCTTGGTCACGTCCCAGACGAAGGAGACCGGACCGTTCAAGATGGGGCTTATGGTCTCCTCTATCGCGAGCCTTATCAGCTTGGCGCCCTCCAGTATGGGCTTTCCGGTCTTCTCGTCGTACCTGGGGAAGTAGACGAAGCCCTCCCTCTCCCCGAGCAACCTGAAGTTGAAGGTGGGATCGTAGTTGACCGGCTGGTACTTCTTGTTGCCGACCCAGAGCACCACCTTGGAGCCGAAGGGCGCCATGTGCATGGAGGGCCCCTTGTTGTCTATGTGGATCTTGAACGGCAGGTACTTGTCGAACTCCACGGACTTAAGCAGCCTGTACTTGAACTCCTCCAGCTCGTTGGCGGTCCAGAGGTTCTTGTCCGCCTCCCTCTGGGCCAAGGCCTCCACGTAGGCCGCCGAGTAGTAGGTAGCGGTGATCCTGAGCTCACCGCCGAAGCGATCCCTGAAGGTCTCGGTCTTCTCCCAATCCATGAGGGCGCTATCCCTGGCCTCCTTGGCGAAGGAACCCTGCGCGCAGAGGGCGATCGACAGGGCCGCTACTAGCAAAACCGAGCTCAAACGTCTCAAAGCCCATCCCTCCTCGCCGATTGACCTATCCGATCTCGCCCTGCTATTTTAACCTCCGGGCATCTAAACCGAAAGAGGAGACGCCAGGCGTTGACCGAGGACCTGCTGGAGATCTTTCGAATCCTCATGGAGGCGTACGGACCCCAGGGGTGGTGGCCAGCTGAGACGCCGGAGGAGATGGCCATCGGGGCCATCCTCACCCAGAACACCAGCTGGCGCAACGTGGAGAGGGCCCTGGAGAACCTCAGGGCAGCTGGGCTGCTCGACCTGGAAAGGCTCAGCCTGGCGGAGGAGGACCTGGTCGCTGAGCTCGTAAGGCCAGCTGGTTTCTTCAGGCAAAAGGCCTCCTACCTGAAGGCCCTGGCTCGGGAGTGCTCTGAGCTGGGGGGGCTCGAGGCCCTCCTCTCAATGCCCACGGCCGAGGCCAGGGAAAAGCTCCTGAAGATCAGGGGCATAGGGCTCGAGACCGCAGACTCCATACTCCTCTACGCCGGAGGGCACCCCATCTTCGTGGTGGACTCCTACACCGTCAGGCTGCTGTCGAGGCTGGGCTGGAAGGTGAGCCCAACCGCGAGGTACGAGGACCTCCGCCTGGAGATAGAGGGCAAACTCCCGAGGGACGTGCGGATATACCAGGAGCTCCACGCCCTCGTGGTGGTCCACTGCAAGAGCGCCTGCAGGAAGAGGCCGCTGTGCGACCTCTGCGGACCGCTGGCGATCGGGCTAGACTGCGAGGAGGGGAAGAAGAGCAGGGAGCGGGCACCTTAGCCCGCTCCCTGCGGCCACAGACTACTCGTCGAACCTCACGTCGACCTTCCTGCCCTGCTCCTCCTCCCTGGAGAGCTTGGGCATGACCACCTTCAGCACCCCGTTCCTGTACTCCGCCTTGACCTCGTCGACCTTGACCTCCACGGGCAGGGCCATCTCCCTGTAGACGGTCCCATAGCTCCTCTCGCAGCAGTAGTAGGACTCGCCCTTTTCCTCCCTGCCACCGGCCTTCTCGGCCCTGAGGACCAGCCTGTCGGGATAGACCCTAACCTCCAGCTTGTCCCTGTCCACGCCCGGGAGCTCCGCCTCCACCACCAGCTTGTCGCCCTCCTCGTACATGTCCAACCTCGGAGCCAAGGCGGAAACAGCCCTCCTGGAGCTCACCCCGAAGAAGCTCTCCATGAGCCTGTCCATCTCCTCCTGCATCCTCCTGACGGAGTCGAACAGGGAGGGCAGGCCGAACTCCTCGTCCCTCCTCGCGGGCAAGAACCTGTTCCTCATCGCCCTCACCTCCGTTCGCCCTCTTGGTTTTACCTAATTCGTCCTTGCGCTTAAATACTACATGGTCAATATTGATCAGTCAAAGGGGGGCGAGGGGGTTCGGCACGGCTTAATCGATTTTATCCAAAAATATTGTGTCATAGCCCGAGTTAAATCATTTTTTTGCGTCAGATCTCCTTTTATCGCCCAGGTCGACTATCAGGTCCGCCATCTCCCTCATCAGCGCTGAGACCGCCCTGGTCCTGTAGGGCTGGGTGGCCGAGTCCAGCTTGAGCATGCAGCCGTCCCCTCTGGGAACCAGTTCAACGAAGAAGATCTGAAGCAGCCCCTCCTCTCTCAGGAAGACCCTCCAGATGTAGCTCCTCTTGCCCCTGTAGAGGTCCTTGACGAAGGCGCTCCAGCCTTCGCCCTCCAGCTTCACCCCCTCGAGGGAGGCCAAAGAGCTCTCGTCCAGCGAGTCGAAGCGGACCCTCAGGTCGAACTGCAAAAGCCTCACCTCCTCCTCGAGCGCGACGGGCGAAGGGGTGGACTCCCTCTTCCTCACCAGGAGCTCGAATATGGGTTTGCCCATGCTCCTCCACCTCTGCTCGTACTTGGTGACCACCTCGCCGCCCGCGTAGGTGGAGAGGGAGATCTCCACTCCGCCCTCCCCCTCGAAGGCCAGGGCCACCTCCTCGGCGTACCACTCCTCGTCGGTCAGCAACCTCAGGATCCCACCAGGGCACAGCGCCGAGAGGAAGAAGCCGGCGCTGCCCTCGGAGAACAGCCTTCTCCCCTCGTGCCTCCTCTTGGGCCAGGGGCAGGGGAAGTTGACGAAGAAGGCCGAAACCGACCCAGGAGGCAAAAGCTCCTTGACCACCAGCCGGGCATCGCCCAGGAGCAACCTCACGTTGGGAAGCCCCTCTCGGAGCACCCTGCGCCTGGCCCGATCCACGCAGGAGATGCTGTTCTCTATCCCCAGCACCACGGCCTCGGGCCTCCTCCTGGCCAGGTACACCAGGAAATCCCCCCTCCCGAACCCCACCTCCACGAGCAGGGGGCGTCCGCCGGTCAACGACCCCAGGAAATCGCCCCCTCTGCGGAACCTCGCCGCCAGGTCAACGTCCACGCCCGCCACGTCCACCCTCAAACGGTCTACCTCCCGACTCGAACCGTCTTCGAACTGGAGATTAATATATAATAATGCCAGCCCGATCCCAAGCTCGTCCGGAGGTAAAAGGCCTTGAGAAGGCTCGCCAAGCTCGTGTTATCCTCCCTGAGGGGCGAAGGCGCCTCCTTCGTCTCGGGGGAGAGGCTGTCGGAGGCGCTGGGCGTGAGCAGGACTGCCATATGGAAGGCGATGGAGGAGCTCAAGAGGAGGGGTTACCCCATAGAGTCCCACAAGAAGCTGGGCTACAGGCTGTTGAGCCAGGATCAGCTCTACAACGACCTAGAGGTGGAGCTCCTCCTGGAGGACCTGCCCTGGGGGCACCCCACCCTCTTCTTCGACGAGGTCCCCTCCACACAGGACGTGGCGAAGCAGCTGGCCCTCCAGGGCGCCCCAGAGGGGTTGCTCGTGGTGGCGGACCGTCAAAGCAGCGGCAGGGGGAGGAAGGGGCGCCCCTGGGAGAGCCCCCCGGGATCCGGGATATGGGCCAGCATCCTCCTCAGGCCCAACCTGAGTCCCGCCTTCCTCCACCTGATCAACTTCGCCGCCGGGCTCTCCGTCAAGGAGGCCATAACGGCCCTCACCGGCATAGAGGACGTGAAGCTCAAATGGCCCAACGACGTGTTGATCGGGGGGAAGAAGGTCTGCGGGATACTCACCGAGGGCTCGGTGGAGACCGACAGGATACTCTATTGCGTCTTAGGCATAGGGATCAACGTCTCCGGCGAGGGGCTCAGCGAGGCCCTGAGCGACAAGGCCACCTCGCTCTCCGCGGAGGCCAAGAGGAGGGGACTAAATCCCCCCAGCAGGCTACAGCTCCTCGCGGAGTTGGTGAGGAGGCTCTACGGGAGGACCGCCCAGGCCCTGTCGGAGGAGTCAGAAAGGGAATCCCTGCTCAGGGAGTACAAGGCCAGCTGCGAAACCATAGGGAGGGAGATCCTGTTCGAGGAGGAGGGCTCGTGGCGCAAGGGCATAGCCCTGGACGTGGACGAGTTCGGACACCTGGTGGTGAGATCCCGGGGCTCCACCAGGAGGATAGCCAGCTCAGACGTCTTTCACGTCGCCTGAGACCAGCCCACCCGCCTCAGGGCATCCCTGAAGTCCCCGGGCAGACGGGACGTAAACCTCATCTCGGAGCCCCAAACCGGGTGCCGGAAGACGAGGAGATAGGCGTGCAGCATAAGCCTCCTGACCCACTCGGGAGGCCTACCCTTAGCGTAAAGGGCATCCCCGAGTATGGGAAAGCCCATCCAGGAGAGGTGGACCCTTATCTGGTGGGTTCTCCCGGTCTTGGGCCTGCACTCCACCAGGGATACCTCGCCGAAGGACCTGAGCACCCTGTACTCGGTGATGGCCTCTTTGCCCCCGAAGACGACGGCCATCTTCTTCCTGTCGAAGGGGTTCCTCCCGACAGGGGCGTCTATAACCCCCCTCTCGGGCGAGGGCTTGCCGAGGACCAGGGCCAGGTACCCCTTCTCCACCGATCTACGGGAGAACTGCTCCAGCAGGGACCTCCTCGCTATAGAGCTCCTTGCCACCACCATCAGGCCGGAGGTCTCCTTGTCGAGCCGATGGACCAGGCCAGGTCTACCCTCGCCGCCCACCCCCGCGAGCTCCGGGAAGGCGTAGAGCAAACCGTTCGCCAGCGTGCCGCTCCAGTTGCCGGGGGCTGGATGAACCACCAGCCCAGCGGGCTTATCGACCACGATCAGATGCTCGTCCAGGTAGACCAGACCGAACTCCACCGGCTCTGGTTTTAGCTCCACCACCCCCTCCGCGGGAGGCAAAAGGGCCTCTACCCTCTGCCCCTCCCTGAGCCTGAAGGAGGGCTTCGAGATCCCCCGGCCGTCCACCCAGACCAACCCCGAGAGGATCAACTCCTTGGCGGAGGTCCTGGAAATCCCGGCGCAGGAGGCGAGGAAGGAGTCCAGCCGCACCCCCTCCCCCGCCGCAGGAACGAGGGCCTCCAGCCTCTCGCCCTGATCCTCCACCTCCCCCTCGACGAGGTCCAGCTTCGAGCGCTCATCGGGCAAGGCGAAACACCTCTTCCCGAAGCACCCAGGCTGTGCCGGCGAGGACCATCAGGTCCGCCACGTTGAAGAAGACCTCTCCCAGGACGGGAACACCCCTCAGCACCAAAGGATCCACCACTCCGCCCAGCCAGAGCCTGTCCACGAGGTTGGAGAGAGCCCCTCCCAGAAGGACGAACTTCCCCTCGCCCCTCACCGTCCCGAAGAGGAACAGGAGCGCCAAGAAGCCAAAGGAGGAGGCGACGAGGCCGAAGCCCTCGAGCTGAGAGAGGAAGACGCCCCTGTTGAGGCGAAACCCGAAGCACACGGGCCCCACCTCGAACCCCAGGAGGTCGGCCCTCGCCAGGAACTTCAGCCCCTGATCCAGGACCACCCCCGAGACGAGGAGGAACCACCCCAACCGGGAGCTCAAGCGGACCCTTCCAGCCTCTTCTTGCAGGAGAGGCAGAACCTGGCCCAGGGCTTGACCTTGAGTCTCTCTCGGTCTATCTCAGCCCCACAGCGCTCGCACCGGCCGAACGCCTCGGGCCTCTCGCGGATCTTCCACAGGGCGTGCTTTATCTCCCTCAGGTTATCTGCCATCTCCTTTCGGGCCGAGAGCATCCTCTCCCTCTCGAAGAGGATGGAGGCCTTGTCCGCCGGGTGGTCCTGGGAGTAGACCACCCCGCTCATGTCCTGCTCCCTCTCCTCCACCTCGAGGGAGACCTCAAACCTGGATAGGTCCTCCTCGAGCTCCCTCTCCTTCTGCTCCAGCAGATCCGCGAAGAACTTGAGCTCGTCCCTCTCCAAAGGATCCACCACCTCGGCTAGGCTAAAGGCCCATCTCCTCCAGGGCCAGCTCGCACCTCCCGCAGACGCCCCTGGCGCCCAGGGGACCGTAGTGCCAGCACCTGGGACACCTCTCCCCCTCGGCCCTGAACACCCAAGCCCTGAAGCCCTCCTCGAGGACCTCGGCCAGGGCTTTGTCCCCCTCGCGCGGGCCACCCTTGCGGAACCCGGAGACTATGCAGACCTCGGACCAGGCCTCCTCGTCGAGGTATGAGAGCACCTCCTGGGCCTCGGCCGAGACGCCCTCCACCGCCAGCTCGGCCTCGAGCGAGTGGCCTATCGCCTTGGAGGCCCTGGCCCTCTCCAAAGCCTTGAGGAAGACCTTCCTGGCGCGAAGGATCCTGTCCCATCTCTCCTCCAGAGCCTCGTCCCTGAGCTCCTCCGCGGGCTCTGGCCAGCTGGAGAGGAAGACGCTCTCGGGCAGGTCGGGGTTCATCCTGCGAAGGTGCTGCCATATCTCCTCGCAGGTGAAGCTCAAAAGGGGTGCGAGCATCTTCGTCATGGCCTCCAGGACCACGTAGTTAGCCGTCTGACAAGACCTCCTGCGGCGCGAGAAGGGAGGGGAGGTGTAGAGCCTGTCCTTGTTTATGTCGTGGTAGAAGGCGCTGAGATCGTTCACGCAGAAGGCGTGCAGGAGGTGGTAAGGCAAGTGAAAGACGAACTCCTCGTAGGCCTGGGTGACCCGAGATATCAGGTGCTGGAGCCTGGACAGCACCCATCTGTCGACCTCCAGGAGCTCCTCCCTGGGGAGGGCGTCCCTCCGCGGGTCGAAGTCGTAGAGGTTCGACAGCATGAACCTGGCGGTGTTCCTTATCCTCCTGTAGGCCTCAACCAGCTGCGCCAGTATGCCCTCGGAGATGCGCACGTCGTCGGAGTAGTCGGAGGAGGCCACCCAAAGCCTCAGGATGTCGGCCCCGCTCCTGTCTATCACCTCCTGGGGCACCACCACGTTGCCCAGCGACTTGGACATCTTCCTGCCCTCGCCGTCCACGATGAAGCCGTGGGTGAGCACGGTCCTATATGGGGCCTTGCCGGTCAAAGCCACCGAGGTGAGCAGCGAGGTCTGAAACCATCCCCTGTGCTGGTCGGTTCCCTCCAGGTACATGTCCGCGGGCCAGCGAAGGCCCGACTCCTCCTTAAGGACGGCCACGTGGCTCACCCCGGAGTCGAACCAGACGTCCATTATGTCGGTCTCCTTCCTGAGGGCGGTCGATCCGCACTTCCCGCACCTGCAGAGCTCCCCCAGGATCTCCTCCGAGCTCCAGGTCCACCATATGTCGCTCCCGTGCTCCTCCACGAGGCTGGCCACGCGCTCTATGATCTCCGGCTCCACCAGGAGCTCGCCGCACCCCTCGCAGTAGAAGGCAGGGATCGGGACGCCCCATACCCTCTGCCGGCTTATGCACCAGTCGCCCCTCTCCCTCACCATGTCGGATATGCGCGCCTTGCCCCAGTGAGGGACCCACTGGACCTCCTCTATGGCCCTCAAAGCCTCCTCCCTGAACTTCTCCACCGCCACGAACCACTGCCTGGTGGACCTGAATATCACCGGCTTCTTGCATCTCCAGCAGTGAGGGTAGGAGTGGCGGACCTTGCCCTCCCCCAGCAGAAAACCCCTCCTCCTGAGCTCCTCGAGGATCACCCCATTGGCCTCCAGGTAGAACCTCCCCCCCACGAGCTCCACGTCAGGGAGGAAGTAGCCCCTCTCGTCCACGGGGCTCTCGGTGAGCAGGCCGTACCTCAAACCGGTCTCGTAGTCCTCGGCCCCGTGGGCGGGGGCGGTGTGGACGCAACCGGTGCCGTCCTCAAGGGTCACGTAGTCGGCCAGGACCAGAGGCACCCTCCTGTTGTAGAAGGGATGACAGGCCTCCAGCCCCTCCAGCTCAGACCCCAGGAAGGATGCGACGATCCCCTCGACCTCCCACCCGAGCTCCCTGGATAGGCGCTCCACGAGCCTGGAGGCCACGAGATAGACCCTCCCAC
>CAYRKT010000036.1:0-14958 GCA_964425005.1 uncultured Synergistia bacterium
CCCTGAACCACATCATAGACGTGGGGACGGTGGGGGAGGTGGAGTTCATAGCCGCCAACACGGACGTGGCGAGCCTCAAGATGTCCAGGTCCCCCACCAAGCTGATCCTGGGCAAGGGCATCACCCGCGGTCTGGGGGCTGGCGCCAACCCCGAGATAGGGGCCAAGGCGGCCGAGGAGGCCAGGGAGGAGATAAAGGATCTGGTCAAGGGAGCTGACATGGTATTCGTGACGGCTGGCATGGGCGGTGGAACCGGCACGGGGGCCTCCCCGGTGATCTCCCGCATAGCCAGGGAGGAGGGGGCTCTCGTGGTGGCCGTGGTGACCAGGCCCTTCTCCTTCGAGGGCAAGAGGAGGGCCGCCAACGCGGAGGAGGGCATAAAGAGGCTCAGGGAGAACGTGGACGCCCTGATAGTCATACCCAACGATCGCCTCCTCGAGATAGCCGACAAGAACACCAGCCTTCTGGACGCCTTCGGCCTCGCCGACGAGGTCCTGAGGCAGGCCGTCCAGGGGGTGACGGACCTGATATTCAAGCCCGGGCTGATAAACGTGGACTTCGCCGACCTGAAGGCCATAATGCAGAACGCTGGCTCGGCCATAATGGGCATAGGGGTCGGGAGGGGTGAGGGCAAGGGGCCTCAGGCCGCCAAGGCGGCGATGAACAGCCCCCTGATGGAGGTCCCGGTGAGCGGCGCCAAGGGCATCCTGTTCAACGTGACCGCGCACCCCTCCGCCAAGATCAAGGAGGTCCAGGAGGCCGCCAGCTACATAATGAGCGTGGCCGACGAGGAAGCGCAGATCATATGGGGGCACGTCATAGACGAGGGCATCCCGGAGGACGAGATGTGGGTTACCGTCATAGCCACTGGCTTCAGCGAGAGCTACGAGCCCAAGACCTCCCTCAAGCAGCTCAGGAAGGGCAGGTTCCCCCTGAGGCTCGACCTGCAGGAGGCCGAGCTCAGGCCTGCCGAGAAGGAGGATTCCTTCGTCTTGCCCTCGTCCGTGGATCCCTCCCTGGACGTCCCCGCCATCTTCAGGAGGAGCTTGGCCAAGAAGGAAGGGCATGAGAACAAGAGGGGGAACAGGATGTTCAACTAGCGATCGATAGCCCGTTAGGGAGGTGAGGTCGTCGTGAGCAGAAAGGTGCTGGAGGCCATGAACGAGCAGATGAACTTCGAGCTCTACTCTGGCTACATATACCTCTCGATGGCATCTTACTTCGAGTCGGAGAGCCTGAGGGGCTTCGCCCACTGGATGAAGGTCCAGTTCGAGGAGGAGAAGGGTCACGCCATGAGGTTCTACTCTTACCTCCTCGAGAGGGGTTTCAAGCCCGTCTTCGAGAGCATCCCCAGGCCCAAGGAGAGCTGGTCCTCCCCGCTCGATGCCTTCGAGGACGCCCTGGAGCACGAGAGGAAGGTCACCTCTAGGATATGGGCTTTGGTCGACCTGGCGAGGAGCGAGGGGGACAAGGCCTCGGAGAGGTTCCTGGACTGGTTCGTGAACGAGCAGGTGGAGGAGGAGGCGGGCGTCCAGCTGGTGGTGGACCTGCTCAAGAAGGTGGAGGACAACGTGGGCGGACTCCTGTACCTGGATTCGGAGCTGGGGAAGAGGGAGCGATAGCTCGACGATCTTCGGAGGGGTGCCCTGCAGGGCACCCCTCAGATCCGCTCTACCTGGTGGTGTGCCCCAGTTTGGCCAGCGCTTTGTTGAGCCTGTCCACCACCATCTCCTGCTGAACCTGCGAGATGTCGGTGAAGAAGGGGAGCGCCAGGGCACGCCTGGATATGGACTCGGTCGTGGGGAAAGAGCCCTCCTCGTATCCGAAGAGTTCCCGGTAGAAGGGCTGGAGGTGAATGGGGGGATGAAAGTAGGGTCTGGTCTCCACGCCCATCTCCCTCATGATCCTGATCGTCGCGTCCCTGTCGATTCCCTCGGGCAGGAGCACTACGAAGACGAAGGGACTGAAACTCCCCTGCCATTCCGGCACCCTTAGGGTCTTAACCCCCTCGAAGGAGCTGTCGGAGAGGAGCGATGTGTATCTGGCGTAGGCCTCCCTTCGCCTTTTCACTATAGTTTCTATCCTGGATAGCTGAGACAGCAGCAGGGCTGCTGACATCTCGTCCATGCGGTAGTTGTATCCCAGTCGCTCGTAGTAGAGCCACTCCCCCCCTTCGCCCCTGCCCTGGTTGGATAGGGACTCGCAGGTCCTCCAGACCCTCGGGTCGTCCGTGAGGACGGCTCCCCCCTCACCCGCGGTCACCTGTTTGTTGGGGTAGAAGCCGAAGACGGAGACCTCGCCGAAGGAGCCACAGGGCCTGCCCCTGCAGTCGCTGCCCATCGCCTCGCAGGCGTCCTCCAGAAGGAACAACCCCTCCTCCCTGGCCCAGCCGAGCGAGTCCCAGTCGAAGCTGAACCCGAAGACGTCCACCAACAACATGCCCTTGGGGTTTCGGGCGGGGATCTCTAGCCTCCCGGCGCGGGCCTTCCCGGACCTCACCATCTCCACCGCCGCTCTGAGCGAGTCCGCCGAGGGCATCAGGGTGTCCGCGTCCACGTCCACGAAGAGCGGAACGGCCCTGCAGTAGAGCACGGCGTTGGCGCTGGCCACGAAGCTGAAGGGGGTGGTGATCACCACGTCCCCCTCTGAGGTTCCCAGGGCCAGAAGGCTCATGTGGAGCGCTGCCGTGCCGCTGGAGCAGGCGAGCGCGTATCTCCTTCCGGTGAGCTCCTTGAGCCGCTCCTCTAGCCTGGCCTTCTTGGGCCCCAGGGCCAGCCTCTTGGACCTAAGCACTTCGACCACCGCCTCCACGTCCGCCTCGTCGATGGAGGCCTCGGCCACCGGCACGAAGTCGAGACTTAGGGGATCGTGGGACAAGCGTTGACCCTCCTCTCGCGGGGATGATTCGGTGATAAAATTATACAGCTCACCCTTTCTCGTGAGGGCAGCGGGGGGTCGAACGCATGGCTTCAACCGAGGGTGGGACGATGATCCCGGGGCGCCCCAGCTTCGTTCGCCTCTTCCTCTCCTCCTTGAGGATAGGCTCTCTGACCCTGGGTGGGGGTTGGGCCATGGTGCCCCTGATGGCCAGGGAGTTCTCCTCCCGCGGCTGGATCCCCGAGGGGGAGGTGTGGAAGGTGGTCTCCCTGGTCCAGGGGTTGCCGGGACCCATCGCCTTCAACACCTCCTTCGTCTGCGGCATGAGGGTGTTGGGCTGGCGCGGCGCCCTGGCGGCCTCCTTGGGCTTCGTGGCTCCTTCCTTCGTGGCGATAGTTTTGGTGGCCTGGCTCTTGGACCTCCCCCGCGGGGGTGGGGGTCTTTGGCCCGCTGCCAGGTTCTTCCTGGACGGCATGAGGCCGGCCCTGCTGGGGCTTCTGGCTGCCAGCGTGGTAAGGATGGGATTTAGGACCCTCAGGGGCATCTGGGACCCGTTGCTCCTCGCGGTCTCCCTTTTAGGGCTCGTTCGCCTGGGGTTGAGCCCGACGCTTATAGTCGCACTTGGGGCGGCGGTGGGGGTGATCAAGGGGTTGATCAGGAGATGAGCCCCCTGTGGGAGCTCTCCTGGACCTTCTTCAAGGTGGGGGCGCTCAGCTTCGGCGGTGGCTACGCGATCCTCAAGGTCATCATGTTCTTCGTAGTGGAGTCCAGGGGGTGGCTCTCCCTGGGGGAGTTCGCGGACGTGGTATCCATCTCCCAGTCGACCCCTGGGCCCATAGGGATCAACGCGGCCACCTTCGTGGGCTACAAGGTCTTGGGCGTTTGGGGTGCGCTGGCGGCGACCATTTCCTCTCTGGTGGTGCCGGCCTCCCTGAGCTTTGCGGCGGAGAGACTTATCAGGAGGTGGGGGGACTCCCGTTTGTTCGAGTCGGTCCTGGGGTCCCTCTCCCCGGTGCTCTTGGCGATGTTGATCTCCGCCGGCTGGTCGTTGAAGGACGCGGTCGGCTGGGGATACGGGTCCACTTCGGTCTTCCTGGTGGTCTTCGCCCTTTCGCTCCTCAAGGGCTCTTCGCCCCTGGCACTCATGCTCCTGGGCGGTCTCGTGGGCCTTCTGGGTGGCCTTATATCCTTCGGTGGTTCGTAAGGGAGGTGCGCGGATTTTGTGCCTTGCCGTTCCCTACGTGCTGGTGGACATAAGGGGCAAGGAGGCCGTGGCCGAGAGGGGTGGGCTGAGGGTCTCGATCAGGTTGGACCTCCTGGAGGAGGCGAGGGTGGGCGATAAGGTCCTGGTCCACGCTGGCTTCGCCATAGAGAGGCTCAAGGAGGAGGAGGCCGAGGAGATAGAGGCCTTGTGGAGGGAGCTGGGCCTTGGCGACGGATAGCAAGGGTTTCGTGGAGAGGTTGGTCTCGAGGGTAGGGGAGCTCGCCCGCTCGCTGGGCCGCAGGGTCAAGGTGATGGAGGTATGCGGGACCCACACGGTGGCCGCGTTCAGGGGGGGCTTGAGAGGGCTTTTGCCCGATGGGGTGGAGCTCATATCCGGTCCGGGGTGTCCAGTCTGCGTGACCGCCCAGGAGGAGGTGGACCTCTCCATAGCCTTCTCCCGTCTGGGTGATCTGGTCGTCTGCACTTACGGCGACATGCTTAAGGTTCCCGGAAGCGGTGGGATCAGCCTGGCCCTGGCCCGCGCCCGTGGGGCGGACGTCAGGGTGGTGGGCTCGACGGAGGAGGTCTTGAGGATGGCCCTCAGGGAGGGCAAGCGCTTCGTCTTCCTGGGGGTGGGGTTTGAGACCACCGCGCCTGCCACCGCCTGGCTGGCCAAAGAGGCCTTGAAGTTGGGCTTGAGCAACCTGTTCATATGCTCCCTCCACAAGAGAGTCGTGCCCGCCCTGGAGGCTTTGCTCGCCGACCCAGACCTGGCCATCGACGGATTCATCCTCCCGGGCCACGTGAGCGTGGTGCTGGGGCTTAAAGCCTATCGCCGTCTGATGGAGATTAAGCCCGTCCCCATGTGCGTCGCCGGCTTCGACGTGCCCCAGATGTTGTCGGCCATAGCGGTGATCCTGAGGGATCTGGTGAGGGGATCTCCATCCCTGAGCTCCGTCTACAGGAGAGCTGTGGGAGAGGAGGGCAACGGCTTGGCCCAGGCCCTGCTGGAGGAGGTCTTTGAGCCCTGCGATGCCCCTTGGAGGGGCTTCGGGCGTCTGCCCCTCTCCGGGCTGTGCCTTAAGGGTCCGTACGAGCGCCTGAGGGCTGAGCCCTTGCTGGGAGACGCGGTCCTGGGGGCGGGAGAGGAGCCGATGGAGGGGTGTCTGTGCGGGGAGGTGCTCAAGGGCAAGGTCAGGCCCACGGACTGTCCCCTCTTCGGGAGGGCCTGTCATCCCAGCAGCCCCGTGGGTCCCTGTATGGTCTCGTCCGAAGGGAGCTGCGCTGCCCACTACCGGTTCGGCGACGGGATGGGTCGATGGGGCGTTCGCGCTTGAACGCGCTTTAGCCGCTGGGCAGGAGGGGTTTGCGGGATGGAAGACGTGATAACCCTGGCTGAGGGCAGCGGTGGTCTGCTCACCCACCGCCTGGTGGAGGCCTTGCTGAGAAGCGGACTCTCCAACCCGATCCTGGAGGAAGGGGAGGACGCGGCTTATCTGAAGGAGTTAGGGATCGCCTTGACCGTCGACTCCTTCACGGTCTCACCCCCTTTCTTCCCGGGAGGCGACATAGGGAAGCTCGCCGCCTGCGGGACAATAAACGACCTGGCCTGCAGGGGGGCCAGGCCCCTCTACTTCGCCTATGCCCTGCTGGTGGAGGAGGGGTTTCCCAGGGAACAGCTGATGTCCATAGCTGGCTCCTTCTCGAAGGTCTGCTCCGAGCACGGGATCCTGGTGGCGGCCGGAGACACAAAGGTCCTGCCGTCCAAGGGGACTGGGGAGGTGAGGGACGTCTTCGTGTCCGTGTGCGGCCTGGGGAAGGTCGAGGGGGCTAAGCCTCTGGGCGTCAGGGCGGTCGAGGAGGGCGATCTCATAGTGCTCACGGGCGACGTGGGCCGCCACGGGGCCGCGGTGGGCGCCTTGCGCTTCGGCGGATCCCTCCTCAACGCCCCCGAGAGCGACTGCGCTCCCCTATGGAGGTTGATGGAGAGGGCGATGGAGGTGGGTGGCGTGAGGGCGGCCAGGGACTGCACGAGGGGCGGTCTGGCCACGGTGCTCTGCGAATGGGCTCTTCGGGCCAGGGGCCTTGGGGTCGAGGTGTGGGAGGAGAGGATAGCCGTCTCCGATGAGGTCCAGGCCTTCTGCGACGCGATGGGCTTCGATCCCCTATACATGGCGTGTGAGGGGAGGATGGTGCTGGCCGTAGAACCCAGGAAGGCCGAGGAGTTGCTCTCGGCCGTGAGGGAGGACCCGGAGGGCATGGGCGCCACCGTGATAGGTAGGTTCGTGGCGGAGCACCCTCGAAGGGCGGTGCTTCGCACCTCCTACGGAGGGGTGCGCGTGCTCGACATGTTGCCCTACGAGATGCTGCCCAGGATATGCTGATGTGGGGCTAGTCCTCCAGCTTGTAGCCCCGGACCACCTTGTAGAGCTTTAAGATGCCCACCCTCTCCCTGAAGTCCACCTTGAAGCCGCTCCCCCTCACGTAGTCCTCCACGTCGATGTGGGTGGCAAAGCCCAGCCTCTGGAAGAGGGGTGAGGCCTTCTCCTCGAGAAGCCTCAAGACACCCTTTCTGCGCGGAGCGTGGTTTACCGCCACGAGCCTTCCGCCCCTCTTGAGCACCCGCTTGATCTCCCCGCATACCCTGTTGAGGTCTGGCACCACCGTGAGCACGTAGGGGCAGAAGACGGCGTCGAAGTAGGAGGACGGGTAATCCAGCTCGTGGGCGTCCATGAGCCTTATCTCGATGCGGTTGCTGCTCTTTTCGGAGTACTTCCTGGCCCTGGCTATGCCCTTCTCCAACATCTTCTCGGAGATGTCTATGCCGTGGATCTCCAGCTCCAGATCGGGGTAGTATCGAAGCGTGAGTCCCGTGCCGAAGCCCACCTCCAGCACCCTCTCGCCTCTCGAGAGGGATAGGACCTCCACGCCCACCCTTCTTCCCTCCTCCATGTGGGGGCCGAAGACCACGTCGTAGATGGGAGCCCACATGGAGTATACCTTCTCCAGCCTCTTGGTGCGCAGGTCCAAAGCCAGCTCACCTCCGTTACCTCATGCCCGAATCGTGGAGGAAATCCCTGAGTATCTCGTCCAGCTGGTCGAAGTCGATGAGAAAGGCGTCGTGTCCGTTGTCGCTGGTTATCTCCTCGTAGGTGGCCTTCACCCCTGCCCTGGAGGCCGCCCTCGTGATCTCCTCCACCTGCCAGTTGGGGAAGAGCATGTCGCTGGAGATCCCCACGCCCAGGAGGGGTCCCCTCATTCGACCCAGCGCCTCCTCCAGGCTACCTCTGCCGCGGGAGACGTCGTGAAGGTCCATGGCCTTGGTGAGGTAGAGGTAGCAGTTGGCGTCGAACCTGCGGACTAACTCCTCTCCGTGGTGGTGCAGGTAGCTCTCGACCTTGAACTTGCCGTTCCAGTCGAAGACGTCGCCTACTGCCTCCCTCATCCACCTAGAGGCGAAACACATCTCGCTCCTGTAGGTTATCATACCAAGCATCCTGGCCACCGCCAACCCCCGGACGGGTCCCCTCTCGGGGTAGTAGTCGCCGCCCTTCCAGTCGGGGTCTGAGGTTATGGCCTTGCGCTGGACCTCGTTGAAGGCTATGGCCTGGGGGTAGAGCCTCGCAGGCGCCGCTATCACCACCGCCCTTTCCACCATCTCCGGGTAGCTGCAGGCCCACTCCAGGGCTTGCATACCGCCGAGGGACCCCCCTATGACCAGGGCTATCCTATCGATGCCCAGGGATCTGAGGGCTTCCCTCTGGGCTTTGACCATGTCCCTGACGCTTATTATGGGAAAGCTCATGGCGTAGGGCCGGCCCGTGGATGGATCGAGCGAAGCTGGCCCTGTGCTGCCGTAGCAGCTCCCCAGGACGTTAAAGCACACCGCGCAGAACCTGCTGGTGTCTATGGCCTTGCCGGGGCCAACTATGGGATCCCACCACGCGCCCGGAAGCCCCTCCACGTCCGGGCCGCTCACGTGATGGCTTCCGGTCAGGGCGTGGCAGACCAGGACCACGTTTGAGCCGTCGTGCCTGGCCTCCCCCTGGATGGAGTAGGCCTGCACGACGGGGCTTATGACCTTGCCGCTCTCGAGCTCGAGCGATCCTATCGAGACCTTGCCGTAGCTAACCGCACCTCTGTCGAAGGCCACCTCAGGACCTCCTGACCTCCTCGAGGGCCCTCTCCAGGTCGTAGATTATGTCCTCCAGGTCCTCTATCCCCACGGAGAGCCTGATCATGTTGTCCGGGATGCCGGCCCTGGCCCTCTCCTCCGGGGATAGGGCGCTGTGGGTGGTGGAGGCCGGGTGCACCGCTAGAGAGCACGAATCCCCCACGTTGGCCAGGTGCTTGAACAGGGAGAGGCTTTGCAGGAACAAAGCTCCCTCTCTGAGACCACCCCTCACGCCGAAGGAGACCATACCGGAAGCCCCCTCAGGCAAGTACCGGGAGGCGTTGGGATGGCTCCTGGATCCGGGAAGGAGGGGGTAGTTGACCCACTCCACCATGGGATGGGAGCTGAGGAATTCCGCTACCCCCATGGCGTTCTCCGAGTGCTTTCTCATCCGGAGGGGCAACGTGAAGAGCCCCTGCCATATGAGGAAGGCGTTGAAGGGGGACATGCACCCACCTAGGAGCATGAGGGCGTAGCTCCTGAGCCAGGTGCTGAGGGCCTTATCCCCGAACCTGTCGGCGTAGACGTAGCCGTGGATGGGGTCCGGGCGGGAGAGGTTTGGGAACCTGGAGGACTTCCAGTCGAAGTTTCCGCCCTCGACTATCACCCCTCCTATGGACGAGCCCAGGCCGCACATGTACTTGGTGGCCGAGTGCAGTACCACGTCGGCCCCATGCTCCAGGGGTCTGCACAGGGCTGGAGAGGCGAAGGTGTTGTCCACCACCAGCGGGACGCCCCGCTCGTGGGCTATCCTCGCCCATCCCTCCAGGTCTGGCACGTCCAGGGTTGGGTTGCCTATGGTCTCCACGAAGACGAAGGCCGTCTCCTCCCTTATGGCCTCCCTCAGGCCCCCCAGGTCGTGGGGGTCGACGAAGCTGAAGTCGATCCCGAGGCGGGACAGGACGACGGAGAACAGCTCGTAGGAGCCGCCGTATACCCTGGAGGAGCTCACCACGTGGCTACCCGGCGAGCAGAGCGCCAGGGCGAGGGCCGTGAGAGCTGCCTGTCCTGAGGCGAAGGCGCAGGCGGCGCTGCCTCCCTCCAGCGCAGCGACCCGCTCCTCCAGGGCCTCCACGGTGGGGTTCGATATCCGCGAGTATATGAAACCCCTCTCCTCCATTTGGAAGAGGGCTCTTGCGCTCTCCAGGTCTCTGAAGCAGAAGGAGGCGCTCTGGTAGATGGGCAGCACGCTGGCGCCCGTGGTCGGGTCGCACCTGAACCCCGCGTGGACGGCCTTGGTGGACATCCCGGGCCTCTCCCTCAAAGTTCCCCCACCCCTTTCCGGAAAAGATCTGGGCCCCCTCCGACGGAGAGGGGGCCCAGGGCGATGTCCGAGGCCTCCCTCCCTTATCACTCAGCCTCCTTCGAGGCTGCAGGTTTTGGCACTGCACCGGACGGCCAGTTGCCGGGCTTCATAGGGCCAGTCCCTCAGCCGCTCTCGATAAGAGGGGAGTTCCTGCGTGATATATACAACAACGCGGGGCAAATTACAACCTTCGGCGAGGCCAGGGGTAAGGGCCTGGTCGCTATCGCTCCGCGCGGTTTGCCTCTCTCCTCGCCCTCTCGGCTATGGAGATGGCCTTCTCCGTGGACTCGACTATCGCCTTCATCAGGGCCGTCCTGAGCCTGTTCTCCTCCAGCTGGAATATCCCCTCGATGGTCACCCCCCCTGGGGTGACCACCATGTCGCGCAGCTCCGCCAGGTGCATGCCGCTTTCCAGGACCATCTTGGAGGCCCCGATCATGCTGTAGGCCACCGCTTCGGTGGAGAGCTCCCTCGGGAGCCCCACCATCAGGCCCCCGTAGACCATGGCCTCCATCACGGTGTAGAGGTAGGCTGGCCCGCTGCCGGAGAGGGCGGTCAAAGCGTCCAGGTAAGCCTCCTCCACCATCCTGCTCCAGCCGAAGAGCCCGAAGACCTCGGAGGCGACCTGCGGGACCCAATCCGGCACGTCTGGATGGGGACAGTAGACGGTGTAGGCCGCTTTGGCCAGGATGGCCACGTTGCTCATGGCCCGCACCAGGTAGGACTCGGGGGCTGCCTCCTTGAGCATGTCCAGGGATATGGCCGCGGCCAGCGATATGACCAGCTTGTTCGCCAGGTGCTCCCTGAGCTTCCGCATCTCGGGGATCACCTGGGGGGGCTTGAGGGTGAAGATCACGACGTCGGACTCCCTGCAGGCGAGCTCGTTGTCGTTGGTGACGAGGATGTTCTTGTCCTTCAGGTGGGATATCTTGGAGAGGTTTCTCCTGGTGGCTATCACCTTGCCCACGCGCCCGTCGAGGGCGAGGGCTACGGCGGAACCTATCTTGCCAGCGCCTATCACGGCAAACCTCAAGCTCTCCAGACGGGTCCCATCTCCAACACCTCCACCGCTTCTTTTGGGATGGAATCCTATCACACCTGGGCCGTGGTTTCAAGTAAAATCCACCGGGGGAGGTGTTCATCTTGGTTCGATCCAGGTGGTCCTTGGTTTCGATCGCGGCGGTGTGCCTGGCGCTGTTGGTCTGCTGCTCCTGGGCCTTCGAGGGGCCGTCGGCCTTGGGCAGATCCGCTCCTCCCGTCCGAGGCGATGTTAGAGGACGCCTTTTAAGCGCTCGTCCTCTCAAGGTTTCCCCTGGGGTTGAAGCGCTGGAGGGCCTCTTCAGCGACGTCTGGGCGATCAAGCCCGGGAAGGTCTTGCGGGCTAGCGGTGCCCTCGCCGACGCGGTGGCCGAGATCTCCAGATCTCTCCTGGCCTCGGGGGCGCGCGGCGTGAGCGCGAGAGGGCTTAAGCACCTCGGCCTCCTCCTGGTCAAGGGGGACCTCGGATCTAGCGCGCTGGATGGCCTTTTGGCCTCCGGCCTGATAGAGTGGGCTGAGCGCCTCCCCAGGAGGTGCTTCCTCTCGTCGATCCCGTCGGACGAGTTCTTCCCAAAGCAGTGGCATCTGTCCAACTCGGGGTCGAGGGCCCTGGCCGAGGAGCTTTCAGGGGCCGGAGGCCATCCCATGAGCCTGTCCGCGGGCTGCGACGTCTCTGCCCTGGGGGCCTGGGGGATATCGAGCGGGGATGAGTCGATACTGATAGGGTTGGTGGACACGGGCGTGGACCTGGACCACCCGGACCTGAGGGATAGGATCTGGAGGAACCCGAGGGAGGAGGGAAACGGGCTCGACGACGACGGAAACGGCTACGTCGACGACCTGCACGGGTTCGACTTCGGCGACGGCGATCCCGACCCCAGGGACGACTCGAGGGGGCCGGGCCACGGCACCCACTGCGCTGGCATATCGGTCGCCTCCTGGAACGGGAGGGGCATCGTGGGGGTCGCCCCCAGGTGCAGGGTGGTCCCGCTGAAGGTGGCCGACTCGAGCGGTTCTCTCCTGCCTGAGGCCTACCTGAAGGCCCTGGACTACGCCCTGGGGCTTGCGAGGAGAGGAGATGGGCTTAGGGTGTTGAACCTATCCCTGGGAGGTCCTGTGAGGTCCAGGGCGGAGGAGGAGGCCTTGAGGTCCCTGTCCGGGGCCGGCGCGGTGGTGGTCGCCGCCTCGGGCAACAACTCCCTCGACGGCGATCTCTTCCCCTCCACCTTCCCGGCCGGCTACAGGATCAGGGGGCTTCTCTCCGTTGGGGCGAGCGACGGAGAGGACGGGGTCGCCTTCTTCTCCAACGTGGGCAGGTCCTTCGTTCACCTCTTCGCCCCGGGTTTGAACCTGATCTCCGCGATCCCCGAGGCTGCCGCATCGCCCAGGTCCTACAGGGGTGCGGACGGAGGCCTCTACGAGGTCGAAAGCGGCACCTCCATGGCCGCACCCGTGGTCTCCGGGATAGCCTCCTTGGTCCTTTCCGCCTCATCCGATCTTTCCCCGGCGCAGGTCGGTGCCCTGATCCTGGCTGGGGCCAGGAGGGTCGGTTCCCTGATGGGATCCTCCCTCCTGGGCGGCAGGGCGGATGCCCTGGGGGCGCTCAAGGGAATCACCTCTTCGGATCCGATGATCGGCGGGCTATCGGGGGTCCTCTTCGAGCCTGGGCAGGAGGTTAGGGTCTACGGCAAAGGCCTCCTGCCCGTAGGGTCGGTCTCGGTGGGAGGGGAGGAGGTCCCCTACGTCGGATCCGACGACGAGGTGAGTTTTCTTCTGCCAAAGGGCCTTGACGCCGACGAGGCCTACGTGAGGTGCGAGCTGAGGCGCGGCGACGGCAGGGCCATCTCCTTCGACCTCATGGTCGCGAGGCTCGGCAGCTCCGAGAGGCTTCCGCTCTCCAGGATTTACCCCTACGGGGGCATGACTGCGGTCTCAGGGGAGGTGGCTTACGGCCTCGTCTACCACGAGGAGAAGGGGTTCGGTCTGGCGAGGTTGGGCTTAAGGGACTTTGGGGTCGAACTGCTGGGCTTCTTCGAGGACCAGGAGGCCGCGCGCTTCGCCCAGCTCTTCTCGGTGGACGGGATCCTTTACATGCTGGATCCGGACGGCGTCTGGCGGTTCGACGAGGGGAAGGGGTTCCTCTTGGTGGCACGACACCCCTCCGACTCCGGATTGCTCCTCTGGCCCTTTATCGCCCCTCACAGAGACGGCTACCTCTTCGTGGCCGGAGGAGCCAGGGGCGTCGCCGCCGACGGGGAGAGGTTGGAGCTGGAGGGGGGCGTTTACAGGTTGGATCTGAAAAGCGGCACCTGGAGGAAGCTCGGCAGCATGCGTTTCCCGCGCCTCTTGGGCGCTTCCTGCGCGGTGGACGGAAAGCTCTTCCTGGTGGGAGGGCTGGACGAGAGGGGAGAACCCACCCCCTTCGTCGAGGTCTTCTCGCTGAGGGAGGGTTACGTCTCGGACTTCAAGCTGCCCTCTCGCCTCTGCGGGGGTAGTTTGGCCTTCGATGGGTCTAAGGTCTACTACCTGGGGGCCTCTGCGCTCGACGAGGTTTTCTCCGACAGGACCACGTCCTGGATCCTCTGGACGGACAGGCGATCCCCTTCCGACTTCGAGTTAGCCCCCCTTGCCTTCCTCGAAGAGGAGGTCCTTGGCCTCAACTTCTGGACCGTCGTCGATGGGACTGCGGCCAGGCTGATGGGGGTCAGGTTCTCTGACCTGCCCCTCCTGGGCCAGGGAAAGCCCGCCCTGACGATCGCTGCCCTCCCGTTGTCCTGCTCCTCCCTGGGGGAGGGTTACTACGGGCCGGAAGAGGTGGTCGTGGAGGTCGGTGGGGGGTGCGGGGTCGGAGGATCGGCCCTGTTACACGTGGGGTGGACCCTGATCGCGTCGATGTTGGGGGGATCCCTTTGGCCAAGACGATAGTTTGGTTCCAGAACGATCTGAGGCTTTCGGACAACCCAGCCCTGAGCGAGGCCTGCAGGAGGGGGGCGGTGGTACCCCTCTTCGTCTTCTGTCCCGGGGAGATGGGACCCTTCGCGCCGGGCGAGGCTCGCAGGTGGTGGCTCCATCACTCCCTAAAGTCCCTTGAGGGCTCGCTGGAGAGGAGGGGCTCTTACCTTCTGGTCCTCAGGTCGGAGGACAGCCTTGTGGCGCTTTCGGGGGTCGCCCGCGAGGTCGGGGCGGACGCCGTCTACTGGAACGAGCGGCACGAACCCACCCTCAGGGCGAGGGACGAGCGGGTGAAGAGGTCCCTTGAGGGGGCGGGGTTAGAGGTGAGGGTCTTTCGTTCCTACCTCCTACACGATCCGCAGCGGATGCTCCCGGAGGGCGGTCCTTTCTATTCCGTGTTCACCCCGTTTTGGAAGCGCTTCCTGAGGTCGGTGGAGGTCCCAAGGCCTCTGCCGGCTCCCGCGCGGATCGATAGTCCTCCCAGGCCCTATTTGGGCCAGGGCGTGGATTCGCTGGGCCTTCTCCCGAAGGTGGACTGGGCCTCCGGGATCAGGGAGAGCTGGCAGGTGGGAGAGGAGGCGGCCTCGAGGCGCCTCAAGTCGTTCCTCGAGGGGGGTCTTTCGAGGTACGCCCAGGACAGGGACAGGCCCGATCTGGATGGGACCTCCAGGTTGTCGCCCCACCTGCATCACGGGGAGATCTCGCCGGCTCAGGTCTGGCACGGCGTGCTCGAGGCCGCGGGTGGCGTCAGGAGCGAGGGGGCCGAGGCCTTCCTGAGGGAGCTCGGCTGGCGGGAGTTCTCCTACCACCTCCTCTGCCACAGGCCGGACCTGAAGGAGAGGCCGCTGAGGGAGGAGTTCAACTCCTTTCCCTGGTCCTGGGAGAGGGACGAGCGATTCCTGGCCTGGACGAGGGGGCAGACGGGCATACCCATAGTCGACGCCGGGATGAGGCAGCTTTGGCGCACCGGCTGGATGCACAACCGGGTGAGGATGCTGGTGGCCTCGTGGTTAACCAAGAACCTCCTGGTCCACTGGAGGCTGGGGGAGGAGTGGTTCTGGGACACCCTGGTGGACGCAGATCCGGCCAGCAACCCCCAGGGCTGGCAGTGGACAGCGGGCTGCGGAGCGGACGCGGCCCCGTACTTTCGCATGTTCAACCCCGTCTCCCAGGCCAGGAGGTTCGACCCGGATGGGGCCTACGTCAGGCGATGGGTCGAGGAGCTCTCCCGCTTGCCGGCGCCCTACGTCCACGCTCCGTGGGAGGCCCCGGGGGAAGTCCTCAAAAGCGCCGGGGTGAAGCTCGGCCTCGACTATCCTCTCCCTCAGCTCTCGCCCGAGAGGTCCAGGGCGGCGGCCCTGGAGCTCTTCGGGCGCTTCGTCAGGGGCAGGGGCGAGAGGGGGGATG
>CAYRKT010000037.1:0-14600 GCA_964425005.1 uncultured Synergistia bacterium
CCTCCGAGGGAAGACCCCCACACCTCCCCCTGAAACAGCTGAAGCCCACCGCAGAAGACCTCAACGACATCGCCTCGATCCTCAAACATTATAACAAACATTTGAGCTTTTGTCGCCCCCCAGGACCTCTCTCGCTTCGAGCGGGTATAATCTTTATCCGTGATGGCTAGGAGGTGGGCTAGATGGGTCTTCCCAACCCGATGGACGTCTTGACGGAGAGGGGTTTCATAGCCTGGTGTAGCGACGAGGAGGGCCTCAGGGGGCTCTTCTCCTCCGGGGTGGTCACCGGCTACGTGGGTTTCGACCCCACGGCGCCGAGCCTGCACGTGGGGCACCTGATCCCCATCATGGGGCTCGCGTGGCTTCAGAGGCTAGGGCACCGGCCCATCGCCATCGCCGGCGGCGGCACCGGCATGATAGGGGACCCGAGCGGCAGGAGCAAGGAGAGGAACCTGCTCTCCGAGGAGGAGATCGAGGCCAACCTGGCGGGTATAAAGGCGCAGCTCTCGAGGTTCCTGGACTTCTCCCCCGGCCCGCGGGGGGCACTGCTGCTGAACAACTACGACTGGCTCAAGGAGCTGTCGCTGATAGGCTTTCTGAGGGACGTGGGCAAGCACTTCACCGTCAACTACATGATCTCCAAGGAGTTCATCAGGTCCAGGCTGGAGGATCCGGATAAGAGCATATCCTACACGGAGTTCAGCTACATGCTCCTCCAGGCCTACGACTTCTACCACCTCTGCAGGGAGCACGACTGCAGGGTCCAGTTCGGGGGCAACGACCAGCAGGGCAACATCACCGCCGGCATAGAGCTCATCAGGAGGAAGCTCTCGATCCAGGCCTACGGCTGCACCTACCCGCTGCTCCTGGACTCCTCCGGGCAGAAGTTCGGGAAGACCGCCGAGGGGGCCGTTTGGCTGGACCCCAAGCTCACCTCCCCCTACCGCTTCTACCAGTTCTGGATGAACGTCTCCGACGAGGACGCGGGGAAACTGCTTCGATACTACACCTTCATGGAGATGGAGGAGATAGAGGGGCTGATGGAGGAGCACGCGAAGAGCCCCCACCTGAGGAGGGCCCAGAGGACCCTGGCCTTCGAGGTGACCAGATCCGTCCACGGGGACGAGGCGGCGAGGGAGGTGAGGAGGGCGTCGGCCCTGCTCTTCGACTCAGAGGGAGACCCCAAAGACCCGGGGATTCTGGCCCTCCTGGACGGGGAGATACCCACCTTCGAGGTGAGGACGGATCTCCCCGCGGGGCTGGCGGAGGTCCTCTTCGAGAGCGGAGCCGTCCCCTCCAAGAGCGAGGCCAAGAGGCTCATAAGCTCGGGGGGGATCTACCTGGCCGGATCCAGGGTGGAGGAGCCCGACAGGAAGCTCCTCGCCTCGGACTTCTCCGAGGGGAGGTTGCTCCTGCGGAAGGGAAAGAAGGACTTCATGCTGCTAAAGCTCCCCAAGGCCTAGCGAAGCCACCGCCCATGAGGGGTTAACCCAAAGGCTCAGGGGGTTTTCGGGGCGCAAAGCGCCCCGAAAACCCTAGGCCAAGGATCGAGCGGAAGCCAGGATCGAAACCCTCTGCAGGAGAAGGATCAGGGCGAACCCCAATAGGGAACCAGGGACGCTGCTTGCCCCGAAGGCCACCACCAGGGCCGAGGTGGCGACGCTCCTTCCCACGGCGGGAGCCACCAGGGTGGAAGCGAGGTAAGCTCCCACCAGCGCCGTCCCCAGCGGCTCGAAGAGGGCCCCGAAGGCCCTGCGCCTTGCGGGGAGGAACCTCGCCGCGAGGCCCACCGCCAGGGCGCCGGGGATGCTTCCCGGGAAGGCGAAGAGCGTTCCCGTCCCGGTGAGGTTCCTGATCACGCTCGCGGAGACGGCCACCAAAGCCGCCCACCAGGGGCCCAGGAGCACCCCTGCCAGGGCGTTGACCATGTGCTGGAAGGGGTAGCACTTGGTGGGACCGAAGGGAAAGTAGAGGGGGGAGAGGACCACCGCGACCCCCACCAGCAGGGATGAGACCACCAGCTTCCTGGTGGCGCTGAGCTCGAGCGAGCCCTCCTTGACCGTCATCTCCATCACCTCCAAAGGATTCGGCCGAGATCCACCTTCGACCGCAAGAGGCCCTCCCTGAGGAGGAAGTCCCTCAAGGCCTCCCACCTCTGGGCCTCGATCTCCTGCGACCTGGCGTAAAGGGGCAAGGTCACGGCGAAGGCCTCCCTCTCCAGGTCCCTCGGGGCCTCGGGGAGCTGTTCGAAGTAGAGCCTCAAAGCCCCCTCCGGGGACCCATCGAGCTCCCTGACGGAGGCCTCCAGCGCCCTCCGGAAGGAATCCACGACCCCCCTGTGGGACTCGGCCCAGGAGGGGTTGGCCACGAAGACCAGCTCGTCGTAGTGGGGGATGCCCCACTCCTCCAGGTGGAAGGCCCCCGGTTCGAGCCCCTCCATCCTCATCTTCACGAACTCGTAGTTCCTGAAGCCCCCCACCACCGCGTCCACCGCCCCGGAGGCCAAGGGCTGGACTATCTGGAACCCCACGTGGACCAGATCCGCCCCCTTGACCCCCGCGGCCTTCAGGAAGGCCCTGGCCATCACGTCCATCATCCCCGGAACCGTGTAGCCAACCCTCTTGCCCTCCAGATCTGAGGGCCTCTGTATACCCCTCCCCTTCACGAAGAGGACCGTCGACAGGGGAGAGCCCACGAGCCTTCCCACCACCTTGAGGGGGAGGCCCTCAGAGGCCGCCACCAGGACCTGGGGGGCGTAGGATATGGCCATCTCCGCCGCGCCGGAGGCCACAAGCTTCACCGCGTCGGTGGTCTCGGAGGGGGAGATCAACTCCACCGAAAGCCCCTCCCGCTCGAAAAGCCCCATCCCCCTGGCCACGTACAGCGGCAGGTGGTCCACGTTGGGAAACCAATCCAGAACCAGCCTGATCCGCTGCGCGGCCGAGACCTCACCCACGCAGAGCAGGGCCAGGAGCAAGGCGACCGAGATCCTCCTCATGCCGCAGTACACCTCCTCGGATCTGAAACTATGCTTCATCTCGCTCCTCCCTCCAGAAGACGACCCTCCTCTCCAGGAGGGAGATGGAGGACCAAAGCCCAAGGGAGACGACCGACAACAGGCCTATGCAGGCGAAGAGCTCAGCCACCCTGAGCCTGGCGTTCATCTGGACCATCAGGTAGCCGAGCCCCCTGGAGGAGCCCATCCACTCCCCCAGGACCGCCCCGGCGGCGGCGACGGCGCACGAGGCCCTGAGACCCCCGAAGAGGGAGGGAAGGGCGGCGGGCAGGTAGAGGTGGACGAACCTCCCCCAAAGCCCCATCCCCATGAGCTCGAAGAGCTCCGCGTGCCTCCTCTCGTGCGCCTTAAGCCCCCCCATCAGGGAGACCGCCATGGGAAAGAAGGAGACCAGCGCCACCATCGCCACCTTGCTGGAAAGCCCATAGCCCAGCCAGACCACCAGCAGCGGGGCCAGGGCGAACAGGGGCGTGGACTGCAGGAGGACCAGAAAGCCCGAGAGCGCCCCCTCGAAGAGGGAAGAGGAGATGAGCAGGAGGGAGGCGAGCAGGCTCGCGAAGGAGGCCAAAAACAGCCCCAAAAGCATCTCCGCAAAGGTGACGAGGGCGTGTCCCAAGAAGAGCCTCGGGTCCGAGAGGAAGGCCCTCAAGACCGCCAGAGGAGAGGGCAGGAGGTACGGAGGGATCTCTAGGCCCACCGCCAGGAGGTGCCAGCCCAAGAAGAACCCCAGGGGGATAAGGGGCTTGGCGAGCTCAACAGGCCTCAAGGGCACCACCCGGGACGAAGCCCGAAAGGCGGGCGATCAGGCCGAGGAGGCCCTCCTTGCCCCCCGGCTCAGGGCCGAGGAGAGCCAGCCTCGCCGGGGGAGGCGACATCACCGCTATCTCGTCCCCCACCGAGAGGGCCTCCTCGGGGTCGTGGGTTACCCAGACGACCGCGAGCTCCCTCTCCGCGAAGAGCTCCCTGAGGAGCTCCCAGAGCCTCCTCCTCAGGGGGAGGTCGAGCCCTGAGAGGGGCTCGTCCAGCAGGAGGATGGGCCTATCGAACATCAGGGTCCTGGCCAGGGCTGCCCTCCTCCTCATCCCGCCCGAGGCCCGATGGGGGAGGACCCCCTCGAACCCACGAAGGCCGAGGAGGGAGAAGAGCTCGCGGAGGCGCTTCCTACCCTCCTCCAGGGGCCTGCCCGAGGCCACCCAGGGGAGCAGCGCGTTGGAGAAGAGGCTCTTCCAGGGGAGGAGCAGGTCCTCCTGCCACATGAGGGCTGCGTGCGCCCTGAGGTCCGGAACCTCCCTCCCCTCCAGGTGGATCGAGCCGCCGTCCCGAGGGCAAAACCCCGCCAGGATCGAGAGGAGGGTGCTCTTGCCGCAGCCGGAAGGTCCGAGAAGAGCTAACGTCCTTCCCCTCTCGAGCTCGAAGGAGACCTCCTGCAGTACCCTTCTCTCGCCGAAGGACTTGCTGACCTCGGAGACCCTCAACAAAAAAACCCCTCCCGCGAGGCGAGCCGGGAGAGGGAAGAGACCTTTTAGGGCCGCACTTCCCTACGCCGGCATTACCCGGATCAGGTTCCAGGGGTCGCTCCCTCCGGAGCCTCTCAGCCGACCTCCGTCGGCTCCCCCAGTGCTGCCTCAATTATAATACGGCGCCGCCACCCCGTTAAGGGGGGTGCGGCGGCGCCTTCGGCCAGAGAACTAGCCCTGGCGGACCGAACTGGTCCCCTGAGGCCTACTTCAGGAACTCCTTGGCGTTCTCCTTGGTCACCAGCGTGGTGCCGGTGTCTATCCTGTTGGGGATCTGCTCCCCCTTGATCACCTTGTAGGCGTACTCGACCCCGAACTTGCCCATGTTGTAGGGGCTCTGGGCCACCGTGGCGGAAAGCCCTCCGTCCAGAACGCTCTGCACGGCCTCCCTGTTGGCGTCAAAGCCCACTATCACGACCTGCTTGCCCGCGGCCCTGGCGGCCTGCAGGGCGCCCAGGGCCATCTCGTCGTTGGTGGCGAACACCGCTGCCAGATCGGGATGGGTGGTCAGGATGTTCTCCATCACCTGCATTCCCAGGGCCCTCTCGGAGTTGGCCGGCTGCTTGGCCACCACCTTGAGGTCGGGGAACTTCTTGAAGACCTCCTCGGCCCCGCTGACCCTGTCTATGTGGGTCTGGTGCCCCATGACGCCGGTTATCAGGGCCACCTTGCCCTTGCCGCCCAGGACCTTGGCGATGTACTCGCCCGCCAGAGCGCCCCCCTGCTTGTTGTCGGTCCCTATGTAGGTCTTCTTGTTGGGCCAGTCGGCGTCGGTGTCTATCAGGAGCACAGGGATGCCGGCCTTGTGGGCCTTCTCCAGCACCGGCACCACCTCAGCCGTGCCGCAGGGGGCTACGGCCAGGGCGTTCACCTTCTGGGTGATCAGGTCCTCTATTATCTGGACCTGCTGCTGGACGTTTATCTCCCTGTCGGGAGCCAGGACCACCAGCTCCACTTCGGGCAAGGCCTTGGCCGCGTCCTCGGCCCCCCTCTTGACGGCCATCCAGAACTCGCTGTCCAGGGCCTTGCAGACCACCGCTATCTTGACCTTGTCGGCCGCCAGGGCAGAGGCCGCAAGGCCCAGCGCCACACAAGCCGCTAACGCCAAAACCGAGATCCTCCTCACCACAGATCCCCCCTCCTGAAGCGAAGTCTACCAGGGACAGGAGCCGATCCCAAGACCCACCTCACCCCGAAACCCCTACCACCCCCCACGAACGCGATCGAGGACCCTTTTCAAAGATAGATCAAAGGCCAGCACCTGTCCACACCGTCCGTCTGCTTAGCAGGACGCCGTTTCGCTAGACGAAACAAGGCTTCGACCCTTGCGGCGTCCGGCTTCGGTCGTCGTTCGCCCCTGGAGGGCGTCGGACGTCGCGTTGACGGGGCGAGCTCGAGGGGCTTAGGATGGAGAAAAAGGGCTCGGAGGGGTGCGCATGGGGGGTGCGGTCAGGCTCGCTGTGATAGGGGCGGGTAGGATAGGGAGGCTTCACGCCAGGAACGTCAGGTTCTTCGTCCCCGGGGCGAGGCTCGAGGCGGTGGCCGACGTGAGGGTGGAGGCGGCCAGGGAGCTCGCCGCGGAGCTGGGGGTGGAGCGCTGCTACGGGGACTTTCGGAGGATGCTCGAGGAGGTGGAGCTCGACGGGGTGGTGGTCTGCTCCAGCACCGACACCCACGCGGAGGTGATCGAGGCCGCCGCCTCGGCGGGCAGACACGTCTTCTGCGAGAAGCCCATAGAGGTCTCCCTGGAGAGGATAGATCGGGTCCTCGAGGCGGTGAAACGCCACGGGGTCAAGCTGCAGGTGGGCTTCCAGAGGCGCTTCGATCCGTCGGTGGCCTCCCTCAGGAGGGCCGTCTCCGAGGGGGAGATAGGGGATCTCCACCTGCTCCTCATAACCAGCAGGGACCCCAATCCCCCCTCGATCGAGTACATCAGGAGCTCCGGCGGCATCTTCCGGGACATGACCATACACGACTTCGACGTGGCCCGCTTCGTGGTGGGGGACGAGGTGGAGGAGGTCTACGCCAGGGGCGAAGTGAAGGTGGACGAGAGGATAGGAGAGGCGGGGGACGTGGACACCGCCCTGGTCGTGCTCCGCTTCAGGAACGGGGTTCTCTGCTCCATCAACAACAGCAGGAGGGCCGTGTACGGCTACGACCAGAGGGTCGAGGCCTTCGGCTCCAGGGGGATGATCTCCACCCTGAACGTGCCGGAGCGCTTCACCCTGCGGGGCGACGAGAGGGGCTTCCACACCGATCTCCTGCAGAACTTCTTCGTGGAGCGCTACAGGGAGGCCTACGTGGAGGAGATGAGGCAGTTCGTGGAGGCCATAAGGGGGGAGAGGGAGATCCCCTGCACGGGCCGAGACGGCAAGATGGCCTCGGCCCTGGCGGAGGCAGCCACCAGGTCCCTGAGGGAGGGGAGGCCCGTGAAGCTGGAGGAGGTGCTTTAGAGCCGAAGGGGGGTGGGAGAACCCACCCCCCTTTCTCGCTCGGGCCGACGGGGGTCAGCGCTTCACCCTGCCGCTTGCGTCCCCCTTCATCAGGGAGAAGACCTCCTCGAGGGTTACCAGGTTGAAGTCGCCGGGGATGGTGTGCTTGAGGGCTGAGGCCGCCACGGCGAACTCCAGGGCCTCCTTCGGGCTTGAGAGCTCCAGAAGGCCGTAGATCAGCCCGGCTCCGAAGGCGTCCCCTCCGCCCACCCGGTCGACTATGTGGGTGAGGTCGTACTTCCTGCTCACCCAGAACTCCTCCCTGGAGGAGAGGACCGCCGACCAGCGGTTGTGGTCGGCGCTTATGCTCTCCCGCAGCGTTATGGCCACGAACCTCAGGTGGGGGTAGGCCGACATCACCCTGGAGCATAGGTCCCTGTACGCCTCGACGGGGAGCTCCCCCTTAGTCACGTCCACCTCGGGAAGCTCTAGCCCCAGCGCCAGCTGGAAGTCCTCCTCGTTGGCTATGGCCACGTCGACGAACCTCATCAGCTCGCCCATCACCTCGGGCGCCCTCTTCCCCCAGCTCCAGAGCTTCTTCCTGTAGTTGAGGTCGCAGGAGACGGTGAGCCCCTTCTCCTTGGCCTTCCTCGCCGCCAGGAGGGCCGACTCGGCCGCCCTGGCCGAGAGGGCCGGCGTTATCCCCGTGAGGTGGAACCACGCGCCCCCCTCGAAGACGGAGTCCCAATCGAAGAGATCGGGGGAGGCCTCGGCGATGGAGGAGAAAGCCCTGTCGTATACGACCACCGACGGCCTGGCGCAGGAGCCCGTCTCGGTGAAGTATATCCCGAGCCTCTGGCCCGAACGCTTGACGAAGCTCACGTCCACCCCATGCCTTTTGAGCGCCTCCACAGCGCCGTCGCCTATGGGGTTGGCCGGGACCGCCGTCACGTAGACCGAGTGCAGCCCGAAGCGGGCCAGCGACACGGCCACGTTAGCCTCGGCCCCCCCGAAGTAGACCTGCAGCACGGGGCTCTGGAAGAGCCTCTCCCTCCCCGGAGCGGCCAGACGCAGCATGATCTCGCCGAAGGTCACCACCTTCTTGCCCATCCACACCCCTCCCTTCTAAACGCCCCTCCGGCCCCATATTACACGAGCGAAGGGGGGAGAGTCCACATTTGCGGAATACCTTTTCGCTGATCGGAACTGGGGCTTTGTTCTACCCAGCGAAACGACATACTGCTCGGCGGTATGGAGGTGTGGAAATGCGGGGGTTGGGGCTTTAAAATCTTAGCGTGTTCCGCTGGACAGAAAAACGTATCGCTGGAGGAAACGAGATGACCAAGGGAGAGTCGGTGAGGGTTTTGGAGAGGGCTTTGGAGGTCATCCAGTTCGTGGCGGAGCAGGGGGAGGCGGTGGGGGTCACCAGGATAGCCCAGGCCACGGGGATACCCAAGGCCACGGTGCACAGGATACTGACGACCCTGGAGGAGTCCAGGGTGGTGGCCCGGGAGAACGGGCAGTACTTCCTGGGGCCTGCGGTGCTCTTCTGGTCCACCGCCTACAGGCACCGCTCCTCCCTCATCCAGGTGGCCCGTCCCAAGCTGGTCCCCCTGTGGGAGGAGGTGAGGGAGACGGTCCACCTGGTGATGTTCGAGGGGGGTGAGGCCTTCTACCTGGACAAGATGGAGAGCCCCCACCCGGTGAGGATGCACTCGCGGGTGGGGGCAAGGCTCTGCCTCTACTCCACCGCCTCGGGCAAGGCGATCCTGGCGAGCCTCCCGGAGCCCGAGCTGGAGCTATACCTGAGGCACACGAGGCTCGAGCCGCGCACCGACAGGACCATAACGGACCCGGCGAGGTTGAGGGAGGAGCTAAAGCTGGTAAGGGAGAGGGGGTTCGCCCTCGACGACCTGGAGAACGAGGAGGGCATAAGGTGCGTGGGCTCTTCGATAGTCGACTTCAGGGGGTATCCCCTCGGGGCCATAAGCGTCTCGGTCCCAGCCTACCGCTTCAGCCTGGAACAGGCCCTGGAGGTGGGGCCCAGGGTGAGGGAGGTGGCCCTGGAGGTGTCGCGGGGCTTTGGCTTCCTGAGGGGTTTGAGCCCACAAAAACAGGGTTCTGCGGGAGGGATCTAGATGGAAGGGACCATGAGGGCAGTCAGGCTTTACGCGGACTGGGACCCCAAGCCGGGCTTCAAGCTGGGGCCCAAGGACGTGGAGGGCAGGCAGACCTACCTGGGCAGCATGGTCTGGAGGAACCCCAGGATCAGGATAGAGGAGGTCCCCATCCCCAAGCCCGGACCGGGCGAGGTGCTGATAGAGGTAAAGGCCTGCGGCATCTGCGGCAGCGACGTCCACATGGCCCAGGCCGAGCCCGACGGCTACATCTTCTACCCGGGCCTCACGGGCTTCCCCTGCACGCTGGGGCACGAGTTCTCCGGCGTGGTGGTGGAGGCGGGCCCCGGCGCCTTCGACAAGGCGACCCTCAAGCCCTTCGCGGGCGGCGAGAAGGTCTGCGCGGAGGAGATGGTCTGGTGCGGCCAGTGCAAGCCCTGCGCCGACGGTTATCCCAACCACTGCGAGAGGCTCGACGAGCTGGGCTTCAACGTGGACGGGGCCTTCGCCAGGTACGTGGTGGTCCCCTCCAGGCTGGTGTGGAGCTTAAAGCCCCTCGAGGGCAAGTTCTCCGGAAGGGACCTCTTCAAGGTGGGAAGCCTGGTGGAGCCCACCTCCGTGGCCTACAACGCGGTGATCGAGCGGGGGGGTGGGATCAGGCCGGGCGACAACGTGGCCATACTGGGGGGTGGCCCCGTGGGGCTTGCCGCCTGCGCCATCCTGAAGAGGGCCGGGGCCGCCAGGGTGGTGCTCTCCGAGCCCTCCCAGGTGAGGGCGGAGATGGCGCTGAGGATGGGGGCCGACGCGGTGATAGACCCGACGAAGGAGGACTTCGCAGAGAGGCTCCTTCAGCTGACCGACGGCTACGGGGCCGACCTGTACCTGGAGGCCACGGGGCTTCCCGAGGTGGTCTTCCCATCCATAGAGAGGGCCGTCTGGGAGGGCAGGACCCTCAACGCCACGGTGGTGGTGGTGGCGAGATCCCCGCAGAAGATGCCCGTGACGGGGGAGGTGTTCCAGGTGAGGAGGGCCCGCATAGTGGGGGCCCAGGGGCACAGCGGACACGGGACCTTCCACAGGGTCATCCAGTGCATGGCCACAGGCATGGGGGAGAGGATGCTCCAGATGATCACCCGGGAGATCTCCCTGGAGGAGGTCCCGCACCACATAGCGAGGCTCCAGACGGACCGAAGCGACGTCAAGGTCACCTGCATGATGGAGTGAGAAGGGGGAGGTGTCTTACTTGGCCGGATGGATATCCACGGGGCACCCGCTGATAGTCTTCGAGGACAACGAGGTGGGGAGGCTTAAGAAGCAGATATGGGACGCCAGCGAGGAGGAGATAGACAGGATCCTGGCCGAGTACGAGATCCCGTCCCCCTCCGAGCTGGGCAAGCCCGGCTCCTACATCCAGACCACCCCCAGGGCCCACTGCATCGAGAGGAGGCGCAGGAACGACCTGGTCTTCGTCCCCATCGGATGCACCGAGAACCACGGCATGCACGCCAACTCGGGGCTGGACACCTTCATGGTCACCCAGATCCTCGAGGGGGTCAGGAGGTACACCGCCAAGCGGGGCAGGGAGTGCAACCTGGCCCTTCCCCCCCTCAACTACGGGGGACACCCATACCACCACCTGGGGATGCCCGGCACCATCGTCATGCCCAAGGAGGTGGTGGAGGAGACCCTCATCTACACCATGCTGGGGCTCTGGAACGACGGCTACAGGAAGATAGTCATGGTCAACAACCACGGACACCTCTGGATGCTGGAGTCGGCCCTGCACGAGTTCATGAAGCGCTTCCAGCTGCCCGGGGTCTACGTGGTGGTGGACTGGCACAGGGCGGTCCGGGAGTTCTTCTTCCCCGTGGACAGGGATGACAGCCTGAAGACCCACTTCGTCCACGCCGACGAGAGCGAGACCTCGGTGGCCCTGCTCCTCTTCCCAGAGATGATCGACATGCGCTACGCCGAGGACGCGGAAGGGGAGTCCTTCCTCCCCGACGGGCACTTCGACAAGTCGGTCGACCCCTTCCACAGGCCCAACAGGTGGTCCCAGGCCGAGGGGCACATGGCCATAGAGCGGGCCGCCACCCCTCAGGGGGTCGTGGGAAGGCCCACCCTGGGAGACCCGAGGAAGGCCAAGCGCCCGGTGGCGGCTATCCTCAAATACCTCACCCTGCTCCACGACCACATCCTGGAGGCCTTCCCGCCCGGCACCGTCCCGCCGGTGGAGAAGGTCACCCTCAGGACCAGGGAGGAGATGGAGCCCTTCCTCAAGGAGCCGTTGAGCCCCGGCTGGAGGTCGGTCTATGAGCTTCCCCACATAGGACCTTTCCACAAGCTCTGAGAGGGGGGCGAGGGCCTTGAAGTTCTCCTTCGTGGTCTCGGTCCAGCGCACCTCCTTCCAGGGGGTGGCCCTGCAGGAGGGGTTGGAGGAGAAGATGGAGCTTCTGGCCGAGGCGGGATACGACGGCGTGGAGCTGGCCGTGCGAAACCCCTTCCTCCTGGACGCGGACGGGCTGGAGAGGGCCCTGAAGAGGCTCGGCCTCGGGGTGAGCGCCATAGGGACGGGGCAGGCCTTCGTGGACGAGGGGCTATCCCTGACCCATCCGGAGGAGGCCGCGAGGGAGGAGGCCTTGAGGAGGGTGCTTCGCCACCTGGAGCTGGCCTCCAGGTGGCGAAGCACCCTCATAGTGGGGCTCATAAGGGGGAGGATCGGGGATCGGCCCAGGGCCGAGTTCGAATCCCTTTTTCGAAGCTCCATGGAGAGGTTGCTCGAGAGGGCCGAGGAGCTGGAGGTCCCGGTGGCCCTGGAGCCTTTAAACCGCTACGAGTGCGACTTCGTCAACACCGTGGAGGAGGCCCTGAGCTGGGCCAGGGAGTTCAGGAGCAGGCGGCTTGGGATCCTGGCCGACACCTTCCACATGAACATCGAGGAGAGGGACATGTGGGAGGCCATGGAGAGGGCCCACCTCGAGGGCAAGCTCTTTCACGTGCACGTGGCCGACAGCAACAGGTGGGCCCCCGGACACGGACACCTGGACTGGAGGGGCTTCGCCGAGACCCTCAGGAGGATGGGCTACGGGGGCTGGGTGTCCGGGGAGATGCAGCCCAGGCCCTCGGCGGAGGAGGCCATAAGGGGGACGATAGCCCTGCTCAAGGGGCTTCTTCGAGGCTTCTAAGGGGGTGCGATGGGGTTGCCTGGGGAAGTGGTGCTTCGGATGAGGGGCATAACCAAGCGCTTCCCGGGGACGCTGGCCCTGGACGGGGTGGACTTCGACCTGAGGGAGGGGGAGGTCCACGTCCTGCTGGGCGAGAACGGGGCGGGCAAGTCCACCCTGATGAAGATCCTGTCCGGAGCCTACTCCAAGGACGCGGGGGAGATAGAGCTCTTCGGGAGGAAGGTGGAGATCCAGGGGCCAGCCCACGCCAGATCCCTGGGGATAGCGGTGATATATCAGGAGCTGAACCTCATACCCCATCTCTCGGTGGCGGAGAACATCTTCCTGGGGAGGGAACCCAGGGGGGCGCTTGGGCTCATCGACTGGCCCAGGATGAGGGAGGAGGCGCGCCGGTGGCTGGAGGAGGTGGGGGCGAAGGTGGACCCCTCCTGCCGGGTGAAGGGGATGAGCGTGGGGCATCAGCAGCTGGTGGAGATAGCCAAGGCCCTTTCCACCGGTGCCAGGATCCTGGTCATGGACGAGCCCACCTCGGCCCTTTCCCCGGCCGAGGTGGAGGAGCTGTTCAAGGTGATAAGGAAGCTCAAGGGTCAGGGGAGGTCGATCGTCTTCATCTCCCACCACCTGGAGGAGGTCAAGGAGATAGGGGATAGGGTGACGGTGCTCCGGGACGGCAGGCTGGTGGGGACGGTGGAAGCCAGGACCTCCACGGTAGACGACTTCATCCGCATGATGGTGGGCAGAAACCTGGAGGACAAGTTCCCGAAGGCGAAGGTGGAGATAGGGGAGGAGGTCCTGAGGGTCGAGAACCTCACCCGCCGGGGGGTGGTGGAGGGGGTCAGCTTCTCCCTCAGGAAGGGGGAGATCCTGGGGGTGGCCGGCCTCGTGGGGGCCGGCAGGACGGAGATGTGCAGGGCCCTCTTCGGGGCGGACCCCAAGGACGAGGGGAGGATCTTCGTGGAGGGCAGGGAGGTGGAGATCCGCTGTCCCGCCGACGCCATAAGGGCGGGGATGGGGTTCCTCACCGAGAACAGGAAGGAGGAGGGGCTCGTGCTGTCCATGAGCGTGAAGGAGAACATAACCCTCCCCTTCGTGGGGAGGCTAAGGGGTTATCTGCCCGGGCTCATCGGGAGCGAGCTGGAAGACCAGGTGGCCAGGAAGTTCTTCGAGGAGCTTCGGATAAAGGCCCCGAGCCTCAAGAAGCGGGTCAAGGAGCTATCGGGGGGAAACCAGCAGAAGGTGGTGCTGGCGAAGTGGCTCGCCACCCGCTCTAAGGTGCTGATCTTCGACGAGCCCACCAGGGGGATAGACGTGGGGGCCAAGGTGGAGATATACCAGCTCATGAACGAGCTCGCCAGGCAGGGGGTGGGCATCCTCATGGTCTCCTCCGAGCTGCCGGAGGTGCTCGCCATGAGCGATCGGATAATGGTCATGGCCGATGGCAGGGTGACGGCCATCCTGGACCGGGCCGAGGCCACCGAGGAGCTCATCATGAGGTACGCCACGGCCGTTCGAAGGCCCTTCGTCTGTCCCGCTTAGACCTTGGCCGGGAGTGATCTCTCTTGCTGGGATACAGGGCTTCCAGTTTCTTGAGGCGATTCGGGTCGCTCGTAGGGCTTCTGCTCATATCCGGGGTGCTCTCCTTTCTCTCCCCCCACTTCCTCACGGTGGGGAACCTGATGAACATCCTCAGGCAATCCGCGGTGAACGCCCTGCTAGCCCTGGGGGTGCTCCTCCCCATCTTGACCGGGGGGATAGACCTCTCGGTGGGATCGGTGATGGGCTTCTCCATGTGCCTCATGGCCTACATGGCTGTGATCCTCAGGTGGCCCCCCCTGCTGGTGCTCCTAATAACCCTCTTCACGGGGGCCCTTCTGGGCTACTTGAACGGCTTTTTGTTGACCAGGCTCAAGCTACCCCACCCCTTCATATCCACCCTGGGGATGATGAACGTGGCCAGGGGGTTAGCCCTGATAATCACCGGGGGCTTTCCCATCTCGGGGCTTCCGCCCCTCATCACCTACTGGGGGTCGGCCAACGTGGGGGGCGTGCCGGTGCTGGCCCTGGTGGTCCTGGCGGTATACCTCACCTACTACATGATCTTAAACCACACCCCCTTCGGCAGGTACGTCTACGCCATAGGGGGCAACAGGGAGGCGGTCAGGCTCTCCGGGATAAACGTGGATGGGGTGCTCAACGCCGTATACCTGAGCTCCGGGTTCCTGGCGGCCCTGGCCGGGGTGATGCTGGCGGGCAGGGTCAACTCGGGATACCCCCTGGCCGGGCTCGGGGCCGAGCTGGACGCCATAGCGGGGGCGGTCATAGGAGGGGCCTCC
>CAYRKT010000038.1:0-14156 GCA_964425005.1 uncultured Synergistia bacterium
CTGCTGGCCCCACCCCTCCCCCCAGGAGGGAGGCGAGCTCCTCCAGCACCTGAAAGCCCTGGGCCCCTCCGACTCCCTTGCCGCCCGCGATGACCACGTCCGCTTCCTGTATGCTCTTGCCCTCGGGGGATGGGGAGAAGCTGACCAGCTTGAGCCTGCTCTCGAAGAGGTCCTCCGGGAGGGAGGGCCTTACCAGCTCGCCGTCCTCCCGGTAGACCCCCTTCGGGACGGGGAATGTCTTGGGCCTGACCGTGGCCATCTGGGGCCTGTGGAGGGGCGTCTTTATGGTGGCCATCACGTTGCCCCCTATCGCCGGCCTCGTCTGGAGCAGGAGCCCCCTCTCGGGCTCGACGTCCAGGCCGGTGCAGTCGGCCGTGAGCCCCGTCCGGAGGAGCGCTGCCACCGCCGGCAGGGCGGTCCTCCAGGCGGTGGTGGCTGGGGCTAGCACCACCTCGAAGTCGGCCAGCAGCCTCGCGCAGACCCTGGCCGCCACCTCGTGGTCGAACCAGGAGAGGGAGGGGTGCTCCACCAGCATCACCCCGTCTGCCCCGGCCCTGAAGGCCTTCGAGGGGTCCTCCTCCAGCTTGCCGCACAGCATAAGGCACCAGACCTCGCCGCCCCTGACGTCCGCCAGCTCCCTGGCCTTTCCTAAAAGCTCCAGGGTGGAGCTGTGGATCTTGCCCCCCCGGATCTCTGCGGCCACCGCCATCCTGGGCTTTCCCACGACGCTTCCCCCCTCAGACCAGGTTCAGCGAGCGAAGGATCTGAAGCACGTGCTCCGCCGCCTCGTCGAGCTCCCTGGGCCCAAACCTCCTCCCCTCCCTCTTGACCACGGGCCTGTAGGTCCTGACCACCCTGGTGGGGGATCCCGAAAGCCCCACCTCGTCGGGGGATACGCCCAGGTCCTGGGCGCTCAGGCGCTCCACCTGGGCCTGTCGGGCCCGCTTCTTGCCGGCCAGGGTGGGCATGGAGGGCACGTTTATGCTTCCCGTGACCGCGATCAGACAGGGCATGGGCATCTCCAGGGTCTGAAGGCCTTCGTCCAGGGCTCTCTCGACCCGGACCGCTCCACCGAGCACCTCCACCCTTCGGACGTAGGTGGCGAAGGGCAACCCCATGAGCGACGCCACCTCCGGTCCCACCTGCCCCGTCTCGCCGTCGGTGGACTTCTCGCCGCAGAGCACCAGGTCAAAAGGACCCAGGAGCTCCAGAGCCCTGGACAGCGCGACCGAGGTGGCCCAGGTGTCGGACCCGGCGAAGGCCCTGTCGGTGAGGAGGACCGCCCTGTCTGCCCCCCTGGCTATGGCCTCCCTCAGGACCGCCTCTGCCTGAGGGGGTCCCATGGAGATGGCCGTCACCTCGCCCCCGAACCTGGACTTGAGCTGCACCGCCTCCTCCAGGGCGTTGAGGTCGAGGGGGTTCGCGGTGGAGGAGACCCCCTCTCTCACCATGGTGCCCGTCTCCGGGTCCATCTTGACCTCGTCGGTGTCGGGGACCTGCTTTATGAGCACCGCTATCTTGATCGTCAAGGCGTTAGCCCCCTCCTGCGCTTTATCGCTCCCTTTGTATCGCCGGCTAATATGTTACCCGAACTTCGACCCTCTAGCTAGACCTCTGCCCGCTTATGGGTAGGGGAAGCTCTAGCTGTGGCGGATTCCTGAGATCTATAATAGGCTTTAGGCTTCTTCCATTTGGGGTTCGGTTTTCTCCTCGAGCTGGGCAGGGGGTGATGTAGGTGTCGTTGAGAGGGCTAAGGGCTAAGCTGCTTTCTCTGCCCCTGGTGGTGGGTCTCCTATCCGTCTCGCTGGTGGGCTTTCTCTCCTATAGGACCTCCGTGAGCGCGCTGGAGCGCGTCTTCGCCTCCCAGGTGGAGCTGATATCCCGAAGCGTCCTCTCCTTCGTCCAGGGGAGGCTTGAGGAGGTCGGCGAGCAGGCCCGGGAGATGGCGTCCCACGACAACTTCGTCCAGGCCGCGAGCATGGCCGTATTGGGGGACTTGACCTTCCTGGAGACCTGGATGAGGGTTGCGTACGCCGATTCGAGGAAGCTCGGGATATCGGCGATGGTCTTCCTCTCCCCTCAGGGGGAGACCCTGGTCTCGGAGTTCTCCCGCGAGCCCAGGGGGATCGACTTCAGGGGGCTGGTCTCCAGGGCCTCAGGGAAGGCCTACGACGCGATCGTTCCCACCCCGGGCGCGGCGGTGCTCCTGTCCATCTCCCCCGTCCAATCGGGCGAAAAGGTCCTGGGCTGGTTGGCCTTGACCGCCCATCTAGCTGAGGAGGACCTGGACGGCTTGATGTCCACCTTTAAGGCCAACATGGCCTTCTTCGACCCGGAGGGCAAGAGGGTCGCCACCACCCTCAGGACCAGGACGGGGGAGAGGAGCAGGGAGCCCATCCCCCCGGCGGCCTTCGAGAGGGTCTTGAAGGGCGGCGAGGAGTTCGTCAGCAGGGCCGTCCTCGAGGGGATCCCAAGGTACGTGAGGATAGTGCCCCTTCGAAGCTCGGCCGGCGACATCACCGGCGCCCTCGGGGTGGCCGTGGTCGCGGAGGTGGTGGCCACCGAAGGTAAGAGGATACTCTCTTACGCGGCCCTGTCCGGGCTCTTCGCCATGCTCCTGTCTTTCGCCCTGTCCCTGCTCGTCTCGCGGGGCATAGTGGGCAGCGCCAGGGTCCTGGAGGCCCTGGCCGAGGGGCTAAGCAGGGGAGACCTCTCCTCCGACTACTCCTTCTCGGGGGAGGACGAGCTCTCGAGGGCGGGTAGGGCGCTCTGCGGGGCCGTCTCGAATGTCAGGGGGGCGATGGTCAAGGCCGCCGAAGTGGCCGAGAGGACCTTCGAGGCCTCCGGGAGGCTGAGGGGGGCGATGGAGTCCCTGGACGCTGAGCTGTCGCGGATAAGGGAGGCGCTCGCTGGCATAGCCAGCCTGGCCGAGTCCAACTCGGCTTCGGTGGAGGAGACCAACGCCGGCATAGAGGAGGTGGCCGCGGGGGCCCAGACCGCCGCCAGGTCGGCCGCCGAGGCGGCGGGCATCTCCGGGAGGGTCCTTGGGATAGCCCAGAGTGCCTCGGAGAGCCTGGGTAGGAGCGCCGAGGAGCTGAAGGGGATGTCGAAGGAGGCCGAGGAGAGCCTCAGGAGGATGGAATCGCTGGTCTCCTCCATCCATCGGGTGTCGGGTTTCGTGAACACCATCACCTCCATAGCCGACCAGACCAACCTCCTGGCCCTCAACGCCGCCATAGAGGCCGCCAGGGCCGGCGAGGCGGGGAGGGGATTTGCGGTGGTGGCCGAGGAGGTCCGAAAGCTCGCCGAGGAATCGGGAAGGGCCGCCAAGGAGATATCCCAGGTGATAGGGGCCCTCTCCCGGGAGTCCGAGGAGGCCGCTTCCTCCATAAAGCGCTCCGTCTCGGGGATGCTCTCTTCCTCCGCGTCCATATCGGAGGTGTCGAGGGAGATAGCCTCGATAGTGGACCAGATGAGGTCCCTGAGCGAGGCGGTGGGCTCGGTGGCTTCGGTGGCCCAGGGGCAGTCGGCCTCGAGCCAGGAGATGGCGGCTGCGATCGACCATATAGCCAAGGACGTGGTGAGGATAGCCGGACACGTGGACGACATAAACGGGATGATGGAGCACTTCAGCTCCTCCCTGGGATCCCTCTCCGCCACGGGCGACGGCCTGAGCAGGGCGGTGGAGGAGCTCAGGGGTGCCCTGGCCTTCTTCAAGCTTGGGGTCGAGGGGTCGAGGAGCATAAGGCCGGCCTAGGCCTGAGCGCTGGTCGAAAGGTTAAGGGGGGGTCGCCGACCCCCCCTCGATCTCGATCCCTATCAGCTGGGCTTTTGCTCCTTCTTGGAGAACCATTTCTGGATCAGCCTGTCCAGCTCCCCGCTCCCCTTCATCTCCTCCAGGACCTTGTTGATCCCATCCAGCAGGGCCTTGTCCCCTTTCCTCACGGCTATGGCCTTGCCGGCCTCGGTGATCTCCTGGTCGAAGGCTATCTTGACCTTTCCCTTGAAGTCCGGGGCCTCCAGGAAGCTCTCGGCCACCACCTTGTCCATCAGGGTGGCGTGGGCTCTGCCCAGGACCACCTCGCGGACGCAGTCGTCGAACTTCTGGAACCTCTTGACCTCCGCGCCCTCTATCTTGCTGGAGAAGGTGTCCTGTACGGTGCCGAGCTGCACGGCGATGACCTTGCCCTTCAGGTCCGAAAGCCCCTTTATCGAGTCGTCCTCGGCCCTCACCAGGAAGGAGCTCAGGCTTATGTAGTAGGGGATGGAGAAGTCCACCTTCTGGGCCCTCTCGGGGGTGGCCGACATCCCCGCTATCACCGCGTCTATCTTGCCCGCCATGAGGGAGGGTATCAGCGAGTCGAAGGCCATGTCCACCCACTCCACCTTCTTGCCCAGCCTGGCGGCTATGGCCTCCATGAGCTCCACGTCGAGGCCGGCGAGCTTGCCCGCCTGGTCCCTGAACTCGAAGGGCGGATAGGTGCTCTCGGTTCCCACCCTTATGACGTCCTGGGCCAGGGCGGTTCCGACCAGGCACAGGAGCAGCACCGCTATCGACAGATGCCTCAAGCCTACCACCTCCGATCTGAAGTCGAACCTTAGTGTATAATTCTACCTGCTCGCTCCGCTAGCACAAGGAGGTGGTCCCCGTTGAGGTTCGCCCTGCTGTCCCTCGCGCTCCTGTGGGCCCTGGCGTCGCAGCCGTCGCCCGCCATCTCGGGCCTCCTCGAGGTCGAGGACGAGCTGGCCATAAGGATCCACCTGGTCGAGGGGGGTGCCGTGCGGGTCATGCTCCCCTGGAGCGACGGGTGGATGGTCGTGGACGAGGTTTCCTCCTTCGACCTGAGCCCCAGGGAGGGGGCCTTCACGGCGAGCCGTTGGGGCAGGGTGGGTGAGGTGGTGGCCACCTCGGTGAACGCCGTGCACCTCCTCTTCGGGGTCAAGGGGGGAAGGGGGGTGACCTATAGCCTCTTCCCCGCCGGCCTCGGCGGGGGCAGGGGCTCGATAGTCCTGAAGAGTCCCCCCGGCAGAGGTCTCTTCTCCCTCTTCTACCCCTCCACGGGATACCTGGTCCTGGTCGAGAGGGGCATACAGTTGATCGTCGATCCGGAGGGGGCTATGCCCCTGGCCGAGGGCGACGAGCTGATCCTCTTCCCCCAGAGGGCGCCCGAGGACCCGCCGCTGGAGGCCAGGGTGGAGAACTGGGAGGGGGGTGCGGTGGAGGTGCTCTACCTTCGCTCCGGGTGGAAGAGGGTGGCCACGGTGGCCAGGCCAGTCAGGGGGGTCGGGAGGTTCGCCGGGTCGCTCTACCAGGGCGTGGGCGGGGTGAGGGCCAACCACCCAGGGGTGATATGCGTCTCCACCTCCCCCTTCGGGCAGGTGGGGGGCTTTCAGGTCATCCCCTACGGGCACTCCTTCTCCCCCGAGATGAGGGAGCCCGCCTGGTCGAAGGCCCAGTGGATGATCCTGAGGCCCACGGGCGAGAGGCCCCTGGAGGGCGACCCACCCCTCTTCTACGGACACCTCCTGCCCTCCGTCGACAGGAGGAAGGCCCTGCGGGAGGAGCGATGGGACTTTTGGCTCCTTCGAAACAGCCTGGTGATGGAGGAGATGGAGGGCGGCAAGCTCAGGAGGCTCAGGGAGGGGGTTGGGCTCGACGACGATGCCCTCGAGGGGGTTAGGGTCATGAGGATCTTCTTCCCCCTCCACCGGCTCTGGCGGGAGGACTTCCTCGAGAGGTGAGGACGGGGATGGAGGGGCGGTCAAAGGTCCTCCTGGTGGTCTCTTCCTCCGTAGAGCTCTCGAGGTGGCTGGTCGATCGCCTCACCCCTGCGGGGCTCGGGTGGAGGGGAAAGCCCCTTTGCCCACCCCTGGGGGGGGATCTTCGCCTGCTTCCCGCCACCCTGGAGGCCCTCCTCGAGGGGGAGGAGCGCCAGGCCCTGGTGGTGGAGAGTTCCGCGGAGAGGCTCATCTCCCACCTGCCTGCGCTGGAGGGGAGGAAGGTGCTGGCATTGGTGCTGGTGGGGGACTTCAGCCCTCCGAGGGAGCTTAAGGCCCCCCTCTTCGTCCTCTCCGAGGAGGGACGCGGGCTCGACGAGCTGATCTTCTACCTGAGGGGGCTTTGCCCGCGGGAGGGGGAGGTGCGCCTCGAGGGCGTGGAGGGCCTCGAAGGGCTCAGGGGAGGGGTTGGCTCCGACCTGCGGCCCTCCTTCGCCCTGGGATTGCTCGCCCCTTCGCTGGTCCTGGCCTCCCTCGTCCTATCCCACCTGGTGGGGGAGGCCTTAAGACTCCCCCTGGGGCTGGTCTTCCGTCGCCTTTTCCTGGCGCTTTGGGGGCTCCTGCCGAACCTGAGCCCCTCCTCCCCCCTTCACGGGTTCCTCTTCGGGGAGGTCTACGAGGCATCCCTTCCTGGGCTCGAGGTGCTGCCCTCCGTCGCGGGCGCCCTGTACTACGGGGCTTCTTTCCTCCCCAGGGCGGTGGTCTTCCTCTCCCTCTTCTGGTTCCTGGAGGGGTTTCGCCCCTTCAGGCTGTCCCTGATATCCCTGGATCGGCTCTCCCACGCCCTGGGGCTACACTGGTATCAGCTCAAGCGCCTCCTCAAGTCCGCCGGCTGCAGGCTTTGCTCTGGTCCCTGTGCCCTGGAGCTCTCCTTCCAGGCCGCCTGCAGCAGGTCCATCCCGTGCCTCTCCCAGCAGCTCCTGCTACTGCTCTACCCCTGGGGAGGGATCTCCAGGATGGTCCTGGCCTTCCTATCCCTCCTCGCCTCCTCCCTGGCCCTTGGCCTCCTGTGCGGGCTTATGGCTTCGGCCTTCAAGCCCCTGGAGAGCCACGTGGGGAGGCGTCCGAGCGAAGGCTTCCTCTTTGACCTCAGGGTTATGCTCAGGGGGGAGGCGATCTTGCTCCTGTCCATGGGCCTTTGCGCCCTGGCCCTTCGCTTCCTTGGGGTGCCCCTTTTGCCCCTCTCCCTGCTCGCCAGGCCCCTGTTGATCGGCTCCGTCGGAGGGGTTTTCGCGCCGGAGGCCGCGGTGGTGGCGGGAGCGGCTCTACTGCCCTGTCCCCTGGCCCTCCTGAGGCCCTCGGGTAAGGGTTTGGACCTGGTGGGGCTGCTGGCCTCGGCCCTCCAGGCCCTGGTGGCCCTCTCCCTCTACGTCCTGGGCTCCGCCCTAGTCGGATAGGGCCCTTCTGAGCCTCTCCAGGAGCACGTAGGCCGACGGCATGAAGAGGACCGAGAGGGTGCCTCCGGCGAGGATACCTCCCAGCATCACCACCCCCATGGGGGCCCTGAAGGATCCTCCGGCTCCGAACCCCAGCGCCAGGGGTACCAGGGCTATTATGGTGGTGGCGTCCGCCATGACTATGGGCTTGAGCCTCACCCTGCAGGCCTCCACCACGGCCTCAGGGGCGCTCTTGCCGCTTTTCCTGAGCCTTTCGGCGTACTCGAGCACCACTATGGCGTTGTTGACCACCAGCCCCACCGTCACTATGCCGCCCAGCACCCCGTAGACCGATATGGGGGTTTCGGTGACGATCATAAGCGGGACTATCCCGATCAGGGAGAGGGGCACGGAGAACATTATCAGGACGGCGAGCCTGTAGGACTCCAGGAGCGCCGCCACCAGGAGGAAGGTCAAGGTCACCGCCAGGACCAGCGCCTCCAGCATGAACCGAAGCTCCCTCTGGATCTGCTCTATCTCCCCTCCGTACTTTATCCTGTATCCGAAGGGTAGATCCAGCGCCCTTATGCGGGGCTCTATCTCCCTGAAGACCTCCCCCGTGCTCCTCCTGAAGGAGTTGGCCGTGACGGTTATGGCCCTCTCCCCGTCTATCCTGTTTATGGAGGTGGGGCCTGGCCTCACCGATACCGAGAAGAGCTCCCCTATGGGGATCGCCCTCCTCAGGGATGGGATCGATATGGGCGTGGCGGATAGCTCCTCGGGCGACAGGAAGACCTCCTTCGGGAGGTCGGACTTGACCCGCACGTCGTAGTCCCTGTCCCCCAGGGAGATCTGGTCCACCTTGATCCCCTTGAGCAGCGCCTCCAGCTCCCTCCTGGCCTGGGACTCCTGGACCCCGTAGAACCTCATCATCTCCTGCCTGGGCGTCAGCACCAGGTCGGGCCTCCCCACCTCCCAGTCGGCGTCCACGTCGGTGACCCCCTCGGTGGAGCGAAGGATCTCCGAGATCTCGGCGGCTATGCGGTCGAGCTCCGCGAGGTCTGGCCCCACCACGGAGATGGAGATGTTGGCCCTGCCCCCTCCTCTGCCCGAGGTGGAGATGGAGAACCTGGCCCCCTCTATCCTGGAGAGCTCCCTCCTGATGGAGGGGAGCAGGGAGAAGACGTCGGGCCTCCTTCGGTCCTCCTTGAGGGTGGCCGTGACGGTGGCGTTTCCCCTCCTCCCCAGGCTTGAGCTGACCCTCTCCACCCATGGGTTCGAGAGCAGGGCCTTTTCCACCTTATCCACCACCCTCAGGGTGGCCTCGGTGGACGAGCCCGCGGGCATGGAGATCGAGGCGTAGAGGACCCCTTCGTCCGAGCGGGGCTGGAACTGGACACCCAGCCTGGGCAACTCCATCGCGCAGAGGGCTGCGAGGGCGAGGAAGATGGCCGCCGTCGCCTTGGGGAAGCGCACCGACAGCCCCACCGCCCTCTCGTGGAGCTCCTCGAAGCCCTCGTAGAGCAGGTCCCACCAGCCGGTGAGCAGTCTGGTCAGCGGGTCCCTCCTCGCGGCGGTGGACGTCCTGGAGGCCAAAGCGGGGGTCACGGTGAAGGCAACCCACAGGGAGAAGAGGGTGGAACACACGACCGCGAGGGCGAACTCGTTGAAGAACATCCCCACTATGCCCCCCATGTAGGCTATGGGGACGAAGACGGCCAGGTTGGTGGCGGTGGTGGCCAGCACCGCCACGGCTATCTCGCTGGTGCCCTCCACCGAGGCGCTGATGGGATCTAACCCCATCTCCTCCTCGAAGCGGTAGATGTTCTCCAGAACCAGGATGGAGTTGTTGACCAGGACCCCCACCGAGGTGGCCAGTCCCAGGGTGCTCATGACGTTGAGGGTTATGCCCCAGGAGGAGAAGGGTATGAAGGTGGCCGCTATAGAGGTGGGCATGGCCACCGCCACTGCGAAGGTGGCCCCGAAGGACTTGAGGAAGAGGAATATGATGAGGCCGGTCAGGGCTATGCCCACCAGCATGTCCCTGATGACGTTCCTTATCGACTGGTCCACGAAGTCGCTGGCGTCGTACAGGACCTGCCAGGAGGTCCCGGGGGGCATCAGGGAGAGTATCCTCCCCTTCAGCGAGTTCACCCTCTTGCTTATGCTCACGATGTTGGTGTTGGGCCTGGCCCTCACGGATAGGATCACCACGTCCCTGCCGTTCAGCCTGGCGAAGCCCTTCTCCTCCTGGGGCTCCAGGGAGACCTCGGCCAGGTCCTTGACCTTGATGTTGGGGTGCCCCAGGGAGACCTCCTTCAGGTCCTCCAGGGAGTCGACTCCCCCCTTCACCCTTACGGTCTGCTCCTTTATGCCCGCTTCGACCCTCCCCAGGGGCAGGTTGGAGAGGGAAAAGCCCAGGTAGCTGGCCAGCTCGGAGTAGGAGATTCGCCCCTCTAACATCGAAAGCGTCTTAGCCCGCACCACCACCTCCCTGCCCGGGGGGCCCGATACGTCCACCCCTGCCACTCCCTCGACTTGCTGGAGGATCTGGACCACCCTGTCCTCGCATATCCTCCTTATGGCCTCGGCGTCCTTGCCCACGATCCCCACGTTGAGGAAAGGCCTGTCGTTTATGTCGAACTTCTCGACCGAGGGCTCGCTCGCTCCCTCCGGGAGCTGGGGGGCTATCTGCTTCACCTTGGTGGAGACGTCCATCGTGGCCCTGCTGACGTCTACGCCGTAGTTGAAGCGGAGTATCACGAAGGAGAAGCCTTCGGTGGAGAAGGACTGGATCTCCCGAAGCCCTTCTACCCCCGTGCAGGCTTTCTCTATCACCTGGGTGAGCTGGCGCTCCACCTCCTCGGGGCCAGCGCCGGGGTAGGACGTGTAGACCCCTACCACTGGGATCTCTATGTTGGGCAGGAGCTGAACCCCCAGTGTCAGGTAGCTCCTTACGCCCAGGAACACCGCTATCACTACCACGACGCTGGTCAGCACCGGCCTCCTCACGGAGAGCTCCACCAGCGACCTCATCGCCTGGCCTCTCCCCCCACCGCGACCCTGCTTCCGTCCGCCAGGAAGCCCGCCCCCTCGTGGGCTATCCTCTCCCCCTCCAGGAGGCCCTCCTCCACCAGGACGTTGCCCCTGTATATGGAGCCTATCCTTATCTCCCTCTTCCTGGCCCTCTCCCCCTCCAGCACGAAGACGTAGGGCCTTCCGTCAGACCCCCACTGGACGGCGTCGTAGGGTATGGAGATGGCCCCGTCCAACTCCCTCAGGAGGAGGGAAACCCTCACCACGGACCCCAGGGGTAGGTCCAGGGTGTTTTGGAGGGAGAGCTTGACCCTGCCCAGGCCCGGAAGGCTTCCCGAGGCTATGGAGCTCTCCACCACCCTGGCCTCCACCTCCCTGCCGTTCATCTGGACGAGGGCCCTTCGGCTTTCCGAGGCCCTCCTCCAGAGGCTCGATGGGACCTCCACCTCCACCTCCAGGGAGGAGAGGTCTGCCACCTCGGCCACGGCCTTGCCGGGCTGGACCAGCTCCCCCTCCGAGGCGTGTACCTCCACCACCACGCCGTCCACCGGGGACCTGAGGGTGGTCCTCTCGAAGGATCTGCTCACCGAGGCGAAGCTCGCCCTGGCCGACTCCAGCTCCACCCTGGCCGACTCCAGCTCCCTGGAGGAGGCACCGCCCGCCTTGTGCAGCGAGTGGATCCTCTCGTAGTTCCGCTGGGCCTGCTCGAGCCTGGCCCTCGCCGCGTCCAGGCTGGTCCTGGCCTCCTTGGTCTCGAGGATCGCCAGGGCTTCGCCCCTGTCGACCCTCTGGCCCGCCCTCTTGAGGAGCTTCTCCAGGTAGAGGGCGCTGGTGGGGGAGAGGGCGTGGACCTCCTTGGCCTTGAGGGTCCCGTAGAGGTAGATCCACTCCTCCCACCTGGTCCTCCTCACCTCCAGGGCGCTCACCCTGGTGGAGTCCTCCGGGGCCGCCTGCTGCCCACCCCTCTTGGCCCTCGTCGCGTAGATCCTCTGACCCAGGAGGGAAAGGGCTAAGATCAGCGCCAGGCCCACCAAGGAGGCGGCGACCTTCCTTCTCCTGCTCATGGTAGCTTACCTCCTAGCTTCCACCAGAGGGAAAGCCTCAGGTTTTCCAGGTCCAGCCTGCCCCTCTCCAGGTTGGACGCCGCCTCCTGGTAGAGCTTGAGGGCGTCGTGGACGTCGTCCCAGGAGGAAAGCCCGAGTTCCCTCTTTCGGAGTTCGAGCTCGTATCTCCTCCGGTAGTAGTCGACCATCCCCTCGAGGCTCTTCAGGTTCTCCTCGGCCGCCCTGAGCGAAGCCAGGTCCGAGAGGATGGAGCTCTTGGCGCTCGAGATGCTCTCCTGCAGCCTGAGCCGCGAGGCCTCCAGGTCCGCCCTCGCGGCCTCGATTGAGCTCCTCTCCCTGCCGAAGTCCACCAGATCGAAGGTCAGCCCCAGCGAGAGGAAGAGCTCGTCCTTCTTCCCAGTGAGCCTTCTTCCCCCGCCGGAGAGGGATAGGACGGGGGAGTTCGAGACGGAGGCCTGTCTGAGGGTCAGCTCCTTTATGGCCACCTCCAGCTCGGCCCTCCTGACGTCGGGCCTCTTCGCCACCTTCGCCTCCAGCCCGGAGAGGTCTTCGGAGATGGGGGCCAGGTCGGGGTAGTCCGCCGAGACCCCCGGGGGCACCTCCACCCCGCAGATCTCCCTCAGCTGAAGCCTTATGGACTCGATCTCGGCCCTGGCGGAGGAGAGGCTCGCCCTGGAGGATAGGAGCTCCTGCTCGGCCCGCGAGAGGTCCATCTCGGATATGAGCCCCAGCTCGAAGCGCCTCCTCTGGCTTTGGAGCAGGAGCTCTCGAAGCCTTATCACCTCCTCCAGCCTTGAGGCCCTCCTGGCGGCCGCCACGTATCCGTTGTAGGCCCTCGCGAGCTGGAGGAAGAGGTTCCTTCTGGTCTCCTCGAGCTCCGCCTCCTTCTGGGCCACCCTCAGGGCGGCCAGGGCCAGGGAGACCTCCTCCTCGTCCGACAGGCTCAGGCTCTTGAGGAGCGAGAGGGCCAGGGAGTAGGCGGGTCTCTCGCCGTCCCTCATCTGGTAGGTGGAAGAAAGCTGAAGCTTCGGCCTGAAGGAGGCCTTCACGCCCTCCAGCAATGCCCTCTGCCTCTCCAGCTCCGCCCTCGCCCTCCTGAGGGCGAGGTTTGCCGATTCCGCCTCCCTCCAGAGGGTCTGCCAGTAGGGCTCAGGCGCTCCTGCCTGTGCCTGACCCCCTGTGGGAAGGGCGAGCAGGAGGATCACGGAAGCTAAAAACCCAGCTCCCTTAGGGATGGCCTTCACCCCCTTACGGGACATTCTAATGCGATGGTCCGATCCGCCACAAGGCGAAAAAATACCCTTCCTCGTCAAAGCCGAAGGGGGGAGGGCCACAGCCCTCCCCCCCTTCCTTCGGCCGTGGGGTCCCCTATATGGGCCTTAGGGCTTTAGAGGCCGACTTTATGTCCTCGAGGCTGAAGTAGGAGCATATCTTCTGGCTGGACTCCGCCCCCTTCTGGAGCGCGTCGCTCTCGCGGGAGACCGACTCGACCGCCCTGGTGATCTCCTCCAGGGACCTTCTCACCCGGTCTATGCTCTCGGCCATCTTGACCACGTCCTTGGAGACCTGGTCGATGGCCGAGGCCATCTCCTCCGTGGAGGCCGATTGCTCCTGGGCCACCGAGGCCACCGTCTGGATCATGTCGTTTATCCTGGCCACCTGGCCCGTTGCCTCTGACAGCTGCGCCTGGGCCCTCCTTATCTCCTCTATCACCGTGACCGTGCCCCTCGCGGTCTCCCTTATCACCTCGGCGGCCCTGGAGGCGCTCCCCGTGAGCTCCCCTATGAGCTTGGATATCTCTCCCGCCGCCCTGTTGGACTCCTCGGCCAGCTTTCTCACCTCGTCCGCCACCACGGCAAATCCCCTTCCCGCCTCGCCCGCCCTGGCGGCCTCTATGGCGGCGTTCAGGGCCAGCAGGTTGGTCTGGTCGGCTATGCCCGAGATGGTGCTGACGAAGCTGGAGATGGTCTGGATGGCCTTCACCAGGGCCTCGGTCATCTGGATGCTCTGGCTGGAGTTCTTCTCGATGGCCTCGAGGTCCTTGATGCTCTTGGCCATGGTCTGGTCGGCCTTCTCCACCAGCTCGGAGGCCTGGCTGGCCGCCTCGGCCGCCTCGGTGACGCTCTTGGCGGTGGTCTGGGCGCTCGCGGCCACCTCCTCCACCCCCGCGTTGGTCTCCTCCACCGCAGCAGAGGTGGACTCCGCCAGCGCCCCCAAGGCCTCCATGGTCTCCTTTATATGCCCTATGGAGGCGAGCACCTGCTCGGCCGAGGAGGCCAGGGTGTTGGACCTGTCCAGGTTGCCGCAGATGTTGTCCTTCATGTCCTTGACCACCGCGGAGATGGAGCTCCTACCCCTCTCGAGGCTCTCGGCGATCATCCCTATCTCGTCGTCCCTGCCCATCTCGAAGCTCACGGTGAGGTCCCCCTCCCCGAAGCGCCTTATCCTCTCGGAGAGGTCCCTCAGGGGGTTGACTATGGACGAGGAGACCCATACGGAGACCAGGGCTATCACCGCGAGCACCCCGATTATCATCAGGACGAGCTTCTGGAGGACGCCCCCCACCATGGAGGAGATCTCATCCTCCCTCACCGTGGCCACCGCCACGAAGCCCTGGGCGACCTTAAGGGGCCTGTAGAAGGCCAGGACTCTGCTCCCGTCGGGCAGGCCGTAGCTAGCGGTCCCCGGGGAGCCCGAGAGGATCCTGGAGGAGGCGGCGCTAAGGCCCTTAAACCCGTGCTCCTCGTCGGCCTTCCTCACGTTCACCTTGAGGACCAGCTCCCTGTTGGGGTGTCCCACCACGGCCCCGGTGGGGTCGAGCATGTAGAGGTAGCCCTTGCCCAGGGGCTTGAACTGGGAGACGAAATCGCTGAAGGTGTCCAGGGCCACCGCCCCCGCCAGC
>CAYRKT010000039.1:0-14111 GCA_964425005.1 uncultured Synergistia bacterium
CTGGTACGCCCTGGTGGGGGAAAGGCCCAGGGCCGTCAGGAAGCTCGCCCTCGTGGGCGGCTCAGGGGGGGCCTTCTGGAGGGAGGCCAGGGAGCTAGGGGCCGACCTCTTCGTGACCTGCGACGTGAGATACCACCAGGCCATGGAGGCCCTGGGGAACTTGCCGATCCTCGAGCTGGACCACGGGGAGATGGAGAGGGCCTCCCTTCCCGGTCTGGTGGAGAGGATAAGGTCCTTCGTCCCGGGGCTCAGGGTGGAGCTCTGGGAGGATGAGCCGGTGAGCCCCTACGGGGAGCTGGGGAGGATCTAGTTGGGAGAGGCCAGGCTCTACTGCGACGGCGCCTCCAAGGGGAACCCCGGCGAGGCGGGCTGTGCCTTCGTGATAGAGGCCGAGGGGCTTTCGGTGGAGTGCTTCTTCCCCATAGGGGTTGCCACCAACAACGTGGCCGAGTACCTCGCCCTGCTCCTGGGCCTCGAGGAGTGCCTGAGGAGGGGTTTCAGGCGGGTCAGGGCCTTCTCCGACAGCGAGCTCCTGGTGAAGCAGCTCAGGGGCGAGTACGGGGTCAGGTCCCCCGTCCTCAAGCGCCTGCACGGGGAGGTGCTGGCCCTGGCCTCCGCCTTCGAGCTCTTCTCCCTGGAGCACGTCCGCAGGGAGGAGAACGCCCTGACGGACGAGCTCGCCAACAGGGCCGTTAGGATACAGCGAAGGGTCAAAAGCTTCCTCGACATATCCTCTTTGGGGTGATGGGTCATGGCGGAGCGGGTTTTCAGCGGCATGAGGCCCACCGGGAGGCTTCACCTGGGACACCTGGCCGGGGCTTTGCGCAACTGGGTGGCCCTGCAGGAGAGCTACGACTGCTTCTACTGCATAGTGGACTGGCACGCCCTGATGTCCGAGTACAAGGACTCCTCCAGGATCAGGGAGAACAGCCTTCAGGTGCTCATAGATTGGCTCTCGGTGGGGCTAGATCCGAAGCGATGCACCATCTTCGTCCAGTCCCACGTGCCCCAGCACGCGGAGCTTCACGTGGCGCTGTCGGTGGTGACGCCCCTGGGGTGGCTCACCCGAAACCCCACCTTCAAGGATCAGCTCAAACAGCTCAAGGAGAAGGACGTACACACCTACGCCTTCCTGGGATATCCGGTCCTTCAGGCCGCCGACATACTCCTCTACAAGGCCGAGCTCGTCCCCGTGGGGGAGGACCAGGCCGCCCATCTGGAGATATGTCGCGAGATAGCCAGGCGCTTCAACTTCTACTTCGGTCCTGTCTTCCCCGAGCCCAGGACGCTGCTCACTGAAACACCCAGGGTCCCCGGCACCGACGGCAGGAAGATGAGCAAGTCCTACGGCAACGCCATAGAGCTGGGGGAGGACCCGGGTTCCGTGTGGGAGAAGCTTAGGACCATGGTCACCGATCCGGCCAGGTACAGGAGGAGCGATCCGGGCAACCCGGATGTCTGTCCCGTCTTCGACCTGCACAAGGTCTTCACCTCGGACCTCTCCAGGCGGGAGGAGCTAGCCCACGGGTGCAGGAGCGCCTCCATAGGCTGCATCGACTGCAAAAGGGTGCTCTTCGACCACCTGGAGCCGACGATGGCCCCCATAAGGGAGAGGAGGCGCTACCTGGAGTCCCACGGCGAAGAGCTCCTGGACATAGCCAGGGAGGGGGCGAGGAAGGCCAGGGAGGTGGCTGAGCCCGTGATGGAGGAGGTAAAGAGGGCGATAGGCTTGCCATGAGGGTCCTCCTCTACGTGGAGCAGGACTGCTTCAAGGGCCCCTTCGAGCTCCTGCTCTCCCTGCTGGAGGAGGGCAGGATATCCGTCCTCGAGGTGAGGATCGCCGACATCGTCAGGTCTTACCTGGAGCGCCTGAGGGAAAGTCGCCTGAGCTTCGAGGAGTCCTGCTTCTTCCTGGAGCGCGTCCTGGAGCTCTTCTTCAGGAAGCTGGAGGCCCTCTTGAGGTCCGGTGCCGAGGAGGAGGCCGAGGACGAGGTCCCGCCGCTCCAGGAGGAGGCGCTGGTCCTGGCCCCCTCTCCCTTCGAGGCCCTGGCCAGGGCCTTGGCCGGGAGGCTAGCGCGCTACGGGGCGCAGTTCAGGAGGATCCCGGGGGGGGAGGAGAGGGTCGAGCTCGAGGAGCTGGACGTGCTGGAGCTCGCCAGGGTCTACTTCGCGCTGGTCCGCTCCAGGGAGGAGGTCAGGCGAGGGGAGAGGGCCGCGGCGGAGTCGCTCTCGGCCCTGTTCTCCCCCCTCAAGCCCATAGAGCACTACGCGGAGAGGGTCCTGGAGCTGGTCTCCTCGAGGGGACGCTGCACCCTGGCGGAGCTCCTCTCTTCCCTGGGCGGCAACCGGAGGGGCGTGGTGGCGATATTCCTGGCCCTCCTCGAGCTCCTGCGCCTCGGGAGGTGCGAGTGCCGCGGCGTGGACCTGGGGGCGGAGGTGCTCCTGGCGGATGGGGTTTGAGCTGTCGGAGGAGGCCAGGGCGGTGGAGGTGGCCCTGTTCCTGAGCGACGAGCCCAGGAGCGAGGAGGAGCTCTCCGAGATAACGGGGCTGAGCCCTGACTCGGTGAGGCTGGCCCTCGAGGAGCTATCGGTCCACTACCTCCACCACGGCCTGGAGCTCAGGAGGGGGCCTAAGGGCTTTGCTCTCTACTCCAGGGAGGGGTTTTGCGAGGTTGCCTCGAGGGCGATGAGGGAGGGGGTGAAGAGGGTTTCCCTGGGGAGGGCTGCGCTGGAGGTGCTCGCGATAATAGCCTACAGGCAGCCCATCACCAAGGGAGAGATAGAGGAGATAAGGGGGGTTCGCTGCGACAAGGCCCTGGACAAGCTCCTGTCCCTTGGCCTGGTGAGGGCGGCGGGGAGGAGGAAGAGCCTGGGCGCCCCGATGCTCTACAGGACCACCGATAGGTTCCTGGAGCTCCTGGGGATCTCCTCGCTGGAGGAGCTCCCGAGCGAGGAGGAGCTCTCGTCCGAGGGGCTTTTGTCGGAGGGGAGTGATGATCCTTGAAGGTTAGGCTCAACAAGTTCATAGCCATGTGCGGCGTCGCTCCCAGGCGCAAGGCCGAGGAGCTGATCCTGAGGGGCAAGGTGAAGGTCAACGACGCTGTGGTGAGGACCCTGTCCTACTTCGTCAACCCCGAGACCGACGAGGTCAAGGTGGGAGACAGGGTCATAAGGCCGCTGGAGAAGGTCTACCTGGTGATGAACAAACCGCCTGGGGTGGTCTGCTCCGTGAAGGACCCCTTCAACCCCACGGTGATCTCCCTCCTGCCGGAGGAGATAAGGAGGGCCGCGGTCTACCCCGTGGGGCGGCTGGACCTGGACAGCGAGGGGCTTTTGGTCATCACCAACGACGGGGATCTCACCTACGAGATCACCCACCCGAAGCATGGGATAAACAAGACCTACCACGTCCTGCTCGACAGGCCCCTCTCGGAGGGGGATCTGCGCAGGTGGAGGGAGGGGCTCATATACGAGAGGGAGGTCCTGGTCCCCGTGGCCGTCAGGCCCCTCCCCTTCGAGCCCCGGGGGCGCTGGGTCGAGGTGGTGATAGACGAGGGGATAAAGAGGGAGGTCAGGAAGATGGCCTGGGCCCTGGGCTACGAGGTGGAGCGCCTAATAAGGGTGGCCATAGGGAGGATGAGGCTTGGGCGCCTGGAGAGGGGGAGCTTCAGGGTCCTGAGCGGCCAGGCCCTGAGGCAGATGATCAGGAGGGGCGGCGAGGTTTGAGCCCCTCTCCTCGCGTTTGTCAACGGGGCTTTCCTGGTTTATAATGGTGCCCGAGATACCCGTGATCTCATTGGGGGTTGGGGAGATGAGCAGCGGACTCGACGAACGCACCAAGGAGCTGGTGATGAAGAGGGTGATCTCCCGGGTCAAGGACATCCCGTCCCTCCCCGACGCGGTCCTCAAGGCCCTTAAGATGTTGAACGACCCCAAGAGCAACGCCGCCGACGTGGCGGAGATCCTCTCCAGGGACGAGGGGCTCACGGTGAGGATACTGAAGCTGGCGAACTCCGCTTACTACGGCCTTCCCAGGCAGGTCACCAACCTCTCCGAGGCGGTGGCCATCCTGGGCTTTAAGACCGTCAAGAGCATAGTGCTGGCGGCTTCGGTCTACACCTACGTCAACAAGGGCTTCGACGGGTACGCCCTCCAGAGGGGGGATCTCTGGAGGCACTCCCTGGCGGTCGCGCTGGTCTCCAAGATGGTGGCCGAGAGGAAGAAGAGCTGTGACCCCGAGGAGGCCTTCATAGCCGGGGTCCTCCACGACATAGGGAAGATAGTGCTCAGCGAGTACGTTCGCTTCGGCTTCTCCCTCATCATGAAGATGGCCGAGGAGGAGCAGGTGCCCTTCATGGAGGCCGAGAGGAGGGTCCTGGGCTTCGACCACGCCGAGATAGGGGGCAAGATAATAGAGCAGTGGAACCTGCCCCCCGTCTACGCGGCGGTGGCTCGATTCCACCACGAGCCGGATCTGGCCCCGCAGGAGCACTCCAAGGTGGTGGACACCGTCCACGTCTCCAACCTGTGCGTCCTGATGCTGGGGGTGGGGATAGGGAGCGACGGGTTGCTCTACCCCCTGAGCGAGCGGGCCCTCTCCAACGTGGGCATCGAGAGCATGGAGCTTTTGATGTCCGACGCGGTGGACCTCCTGGTCAAGGAGGACCTCATGTCCCTCTCCTAGCCATGCCCTTCGTGGTGGCCATCGACGGCCCCGCCGGGGCCGGGAAGAGCACCGTGGCCCGAAAGCTCGCGGAGAGACTGGGCTTGTTGTACCTGGACACGGGGGCCATGTACAGGGCGGTGGCCCTCTTCTTCCTGAGGAGGGGCCTTCCGCCCGAGGAGGAGCTAGTCTGCCCCAGGCTTTCCGAGGTGGAGCTTCGCCTGGAGGGGGATAGGGTTTACCTCTGCGGCGAGGACGTGACCAGGGCGATAAGGAGCCCCGAGGTGGACAGGTCCGTTAGCCTCTATTCGGCCATCGGCTGCGTCAGGGAGCTCATGGTCGGGCTTCAGAGGGAGATCGTAGAGGCCAGAGGGGGCGGGGTGGCCGAGGGCAGGGACGTGGGCACCGCGGTCTTCCCGGGCGCCGCGTTGAAGGTCTTCCTCTGGGCCTCCCCCGAGGAGAGGGCCAGGCGGCGGCTGTCGGAGAGGGGCGAAGGCCTCACCTACGAGGAGGTCCTGGAGGACATAAGGAGGAGGGACGAGATCGACAGCGCCAGGGCTATAAACCCCCTGAGGAGGGCGGAGGACGCCCTCTTCGTGGACACCACCTCCATGTCCATCGAGGAGGTGGTGGGGCTCCTCGAGCGCGCCGCCAGGGAGGCGGCAGCGGAGAGGGGGTTGCTCCTCCCTTGAGGGCTCTCTTCTACTCCTTCTGCAAGCTCTTCACCTGGGCCTTCCTGAAGCTCTACAACGGTCTTGAGGTCCGGGGCGTAGAACACATACCCAAAAGCGGTCCCTTCCTCCTGGCCTCCACCCACCACAGCAACCTCGACCCGGTGGCGGTGGGTTCCGCCTGCCCCAGGAGGCTTCGCTTCCTGGCCAAGAGGGAGCTCTTCTCCAACAGGGCCTTCGGGTGGTTGATATCGGCTCTTGGGGCCATACCCCTTCCCAGGGGGGAGGTGGGCATGGCGGCCATGAAGGAGGCCTTGAAGGTCCTGTCCAGGGGGGAGGGTCTGCTCATCTTCCCCGAGGGGACCAGGGGACCCGAGGGGGCCATAAGGCCCCTCCAGGAGGGGGTGGCCTTCCTGGCGCTCAAGGCCTCCGTCCCGGTGGTCCCCTGCCTGATAAGGGGAAGCTCTTTCGCCATGCCCAGGGGCTCTTCCTTCGTCAGGCCCTGCAGGATAAGGGTCCTCTTCGGGAAGCCCCTTTACCCCGTGGAGGGGGAGTCCAGGTCCTCCTTCCTGTACAGGCTGAGGTGCGCCCTGGAGGAGCTTCTAGCCATGCCCTAGCCTCTCCAGGAGGCAAAGCCAGTCCCTTCCGGTCAGGTCCTCAGCCCTGCTCCCCTCCGGTATGCCGCAAAGGCCAAGCGCCTCCTCCGCGAGCTCCTCGGGGAAGCTCGAGCTCAGGGCGTTCAGCAGCTTCTTCCTCCTCGCGGAGAAGCCCACCCTCAGCAGGCCCTTGAGGGCCCTCAGGTCGAAGGTCCTGGAGGGGCTGGGCTTGAAGAGGACGAGCCTCGAGCTCACGCTGGGGCTAGGGGTGAAGGCCCCCGGGGGTATCTTGCGGAGGAGCTTTAGCTCCCCCAGGAGCTCCATCGCCACGCCCAGGGGGCATCTCTCCCTGCTTCCCGCCCTGGCGCCAAGCCTCCTCGCGAACTCCTCCTGGACGGTGAGGAGCATCAGCTCGCACCCTTCGAGCTCCTCCAGCATCTTCCAGGCTATGGGGGTGCTTATGTGGTAGGGTAGGTTTGAGACCACCTTGAGGCGGTATCCCATGGAGGCGGCTCTAAGCTCTATCGCCCTCATGTCCACCCCGCAGGCGTCCTCCAGCAACACCTCCACGTTGGGGAGCTTGAGGATCGTCCTCTCCCATATGGGCCTGAAGCGGGGGTCTATCTCTATCGCCACCACCCTGCCGGCCCTCTGGGCCAGCAGATAGGTCAGAAGACCCGGCCCTGCCCCCACCTCTATCACCAGGTCCTCCTTGCCCACGGAGGCCAGATCCACCATCCCGCGGAGGATCCCCTCGTCCAGCAGGAAGTTCTGCCCCAAGTCGGTGTTGGCCCTTATCTTGAGGTCCTTGAGCATTTCCCTGAACTCCCTGGCAGAGCTCACGGATTAGATCGCCCTCCCCCCATGGGGTATAATTTAAACCCTCACCTCCTTTGGCGAAAGGGGTGATCCCGGTTGCGAAGGGGTCTTTTGCTCTCGGCTCTGGCGGTGCTGGGGTTGCTCGCGTTCCTGACCTGCGGCCTCCTCCGTCCTCAGGTGGGGCGAAGAGACCTGGTGGAGCAGCTCCCCAGGCTTGAGGGCTCGGATTCCGGGCTTCTACTTCTGCTGAGGCTGGACGCTGCGACCTTGAGGTCGGCGGACCCTCTCGTTGGGAAGAAGGGCGACGTTCTTCCCTCCGACTTCGGCGAGGTCGCCCTGATGGCGGAGATCTCCCCCGGGGGCTTCTCGCCGCCCAGGTGGGTGTTGGGCGCGATGAGGCCCGCCTCTCCCAGGGCCAGGGCGGCTTCTTCCCTTCTGGAGAGGGGTTCCTTCCTGGTGGGAGATCTTTCCGCCTCGGCCAGGGTATTCGGGGAGGTGGGCGGAAGGAGGGTTTACCTGGTGGAAATAGATGAGCTCAGGGCCCTTTCGCCGGGGGGTCTTTACGCCTGCTTCGCCTATGGGGATCTCCTCTTCGCCTCGAGCCCGAAGCTGCTCTCCGACCTGGTGGAGTCCTTCGAGGGCAGGAGGCCCTCGCTGGGCTTTAAGCGCGATGGAGCCTTCTTCGTCCTTAAGGGGGCCTCCTGGGAGGAACCCTCGAAGCTCGACGGAACGATGGGCCTGGAGGGGGATGAGCTCTCCCTCTCCCTGAGGGGCGAGTGGGTGGAGGAGCGGACGAAGGGCTTTCCCCCGGCTCGCCCGGCCGTGGAGGTCCTCTTCGGGAAGGAGGCCTCCCTGGTGCTGTGGTTCTCCGAAGCCCCCCCTCAGGTGCGGGAGCTCGCCCGCTCCTTCCTGGACGTGAGGGGGGAGGAGCTGGACGGACAGGCCTTCGTCCTGCTGGGAGGTAGCTTCTCGGCCCTGGGCTTGAGGTGGCCCGCCCTCAGGTTCCTGGCGGAGATGTCCAGGCCCAGGGCCATAGGCCCCAGGGCCAGGTCGGGGCTGGAGGGGGCGATAGCGTCCGCCCTCCTCGGGTCGAAGAGGCTTCCGGGTTTCGATGAGCTTTTCACCTCTTCCTTCCCGATGGAGCTATTCTTCGGCAGGAGGGGGTCCTTCGCCGTCTTCGGGCTGGGGAAGCCCTCGGCCGATCCCTTTCCCCTCCCCCCTGGGCTTGAGTTCCCCCGCTCCGCCAGGTTCCTCCTGTGGGCCCACCTGGACGAGCTGGGCTCCGACCTCAGGGGGATCTCACCCCTCGCGGACCTGCTGGGGGTGGGGAGCGAGCTGGAGGCCCCTCGAGAGGCGGTCTCCCAGCTGAGCCTCCTGTTCGATGCCCTCTGGGCCGTGGGGGAGGAGGACGGTTCCCTGCGCCTCAGGCTCCGACTCAGGTAGGAGGTCTGAACCCCTCGATCGAGCTCTTGGCCACCTCGACGACGGCGCGGGCGTCCTCCACGGCCCTCGTGGCGTCCTCTCGGGTGTACTCCTAGGTGGGTATGAGGTCCACGTCGCCTCGGAGGGCGAACTCCCTCTCCTTCCTGAGCCACCTGGAGATCCTGACCAACTCGGGGAGGGCCCTCGAGACCTTGGGGGGCAGCCTCTCCTGGTGCTCCAGGAGCAGGCAGCTGACCTCGTTCTGCTTGGGCGGCTCCACGCCGATGTATCTGAGCATCGCCTTCACCGATGGCTCCACCAGCTCCTGTGCCTCGCGTAACAGGTCGGAGTAGTCCTACTCCTCCACGAGGACCTATAGCGCCTTTAGCCTCTTTTGCGCCTCGAAGAGGTAGCTTCTCGCGAGGTCCCTGCTGGTCATAGCTCTATGAGGTCCCCCCTCCTTTAGCCCTCCTTCAGGACCCAGTGCCAGGCGTCCCCCCGGAAGATCCTCCTGGCCCCTATCCTTAGAAAGCCTCTCCCTCAGGCGCTGGAGGTAGCTCTTCGGGAGGTCTCCCCCGTCGAAGAGGATCTTCGGGTCCTCGGTCATGTCCAGGAAGAGAGGACTACCTCTTTGGACCTCCTCCTCCGTCCTGTCCCCTTCTATCCCTTCCTGTGCCCCCGCGGGGGGGTATATCATATCATCCGGGTCCCCTTTCGGCGCCGGGTCCTTTGAGCTCGATCCTGCCCGCGCGCGAGATCTCGCCCTCAGGAGGTGTTGAAATTGGAGCTTTTAGAACTCCTCAGGAACAGGAGGAGCGTGAGGAAGTTCAAGGACGTGCCCGTGGAGCCCGAGAAGGTGGAGCTCCTGAAGGAGGCGATCCTGAGAAGCCCCTCCTCCAAGAACAAGAGGCCCTGGCTCTTCGTCTTCGTCAGGGACAGGGACAAGATAAAGGCCCTCTCCGAGGCCAAGGACAGGGGCGGCCAGTTCCTGGCTGGCGCCCCCCTGGCGCTGGTGGTGGCCGCCGACGAGGGGGAGTCCGACGTGTGGGTGGAGGACGCCTCTGTGGCCTGCACGATCGCTCACCTCGCCGCCTTCTCCCTGGGCCTTGGCAGTTGTTGGGTTCAGGTGCGTAACCGCTTTCGAGGCGAAAGACCGGCCGAGGAGATCGTGAGGGAGGTGCTGGGGCTGCCCGATCGCTATAGAGTGGAAGCTATCGTCGCCATAGGTTACCCCGACGAGGCTCCGAAGCCCGTCGACAAAGCCGATCTGCCATATGACAGGGTGCTGGAGATATAGCCCACAAAAGGAGGTTTATCGCGGGGGACGGTCGCCCTTTATTGCGGTAAGCTCCCGTCTAATCGTTGACATTTTTACCCCCCACGTAATATACTTGTCATCGTTTATTTAGCCTCTAAAGTGGGGTGGCCAGTTAATTTTCGAAGGAAACGGGGGATTAGAGATGGGCAGGAGGAGGAAGCTCGAGGGCTCGGTTCTCGACGAGGTGGACAAGCTCATAATAGAGGAGCTCATCAGGGACGGCAGGGCCAGCTACGCCGAGCTGGGGCGGAGGCTCAAGCTCACCCGGGTGAGCATAAAGGAGCGGGTGGGGAGGCTGGTTAACCTGGGCATCATCGAGAAGTTCACCGTCATACTTAGCCCCGAGAGGCTTGGGAGGAACGTCTCGGCCTTCTTCGAGATCGAGGTGGAGCCCCAGTACCTGGACGAGGTGGCGAGGGAGCTGGCCCAGGAGGAGGTGGTGGAGAACATCTACCTCATGACGGGGGAGAGCACCCTCCACATGCACGCCCTGCTGGCCGACATGAAGGACCTGGAGAGGTTCGTCCTGGAGAGGGTCTACACCAAGAAGGGTATAGTGAGGGTGAGGACCAACGTGATAATGAAGAGGTACAAGAGCAGGAACGGGGGCTTCAGGCTGTAGTGCTTTATGGGCCCTTAACGGCGCTGTGTTAAAATGCCTCCCGCGGAGGTTGGGGCGCGGGAGGTGTTTTTTCCTCTTGATATCCTCGATCGTGGAGATGTGGCAGGAGGAGAGGGCCTTCAGGCAGGAGAGGGCTCTGCTGGAGGAGATCCTGGAGAAGCGCTCTATCAGGACCCTCTTCCAGCCCATATACTCCTCCAAGTACCTGGCAGTGATGGGGTACGAGGCTCTGTCCAGAGGGCCCGTGGGTACGCACGTCGAGAAGCCCCTTCAGCTCTTCGAGGCCGCCAGGAACCACGGGCTTCTGTGGGATCTGGACTACCTCTGCAGGGCTCTGGCCATAGAGCGCTTCAAGGCGCTGGGGCTTAAGGGGAAGCTCTTTCTGAACGTGGACGTTCACCTTGGCAGGGATGCCTCGATGGCCAGGGGGCTCACCCTCGACCTGGTCAGGGGCGCCGGCATGAGCCCCTCCGACGTGGTGATAGAGGTGACCGAGCGTTCCTCCGAAGGATTCTTCGGGGAGGAGATAAGGAGGCTCATGGACCACTACAGGTCGCAGGGCTACATGGTGGCCCTGGACGACATAGGGAGCCAGCACTCCAGCCTCAACCTCCTCCTGGCGGTGAGGCCCGACTACGTGAAGGTGGAGCGCTCCATAGTCAGGAACCTGCACCGGGACCGGTTCAAGGAGAGCATATGCAGGGCCCTCCTGGACATAGGGAGGTCCAACGGCATCGAGGTGGTGGCAGAGGGGGTGGAGACGGAGGAGGAGGCGGACAAGCTCATGGAGATGGGCTTTCACCTCTTCCAGGGGTACTACCTGGCTCAGCCCCAGGAGCCGCCGGTAAAGCTCAACCCCTACGCGGAGGAGCTGTTTAAGCGCAGGTCCTTCGCCATGAGGATAGCCCAGAACGACCCCTTCGGGTTCCCCGTCGGGGAGATAGCCATGAAGGACTCGGGGATACCGCCTCACATGACCTGCGCCGAGGTGAGGGGCGTCTTCGCGAGGGAGGGGTACATGGGCCTGGTGGTGGTCGACGAGGAGGGCCTCCCCCTGGGGCTCGTGATGAGGAGCCGGTTCGACCAGATGCTCGCTCGCCCCTACGGTCAGGAGATCTTCCTGAGGCGTCCGGTGGAGTCGATCATGGACAGGCACCCCCTGGTGGTGGACTACTACGCCCCCCTCATAGAGGTCTCCATGATGGCCACCAGGAGGGACGAGGATAGGATTTACGACTACGTGGTGGTGACCAGAGGGGGCAGGTACTACGGGGTGGTCTCGGTTAGAAGGCTTCTGGAGAGGACCGCTGAGCTTCAGCGCGACTACGCCAGGAACCTGAACCCCCTCTCCGGGCTTCCGGGGAACGCACTGATAGAGGCCAGGATCAGGTTGCTCCTGGAGAGCCCCGGCGGCTCGGTGATGTACGTGGACTTGAACGGGTTCAAGGAGCTGAACGACCGGCTGGGCTTCAAGGTGGGGGACGAGATAATCTCCCTCACGGCCGAGGTCCTTAGGGATAGGGCGCCTGAGCTCTTCGGCGAGGACGCCTTCGTCGGCCACGTGGGGGGCGACGACTTCGTGGTCGTCTCCAGGGCGACGGACGAGCCGTCGGTTAGGGAGGCCTCCCTGGCCCTGATATCCGCCCTGGAGTCGGCCTTCCGCGAGAGGCTTCGCCCCCTGGAGCTTCGCTGCTCCGGGGAAGAGGGAAGCGTGCCGGCGGTGACGGTCTCCGTGGCGGCCCTGGTGGGAGACTTCAGGTCATTAAGGGACAGCGAGGAGCTATCGATGGAGGTGGCGTCGGTCAAGATGGAGGCCAAGCGAGCCTCCAGGACCCCCTCCGGGAGGGTGAGCTCCCTCTCGATCAAGGTCCTGAGGGGCTAGCGCGCATTAAGCCGCGGTCCGGGGGCGCGCTGGTCTTCACTCCCTCCTCGTGCGAGGAGGCCTCGAGCCTCTTGATCCGCCCCTCGATGGCCCTCTTCCTCTCCTTGAGCCAGGCTATCTGTCCCTTTAGGCCCTCGGGCACCGTACCGGTGCCCCCGCCGCAGAGTCATAAGCCCCCGCCGAAGCCCCTCCTTGCGCCGCAGGGGCGGTGTCTGGTCCCGTCGCAGAACCTGCCTCTCATCCGGTCTCACCTCCTGTCCAGGGCTTTCCCCCTCCTGCACCCGCGACGCGGGATCCCCTCCTGAGCTGGGCGCTGGACCTCCTCTTTCAGCCGCAGGGCCTTTCCCCCCACCAGGGCCTCGGCCAACTTGCGCCTGGCCCCCTCCAGGATCCTCCCGAAGGCGGCCCTCGAGACCCCCATGAGCTCAGAGGGGTCCTCCTGGTAAAGCCCCTTCAGGTCGGCCTCCAGCTCCACCGCCTCCTGGGCCCCCGAGATCGGCGCGAAGCCCCGCCTCCCAGGCCTGAAGCTCACCCTTCCCCTGAGTCTTTTCCTCCCCACCGCCGCACCCCCTTCGGGGGGGGTGTAAGCATATGCTCAAAATTTTCAGGGGTGATCTGGTAGGATCTTTCGGGAGGTGATGGGGATGTGGCTTAGGCATGGGCTATTGGCGGTCGCCGGCGCTTTAGCCCTGCTGGAGGGGGTTTGCCTGGGGGCCATCCCCTTGCCGGAGCTGGGTCCTTTGGGGGGGATGCCGCTGGAGCAGGCTCTTGCGTCGCGCAGGTCGGTCAGAAGCTTCGGGGACGAGCCCCTTTCGCTCTTCGATCTTTCCAGGCTGCTATGGGCGGCGGGCGGTACGACCCATCCTCGGGGCTACAGGACCGCTCCCTCGGCGGGGGCGCTGTATCCGGTGGACGTCTACGCGGTGGTGAGGAGGGTTCATGGGCTCACCCCTGGGGTGTACCTCTATCGTCCCCTGGGGCACTCGCTCGAGCCGGTGAAGCTCGAGGAGGTGTCCCGGGCGCTCTCCTCGGCGGCGCTGGGGCAGGCCTGGGTGGAGGAGGCCCCCCTTTGCCTCGTGGTGGTGGCCTTCTACGACAGGAGCAGGGTGAAGTACGGCGAGAGGGGAGTCAGGTACTCGACGCTGGAGGCGGGGCACGTGGCCCAGAACGTCCTGCTCCAGGCTGTCTCGCTGGGCCTTGGGGCGGTGCCGGTTGGGGCCTTCCGCGACGGGGAGGTGGTCTCCCTGCTGGGCTTGCCCCGGGGCGCTTCTCCCCTGTATATTATCCCGGTGGGAAGGCCTAAGAGCTAGGTCCGAAGCGGAGGTGGTGGGATGCCTAAGGCCGAGGGGATGACCTTCGACTTCGTGGGGCAGGAGCACATAAGGAGCGACCTGCTCGAGCCGATAGAGTTCGGCTGCAGGGATGAACTCATAAGGATCGAGACGGACGAGTTCTCGGCGGTGTGCCCCTTCTCGGGGCTTCCCGACATAGGGAGGGTGGTGATCGAGTACTATCCCGACGGGGGCAGGATAGTCGAGCTCAAGTCCCTGAAGTACTACTTCGTGAGCTTCAGGAACGTGGGGATATACCAGGAGGAGGCCACCAGGCGTATATACGAGGATCTCAGGGCTCTCCTTCGCACCGGGAGGCTTCGGGTGACGATGGTCTACAACGTGAGGGGTGGGATAAGGGTCACCACCTCCATTGGGTCGCTGGGGGAGGGAGGCGCAAGTTGAGCTCCGCCCCCCTGACGCTCTCCGGGCTCTTCTGCTCCCTGGTGGTGCTCTGCAACGTGATCTCCTCCAAGCTGGTCCAGCTGGGGCCTCTGGTGGTCCCCCTGGGGGTCTTCTTCTACCCCTTGACCTTCGCCATCACCGACGTGGCCAGCGAGGCCTTCGGCAAGAGGTGCGCCAGGGGTCTGGTCTGGGCCGGTTTGTGGGCCAACCTGGTCCTGCTCCTGGTCTCAGCGGCGGCGATATTCGTACCCCCCGCTCCGTTCGCGGACGACTCGGCGATGGTCGAGGTCTTCTCCTCGGCTCCCAGGCTGGTCTTCGCGAGCGTCCTGGCCTACCTGGTCTCCCAGCACCACGACGTCTGGGCCTTCCACATGTGGAAGGC